>NZ_FOWN01000031.1 GCF_900115465.1 Halolactibacillus alkaliphilus
AGACTCCGTCAAATGATTTGGAAACGCTGGAAACATGTGAGAACGAGGTATAGAAAACTTCGAAAATACGGAATATCTCATAACGAAGCACTTAAATTAGCTGCGAGTAGGAAGGGGTATTGGAATAACTCAAAAACACCTGCCCTTCATCGAGCACTATCAAATGAGCGACTATTGAAGTGGGGGCTAAGAAATTTAAACCTTCGCTTGAAAGCAAGTCAATTTAGATCTGACTATAAATTAAAACGATACTTAAATTATTGAACCGCCGTATACGGATCCGTACGTA
Organism: Halolactibacillus alkaliphilus; assembly: GCF_900115465.1. Taxonomy (GTDB): domain Bacteria; phylum Bacillota; class Bacilli; order Bacillales; family Amphibacillaceae; genus Halolactibacillus; species Halolactibacillus alkaliphilus. The sequence continues at coordinate 290 of NZ_FOWN01000031.1, forward strand.
CGGTGGTGTGAGAGGTCGGTAGGTGAATTAATCACCTACCTCCTACTCGATTTTTAGTTTCTGATTTTAAGTAAACGTAAGCCATTAAGAATAACTAATATTGTACTTCCCTCATGGCCAATGACGCCAAGAGGTAAGTTGATGAATTGGAATAAATTAGATATTACGAGTAATACAATGATAGAAATTGAAAATAGAATATTTTGCTTAATTATTTTGTTCATCTGCTTAGATAAGTTGAAAAGATCAACAAGTTTTGCTAATTTGTTTTTTATAAGTACGATATCAGCTGTTTCTAAGGCAACGTCAGTCCCTGCCCCCATGGCTACACCGATATTTGCGGTAGCCAGCGCTGGTGCATCATTGATGCCATCTCCAACCATCATAACCGTATCAAACGTCATTTGAAGACTTTTTAACGCAGTTACTTTATCCTCAGGCATACAGCTTGCCACATAGCGTGTTAATCCAACTTCATGAGCGATGGCTTCAGCTGTTCGCTCATTGTCGCCCGTCAACATAACAGTTTCAATACCAAGTGAATGAAATGTCTTAATAGCTTCAAGAGTATCTTGTCTGATTTCGTCTTTTAAGGCAATGATGGCGACCACATCATTGTTTTTGCATACATAGACGAGTGTTTTGGCAGTTTCTTTTAATGCAGTGGCCTCATTTTCATACCAGTTGTCTACAGTATGATCGAATAGCTTTTCGTTTCCAATAGCCCATCTTTCACCATGAAAAGTGGCTATGACCCCTTTACCGATTACTTCTGTCATATCCTTTGTTGCTTCAACTTTCGATGGGTCTAGATAGTTCTTACTAAAACGTATCATAGCTTCGGCAAGCGGGTGACTTGATCCTTTCTCAATTTGAACGATACGTTCAATAATGGTCGTTATGTTTTCTCCAGACTTAATAAATATATTTGTCACTTCTGGTCTGCCAACGGTAAGTGTGCCTGTTTTATCAAAAGCGATTGCTTGAACTTTTTCTAGATTTTCTAAATGCTGCCCGCTTTTCACTAACATACCATGTCTAGCACTTGTTGAAATAGCCGAAAGTGTGGCAGGGCTAATGGAAGCAACAAGAGCGCAAGGTGATGCGACTACGAGTAAAATCATTGCGCGATAAAAACTTTCGTTCCAGCTCCAATTAACGATAAAGGGAGGAAGAACCATCATTAAAGCTGTGATTACTAAGACGATGTAAACATAGAGATTTTCAAAGCGCTCAATAAATAGTTGAGCAGGTGACTTTTCTGATTGAGCAGACCGTACGAGTGCCATTATTTTCTGGACGAAAGATTGACTCGCATCTGCGGTAACCTTAACTGTTAATGCACCGCTTTGGTTCACTGTACCAGTATACACGCAGTCATCTACTGATTTTTCTATTGGGATCGCCTCCCCAGTCAATGCACTCTCATCTATCGACGTTCGTCCTGTAAGAATAATGCCATCTGCGGGCATACGCTCTCCAGGCTTAACGTAAATGGTGTCGCCAATAGCAAGTACATCCACTGATACAATTTCTTCTTTGCCATTGGTTATCCGTAAGGCAGTATCGGGTTGTAAGTGCATTAAATTCGATAAATCGCGGGCGCTTTTTTGCATAGTGTATGTTTCCATCGCTCCAGAGAGAGAAAAAATAAAAATTAAGATTGCCCCTTCTACCCAATAACCGATAATCGCTGACCCAATAGCTGCAAGAATCATAAGTAACTCAACATTCAATGTGCGCTTTTTTAGCGTCTCTGTTAGTCCTTCTTTTGCTTTAGCATAACCGCCAATTATAAAGGCAGCTATATTAAGTGTAATATAGGAGAGCTCTGTTAAAAAATCTTGAAAGACCCAAGCTGTTAAAACGAGCAACCCTCCAACAAAAGCAGCTATCAATTCTTTATGTTTATAGATAGTTGTCAAAACAAACTGTACTAATTGAGAATGAGTCTTATTGTTATTTGTAATGTTTTTAGTTAATGGGATCATTTCATAACCTCCTTTTTTTAAATGAGAATTAAAATCAGTTTATATCTCTAGTAATGTTGTTAAATAGATAAAAGTGATAATATAATGTTATACTTAATTTATAATTATTATAAATTAAGTATAACAAGTATTATAAATTATGCAAGGTAGTAGAGAAGATTTCAGTAGAAGTGTGAACATTTTGTGAAACAGGTGACAAGACAATGATTTTTGTTATAGTACAGAAACATAAAAAAATATAGTACAGATTGTGTAAATCTATTGCATTACTTTGTAATAGTTGATATAGTGAAAAGCGTTAAAGAACATTCAGAAAATATACAAAGGGGTTGGAAAGGTTGAAAAAATTACTTGCGACAATGTTATTGATTGGTGTCTTAGTTTTAAGTGCATGTTCGAACGATGCATCACTATATGATGAGATTCAAGAAGAAGGTGTGTTAACTGTAGCTACTTCGGGTACACTTATAGCCGCTTCTTATTATAATGATGAAGATGCCTTAACCGGCTTTGATGTAGAAGTGGCACGTGAAGTTGGTAAACGTCTAGGACTAGATGTCAAGTTTGAAATCATGAGTGTGGACGGTATGCTTCCAGCTGTTGAAACTGGTCGTGTGGATATGGCAGCTAATGATTTAACCGCAACGAAAAAAAGAAAAGAAAATTATACTTTTTCTGATCCGTACAAATATTCATACTCAACAATGGTGGTAAGGAAAAGTGATTTTTCGGGTGTCTTTGCATTAGAAGATCTTGAAGGTAAGATTAATGGTGGTGGTGATACAACAGTATCATCAGAAATTGCACGTCATTTTGGGGCCGAAGTTAAGACGTATGGCAATGCGAGTAATGAAGCCTATTTACGTGACGTTTCAATCGGGCGTACAGATGTGGTTGTAAATGATTATTTCCTTATTAAATTTGGTGTAGCCGCATTTCCGGATTTTGATATTATGATGCACCCAGACTTGAAATTCCATCCGACGGAGCAGTCACTTGTAATGAAAAAGGGAGAAACGGAGTTAGAAGAGGCTGTAAACTCAGTACTAGCTGAGATGCGTGAAGATGGAACGTTAACGGAGATTGCTGAAACATTTTATGATGAAGATGCTTCACAAAAACCAGCTGAAGATATTGAAGTGATTGAAGGTTTAGATATTTAATGAATCGATTCATAGGGGGGCGGTAAATGTGCAGACAATGCAATTAGGTTTTTTTAATATTGATAAAGCCATTGAGAATTTACCGCTCATTCTCTCGGGATTACCGATGACCATAGCGGTATCATTTCTTAGTATGGCTATTGGTATGATGCTTGGTTTGCCGCTAGCTTTGATGCGATCAAGTGAGCGAAAAACAGTCCGTTTACCCGCGCGTGTCTATATATCGTTTATGAGAGGGACGCCTGTCTTAGTTTTTTTATTTATTATTTACTTCGGTTTACCGGCAGTTGGTATTGAGTTTACCGCTTTTCAAGCAGCGGTGCTTGGTTTTGGTCTAAATGCGGCAGCTTATATTGCAGAGGTCAATCGAGCCGCGCTGAATAGTGTGGAATATGGACAATGGGAAGCGGCACAGTCATTGGGTCTTAATTATCGACAGTCTGTTATAGGAATTGTTCTCCCTCAGGCTATGCGTATTGCCATGCCACCTTTAACAAATATTTTTTTAGATTTAGTTAAAGCAACTTCACTGGCCGCGGTTATTACTGTACCAGAGTTGTTTCAAAAAACACAAATTGCGAGTGGTCGTTCATTTGATTTTCTTACCATGTATACGCTTGTTGCCCTCATTTATTGGCCATTATGTATTCTAATTAGTATTGTTCAAGAGCGGTTAGAAAAGCATTTTTCGCGTTTTGTTGAACAAAAATAACTGAGAAATGTCGACTTAACCTGTCGCTAAGAGCAATAGTATAAATGAATAAGATCCCACTATAGTAAACAGGTTTAGAATAAATAGCTGTTTACTATAGTGGGAGGTTTGTGCGTATTTTCACAAGTTATCATGTAAGGAAATGCAAATACTATTGAACGAAGTAAAATGTTATATTTTAAATCCTAACGTTAATAAGGTATAGCCAACTATTAAAGCTATTACTAAACTAAGCGTCGTAATGATTAAGGCGTCTTTTTTATTTGCAGCTAGAAGTGGAAAAATGCCATCTCCACTTGTGGCAATCGCAGCAGCGACTAAAGCAGCTATTGGAAAGTTATCAATTGTCGTGAAAGCCACAGCAACAGAAATCATACCACCACAGCCGGGGGTTGCCCCTATAAATGCTGCAATAATTACAACAATGAGAGCGGATGATGTCATCCACATATCAAACGTTTCTACACCAACGACAACATCAATGATATAGTTAGCAACAAAAAGTCCAATAAACACATAGACGATGACTGTAGAAATATCAGATACTGCATGTAACATCGTTGATTTTATATCGTTATTACAAGAGCAAGAATATCCCTTATAACTGAATTTATATACGAAGAAATAAATAATTGCAACGAGTGTCAATAATGTAGTTACCCACACAGTTAAATCATCATAGCCAGCAATTTCCCCGCCCCATAATGCAGCAACAGAACTGGGTAGTAAGAATATAGCCATAGCAATTATAAAGTATAATCCATATTGTTCAATAAATGTATGAGCGACCTTTGTCACTTTCTTAGTATGCTGCCTTTCCTCTAGGCGAGGTTCGGGGATATTATTACTACTAAATCTAATTCCAAATGCATCAATGACATAACCGAAGATAATGGCGACAATTATACCTATCACATTTACAATGATAAATGCCGTAAGATTCGCCGCAACACGCGCTTCATCAGAAGCGCCTAGTAAAACAAATGACCCTTCGCCCAAAGTAGCAATAAAGGTGGCAAACAAGCCGCCAAATGATATCTTTTGGTTTTTGTACATCGCCGATACAACAATGGTTGCACCACAACCAGGTATTGCCCCTAAGAGCGCCCCAATTATTGGATGCGACCATTCGGGTCCAATCTGTGTTTGCCCTGTTAGTTTTCCTTTTGTAGCGTACGTAATTAAACTAACGCCGATAATTGATATAGAAACATAGCCACCAATAACGCCAGCTGCTTCAAGATTCTCTAAAATAAACGACCATAAATCAAAAGTCATAGGTTACCTCATCCTTTTTTTTATTATGTATAATATAATACAAGACAAATTATAATTGATAATGATTATCATTGTCAATATGGATTTAATTAAAAGTCATACAACTATTACTTATGATAGCCAATAGATAATGATAGTGAGAATTCTTGTAGATAACAAGAAGGCCTAATGAAGAAGGTAACATGGACCTTACGACAACTGATACAATGAAAAGATGGTTTTTAAAAACTCTCACGGTCATAAACATTTATCTACCTGCATATAATATAAGTCGTTAGAGATTATTTAAAATGAAGTAGTAGAAGTGACTATTTGGGTAGCAACCCAAGGTTAAGAAAGTAAGTTAGAAAAAAACACATCTCAAGTGTTTAATCCTGCACGGATGAAAAAAAAGTGATAAAATATGTACTAATAGACCAGGGAAAGATAATCAGTCATCAGTTGCTGGTAAATTGACTATAATAATGTAAGCTTAAGATAAAATTTCTAAACTAGGCTTATAAGTTCTGAATATAGGGAAAAGAAAACTAACGTAAGAAAAAGGAGTCGATGATTATGTTATTTAAATTTAAAGAAGAAGGTATCCGAGTAGAGGTTGAATATGGTATTTTAGATATTTCTGAAGATCCTTATCACGGGTACAAACCTGAGCACTTATTAGTCTCATCTATTGCAGGCTCTAGTGCAAAAGAATTTACTGACTTACTGGAGTTACATCATACACATGTAGATGATTTCTTTATTCGTACAGAAGTAAAAAAAGATCCAAAGGATGATCATAAAATCACCAAGATTAAATTGCACTTTGTCGTTAAAGGACGTAATTTAAATATTGATAAACTGTATCGTTTACTTGAACAAGCGCGTGAGCGTTGCATGATTAGTCGTGCATTAGAAAATAGTGTTGAGATTGCTGAAACACTCGAAATCGTGTCATTACGATAAACTGTTTTATAGGTATAAAAAGTATGTATTACGAAAAGACAGGGAAGTCTTTTCTTCGTACATGCTTTTTATTTTATATGGGCATAGTTAGAGTAGTTATATCATAACCTTGAATGATAAAGGTTTATGGAAAGAAGGGTGTCTATGCGTAAATGGTTACTCTTGATGATGATTGGAATTGGGATAACGTTGTTACTGCATCAACATGCTAAAGCAGAGGTCATGTATTTATCTTATGAACAACAGGAAGAAAAAGAAATACATCGAGTCCAACCAAATGAGAGGACAAAAAAATGGTTGGCAACAGTGGACTGGGAAATACACCATCCGAGCTTGATAGAACAGTTAAATAAAAGTGCTTATGATACATCCTTTTATACATATGGTGTGGAGGGTGTTTTTCATATGGGACGTTGGTTACTTTCAATCGATAATATTGATATTGAGTCTGTACCCTATCACATTGACCTATCTGATGATTTAATATCCGTTGATAACCAGCAAATTCATTTAAAACAGTCTAAACACCTAGTTGTTAATGAAGGAAAAGAAGATGTATTCCAATTGATTAAAAAAGCCGTATCTATGCCAATTGATAATACGATAAAATTAACACGCACTTTAACATTAAGAGAGCCTTATAAAGGGAAGAAAGTTAGTCGCCTCTTTATTCCAGGTATAAGAGTAACAGGAGAAGTTATAGTAGGGGATGTATATTTACACATCAATAATAAAACGGTAGAAATAAAAGTTTCAAACATTGTAAGAGAAGAAAGTGACACGGTTTGGATTAATAAGGAGACATTTACTATCGTTCATTAAATAAAAACACGCCCTTAGGAATTTTGGGCGTGTTTATTTAAATCTGTCAAATGAACCCCCTGATGAGGCATTTGCACATTATGGTTATACATGTACTGGGCAATAATCGTTCTTACGCTACGTGCATTAGCGAAGTAATTTAAGTCGCCAACGAGACCAGTAATAAGGTAGCGATAGCCTTGGTGCTGATCGTTAATCGAATCAACACCAAGTACTTTAAAGGGTTCAATAGGTTGACCTGATAGGTCTTGTATTAAGTAATCAGCTAGTTCTTGATTTAATCTTGTGCATATTTCTTCTAGGATGCGTAAAATACGACTAGGGTCTTCATAGTAGCTGACAGTCACACGTTCAATGACACGCATCTTGTTTTTATTGAAGTTTTCAACTGTGCGCACCTGCCCGTTATTAATTGAGATAATTGTTGCTGACCAATCTCTAATTTTTAAAACGCGGAACCCAACTTCCTCAACAACCCCTTCATGTACTTCATTGACAATTACCCAATCACCTTTTTGGAGTTGTTTCTCGTAGACAATGAAAAAACCAGCAAGTAAATCCTGAACTAAACTTTGGGCACCAAAACCAATAATAATACCAAGGACACCGGCACCAGCCAGCATACTACCAACGTTTAAACCAAATACGCTTAAGGCAAAAAACAAGAAGCCTAGCATAGCCATGTATTTAATGACAGACTGAAGCAATGAAATGATAGTGTCAGCTTCTTTGCCGTCCATTAATTTTGTTCGACTAAGAATCGAACGAACAATCCGCTGTAAAAATAATGCGATAAGAAAAATCACAAATCCACCAATCAGTAATTGGGTGATTTTATTTTCTAATATAAGTTGTAATACTTCTCCAAATCTTTGCCAAGACATTATATACACTCCTATTTTTTGAAATCTCGTTAGTCATTATAACATACTAGACAGAAGAAGGCTTTTTTTGTACGATAGAAGAGACTGATTAACAAAGGAGCATAAAATTCATGGCAGATAACGAGAAAATTAAACAATTAAAGCAGCAACTGGAAGCTTTTTTGCAACAGTTGGATGAACTTGAACCGAGCGAAACATCACTTGAGGATATTGATCGACTTATTGAGATGATTGAATCAATGGAGAAGAAATTGAAGTGAAAAAAGCAAGCCATGATAAGGCTTGCTTTTTTTGCTATTCAATCATGTATTGAATAAAACCTACTACGCAATAACATTTGCCAAACAGATTTTTTGGTGTCTTAAAGGCGAATCATGACTTTTTCCTTGATGTATTTATGTCGACATGCCATTTCTTCTACCATTGGCAAAGTGAAAAGCTATCGGCCTAACTATTAAAATCGGGAAGAAGAAAAAGCAATTGCACACTCCGAAGAAGAGCCCAAAGGTAATCCGGGCGGATTTCTGCACCTGATTTTTGGCGAAGAGTCAATGAAATTCAAAAACACATCACATGAAATCGTCAAATTCGCAAAAGAAAACAGATGTGCTGTGATTGTTTTTGAATACCTTGGTGACATGAAAATGCCGAAAGGATTTTGGGGAGCGAAGAAGGCTCGCTTCAAACTCTGCCATTGGCGAAAAATAGGTATTCAGAACAAAGGTAAAGAAAGGGTTGGCTCTTCAGGCAAAAGTCCCTGAGTTGTCAAAAAGAACTACCACTACCTTGTCTTCATAAATGAGTCTTGTAAGAGCGCTATCGGCACCGAAGGTGGCGTAACAGCTCCATTTGTACTATTTGTACTATATTTAAGAATAAGCTCCCTCTACAATCTTCGATTTAGGGGAGATGTTCAAAAATAATAGATATGGCTATGCGCGAAGTATCAGTCAATAGCCATAAAAAAATTAAAAGAAGGTATAAATTACGCCCTAAGGACACACGTTAATAAAAAGTGAAATGGGGTGTTTTGAATATGTCAAGCATAAAGCGAATAAAAAAAATATTCCTTTTTATGGTCTTGATCAGTCTTATTGTCATAACGGCATCAAGTGAGGTAAATGCGTATGGTTTCGGGTATAAGCGTTCAAATGATCAGTCACCACCTGAAATAGGAAGTTACGAGCTAATATTAGAAGAAGGGAATGGTTACTATAGGGATAAGACGGAAGAAAAAGTGCTTTATTTAACATTTGATCACGGCTATGAAAAAGGTTACACAGAAGGTATTCTTGATGTATTGAAAGAAGAAGAGGTGCCGGCTTGTTTTTTTGTCACGGGCCATTATGTTAGAAGTGCGTCAAAGATTGTTAAACGGATGATCACGGAAGGACATATGATTGGTAATCATACGTACCATCATTATGATTTAACAACGTTGACAGAGGATAAATTCAAACGGGAAATATTGAAATTAGAGCAAGCCATTCGACTTCTCCACCCAGATGTTTCGATGCATTATATGCGTCCGCCAAAGGGTATTTTTAATGAACAAACGTTAAAGTGGACTAATGACTTAGGTTATCGTCAAATGTTTTGGTCTATCGCATACGTTGATTGGCACGAAGACAAAGATCTTGGTCAAAAATATGCGTATAATGAAGTAGTAGAACAACTACACCCTGGCGCTGTCATCTTAATGCACGCGGTATCTGAAGATAATTTACTCGCTTTATCTCATATTATTAAAGAAGCGAAAGCGCAAGGGTATCGTTTCAGTATACTTGATGAACTTGTATTTAAAGAAAAAGGTCACCACCTGTTTTGGTGATAAATTGAGCCACTAAAGAGTTATACCGCTAGTGGCTCAATTTTTATGGAGTTAATGCAGTGTCGATTGATATGCCAAATCAAAGAAAATAAGCTGACTAGACATTGCCTGTTCACCTTCGACGCGTTCTTTGTAAACGTAAAAGCCATCACTTTTTTGATAACGCGCTTTTTGATTATCTACTAGTTGGATTTCTAGTAAATCAAGGACGCGTTTTTTGTGGCGGCGATCAAGTACTGGAAATAGTAATTCAATCCTTTTGACCATATTACGTGTCATCATATCACAAGAAGCTAAAAAGACTTTTTTCTCACCGTGATGATGGAAATAATATATACGACTATGTTCAAGGAAGCGGCCGACAATACTTGTGACGGTAATATTCTCACTTATACCTTTTAATCCAGGTTTTAAACAGCATATGCCTCGCACAATGAGATCAATTTTTACGCCCTTATTAGAAGCTTCATATAATTTCAAAATAAGGGGCTTATCTGTTAAGGCATTCATTTTACAGATGATGTGCCCATCTCCATGTTGCTCATGGTACTGTATTTCTTTGGCTATATAATGAATGAAATCATCTTGAATTTGGTACGGTGCCATAGATAAATAATTGAAATCAGGTTTAAAAGTATAGCCGCTTAGAAAATTAAAGAATAACGTTGCATCAATGCCAAGTTCGCGTCGTGAGGATAGAATAGATAGATCGGTATAAAACTTTGCTGTCTGGTCATTATAGTTTCCTGTACTTAAATGCACAAAACGTTCAATCCGTTCTTGTTGCCGTCGAACAATCAAGGTGATTTTACTGTGCGTTTTTAAACCGGTAATGCCATAAATGACATGACATCCTGCTTTTTCAAGAGCCTTTGCCCATTGTACGTTGTTTGCTTCATCAAAACGGGCTTTTAATTCAACGAGTACGGTTACTTGTTTACCATTTTCAGCGGCAAGTTTTAGACAATTGACGATAGGGGAATCTCCACTCACTCGGTAAAGTGTTTGTTTTATTGCTAAAACATGTGGGTCTATAGCCGCTTGTTCGACCATATCGACAATGACTTCAAATGATTCATAGGGATGATGCAACATAATATCCTTACGTCTCAATTGATCAAATATGTTCACCATGGGTTCAACTTCTTTTGGGGGCTGTGGAATTAACGTTTGAAAAACCAAATGTTCAAACGTTTGCTTTAATTGTGTATAGACATTGAGTAAAAAAGTAAAGTCAAGAGGTCCATCATGATAATACAAATCATCACTTGATACTTCAAGTACATATTTTAAAAAGTTAATTAAGTGTGGATTATGTGCCCCTTTTTCACCCATAATTTCTAGACGGACAGCTAACCCCCAACGACGTTTTTTGAGTTCTTTTTCAATTTCTTTGAGTAAATCACGTGAGCCTTCTTCGTGGATATTCATATCAGCATTACGGGTGATTCTAAAGCAAATCGTATCTTCAACGACATAACCATCAAAAAGACGGTTAATATAATAACGAATGACATCTTCTAATAGCAGATAATGATGTTTATTTTTAATCTTTACAAAGCGATCGAGCAAAGCAGGGACTTGAACGATGGCTGTTAGCAACTTATCAGAATCATCTGGATGGTGAAGGGTCACAGCGATATTAAGTGATAAGTTTTGTAGCAATGGAAACGGTCGGTATGCATCGATTGCCAGCGGTGTTAAAACAGGATATATAACTTGTTCAAAATGCTGTTCAAGCCACTTCGATTCTTTTTTAGAGAGCTTATCAATCGAGCCAATATGAATATTTTCTTTAGCCAGTTGTTCTTTTAAATCATGGTAATAGTGTTGTTGCTGCTTGACGAGTGGGTGGGCTTCTTTACTGATTGCTTCAAGCTGTTGCAATGCTGTTAACCCTGATTTATTATCAGGGCGGTTAAAACCGGCACGGAATTGATCTTTTAGACCAGCAACACGAACCATAAAGAATTCATCAAGGTTATTTGAGAAGATGCCGATAAAGCGCAGTCGCTCAAGCAGAGGATTTTGTTCATCCACTGCTTCCTCGAGCACGCGTTTGTTAAAGCGTAACCAACTGATTTCCCGATTATTGAAGTGTTCAGGTGCATCAATGATGATAGTATCTGTCATGCTTCTCACTCCTTATTAGAGACGTTTTGGATAAACGTTAAGTCTATTGTCCGTTTTAAGGCCTTTTCTAAGTGTTTTTTTTGTTTTTCAGCTTGATATATTTCTGGAGCAGCATTCTTACTGTAATATAGCACCAATTTTAATTTCTTTTTCTTCACTTTTACGCTTAAATCACTTATGACATGTCGCTTTGTACCATCTAAGCAATAAGTGAATTTTAACAGTGCACCTAACAACAGAATCTTTTTGCGTTCGGACTTTGTTAACCAACTTTTATAAGGACGAATAAATTGTTTGAACACTGTTTTATTTTTATATGATGCAACTAAAGCAAGTTCTAATTTCTCACGATGACTTAAGCCGTCAATCGTGCGATTACTCAATAAATAAAACGTGTGCTGGGCACTAGACTCGTTATCTATATAATCCCCCATGTTAAAGACATAGCTTGCCCGTCTTAGTAATGTCCAATCCTCTTTCATCATGCCACGTACTTTATTTTCCGTAAGTGCATTGAATAGTTGTCTTGTTAAATGCTGTACTTGGAACGCTTGTTTTACATCCAAATCAAAATCAGAAATCAATTCTTGGAAACTATCTTCTAGAACGTTAGGTGAATAGGGTTGTTCTTGTTTATGGAACAACAACTCGTAATTTATTCCATCACGTAAGCCCTTTTGACTTAAAACGAAGCGATCGGCATGGATAAAGTTATAAAGCGTGATAAAAGTCATAAGTGCCGGGAGAATAATATCTGCTCGGTCTTTTGATAATCCTTCAACTTTCATCCGTTTCGTATTGGAAAGACTTAGTAAATGATCCTTGATTCGATTTAAATCCTTCAATAACAGTGGGTATTGGTGTAGACCGGCCATAGGATAATCTTTATCGATTTGGTCTATTTGAGCAACGTTTCTCGCACTACCACCAATCGCAATTATAGGAACTGAGCGATTTTCTAACCAATCAAGTGTTTCAAATGCTTCTTTAACGTACTTTTTAACAGTAATTAAATTTTCAGCCTCACTTAAGGTGTTATCGTATAGCTGATTTAAACTTAACGTACCAAAAGGAAAACTGTGGGCATGAATAAGTTGTCTATCTTTAAAGTAAGTGACTTCAGTTGAACCTCCCCCCATATCTACGGTGATACCCTCGGTTATAGAAGTAGCGTTAACGACGGCCAAGTACCCATAAAATGCTTCTTCTTCTTCAGAGAGAATCTGCATGTCCCACCCCAGAGATGTTTTTACTCTATCAATGAGCGTTTGTTTATTTTTAGCTTGTCTAACGGTGGCGGTTGCGACAACAGTAAAGTGTTTTAGTGGGTATATTTTTAAAACATCTTCAAATTCTTTTAACGTCTCAATTAAGATTATCTCACCTTCTTCTGATAAATAGTCATCTTCTGTGAGATGATTTCTTAATCGAGCAACAGCTTTAACGTTTTCTACTTCTTTGAACCGACCCGCTTCATTTGGTAAATAAATGACAAGCCGCACTGTATTGGAACCAATATCAATCAGTGCGTAATAATTATCCTTAATTAAAGTCATCGTAATCCCGCCTTTAACAGTTAATCAGTAATATGTATATATACCACAAAAAGGGTTATTCTAATCCTTTCAACGCTAAAGTTAACAAACTGATTTATCTCATGATTTATTTGAAGGAGTAAAAAAATTAAAAAGTATAATCAAAATACTTGAAAGTCAAATAAGGTCAAAGTATACTGTAATTAGTAAAGGTCAAAGAAGGTCAAGAAGAATTGATCTGCTTTGATTAATTACATCGATAACTTAAGGAGGCGTGTTAAAATGAAATGTCAAAAATGTCAGGTCCGCTCTGCAAATGTTAATGTCACTCTTCGTATAAATGGTCATACAGAACATCTCCATGTCTGTGAGACGTGCTTTAAAGAAATCCGCAATGAATCTCTTCACCCTTCAGGCTTCTTCGCTCCACAACAATCATCATTTGACGAACAAGCGGGATTTGCTAAACGTCAATCAAGTGTAAAAACCGAGACGCCAAATGATCGTACTGGGTTATTAGATCAGCTCGGGCGTAATTTAACTGATCATGCTCGACAAGGATTAATTGATCCCGTTATCGGTCGAGAACAAGAAGTAAAAAGGGTTATAGAGACGTTAAATCGTCGAAATAAAAATAATCCGGTCTTAATTGGAGAGCCAGGAGTAGGGAAGACGGCTATTGCAGAAGGTTTAGCTTTAAAAATTGTTGAGCGTACGGTACCTAAAAAGTTAAAGGATAAAGAACTTTATTTATTAGACGTTGCGTCACTTGTTGCAAATACGGGTGTGCGGGGTCAATTTGAAGAACGAATGAAAGCCTTGATTACTGAGTTAGAAGACAGGAAGAACGTTATTTTATTCGTTGATGAAATTCATTTGCTTGTTGGCGCAGGAACAGCAGAAGGTTCTCAAATGGATGCAGGAAATATATTAAAACCAGCACTTGCTCGTGGTGAGTTACAACTTATTGGTGCAACGACTTTAAAAGAGTACCGACAAATTGAAAAAGACCAAGCATTAGAGCGACGTTTTCAACCGATTATCGTTAAAGAGCCGTCAGAGGATGAAGCGATTCAAATTCTACAAGGGATAAAAGAACGTTATGAAAGCTATCATCATGTCACCTATACAGACGAAGTAATTGAACAAGCCGTTCACTTATCAAAACGATATATTCAAGACCGTTTCTTACCAGATAAAGCTATTGATTTAATTGATGAAGCTGGTGCCCGTTTAAACCTCACGCTATCGGAGTCTAACCAATCAGCAATTGAAGATGAACTCAAACAAATTGCTGAAGAAAAGCAACTTGCGGCTGAGCAAGAAGATTATGAAACAGCAGCTCATTTACGTCATAAAGAGTTACAGTTAGAAAAGCAACTTGCTAATCATGAAGATATACCGTCAATTGAGGTGACTGTCCAGGCTATTCAACAGTTAATAGAAGAAAAAACAGGAGTACCTGTTAGAAAAATGCAGCAAGATGATCAACAAAAGATGAAAGATTTAAAAACGCATCTTGAAGCGAAAGTCATTGGTCAAGCATTGGCGGTTGATAAAGTAGCAAGAGCGATTCGCCGAAGCCGGGCGGGGTTAAAATCCAAACATCGTCCAATTGGGTCTTTCTTATTTGTAGGACCGACAGGTGTTGGTAAAACGGAATTAACGAAAGTGCTTGCTGAAGAAATGTTCGGTCATAAAGATGCTTTGCTTCGTCTTGATATGAGTGAGTATATGGAAAAACATGCTGTATCAAAAATTATCGGTTCACCTCCTGGTTATGTTGGCCATGAGGAAGCAGGCCAACTCACAGAAAAAGTGCGTCGAAAGCCATATAGTGTCATTTTGTTAGATGAAATTGAGAAGGCTCATCCTGATGTTCAGCACATGTTCTTGCAAATTATGGAGGACGGTAGGTTAACAGATAGTCATGGTCGAACGGTAAGCTTTAAAGATACTGTCATTATTATGACAAGTAATGCCGGGACACAAGCAAAAGAAATGCATGTCGGTTTTAATAAAGTTCAAACGGATGCAGTTTCCATACTTGATCAACTTAAAGATTTCTTTAAACCAGAGTTCTTGAATCGATTCGATGCAATTATTCCCTTCAACCATTTAGAAGAAGTGCATCTAATAAAGATTGTTGATTTGATGTTAGCTGAATTAAATGATAACTTAGCTGACCAAGGTTATTCAATAGAAGTGACAGATAAAGCAAAACAACATTTAGCTTCAATTGGCTATGATCGTCAATTTGGCGCACGTCCATTACGTCGTGTCATTCAAGAAACAATAGAAGATGGTATTACCGATATATTATTAGAAGAATCAGACCTTACAGTATTAAAAGCTGATATGGTTGATGGTCGAATCATTGTGAGTAAACAGTCTTAAATAATTAGAAATAAATTAAAACAAGTATTCTATGCAGTTTAAATAGCGTAGAATACTTGTTTTTTTTAAAACATCTGAATATTTATTCAATATTTTGTTTTTTGATGTGTGAAAAAAAGAAAAAAACGATGTAATTGTGAATAAAGATAAAGATGAATGGATAAACCTAATTCTGACACGTATTTCTCGGGTTCTGCTTGTGAAATTTTTTGGTATAATGGTGAAAAAGAAGAGGGGGGTTAAGCAGATGCCAATGAAAAATGAAGCAATATGTCATTCGGAATATGATAAGTTAACACGGGTGGTAGTTACAGAACCAAAGTATATGGCAATTACTGAAGTCATAAATGAAACACAGAAACACTTTCTATCTGATAATATAGATACGTTTATTGCGACAACCCAACACCACAACTTTGTCCAGGTATTAAAAAATGAAGGAGTCAAAGTGGATTATCTTCCTGTAAAAGAACAACTTAACGAACAAGTATTTACAAGGGATATTGGTTTTTCGTTAGGTGAGACATTATTTATTGCTAATATGGCAAGTGATATAAGAAGACAAGAGACAGATATTTTAATCAACTTTCTAAAAGAAGCGACTATCCCTTTTAAACCTTTAGTAGGTGCCTCTATAGAAGGTGGAGATGTATTAATAGATGGTAAGACAATTTATATTGGTGTGAGTAATCGTACGTCAATTGAGGCGATTGATAAGCTAGCACAGCATTTACCAGAATATGAAATCTGCAATTTATCGTTAATGGGTAACATTTTACACTTGGATTGTACTTTTAATATTATTAGCCCAACCGAAGCGCTTATCTATCGCCCAGGTTTAACCGAGACATCCGTTACACTTTTGGAGAAACGCTATAGCTTGATTGATGTTTCAGCGGATGAACAATTCACCCTGGGCACCAATGTGTTATCAATTGGAAATAAAAAAATAATCAGTTTGCCGAACAACAAAAAGGTTAATGCAACATTGACTAAGAGAGGTTACCAAGTAATTGAAGTCGCTTTTGATGAAATCATTAAATCAGGCGGATCCTTTAGATGTTGCTCATTAGCAATTACAAGAGAAAAAGGATAGAAAACGTCAAGTATGCTAAGAAATTTAAGACATAATCAAATAAAACCCCCTTTCAACCATGTTAGATAAGATGGTTGAAAGGGGGTTTTTAGGTAACAGTCGATAACCCTCGTGACCTCAGTCATGAGTTGTTGACATCGTTGTTTTGTATAAAGACACTATAATCTTTCATTTTGATTAAACATGCTGAAGCTTAGCAGTAATAGACTGATACTTGTCACAAGAAGTAAACTAATATTTAAGATTAAATCTGTTGATATAGTTTTTGACTCGAGCATCGTGATAATCAGCGGTGATAAGTTATTATAAAACCAAGGAATGTTGTGATGGAAGATGCTATTAATAATGGACCCAACCGCTAACGTGAGAATAGTCACGCCAACAATGGCATAGTGATGACGAATCATGGAAGCGAACATTAAAGTTAAACTAATGACAAAAATAAACCAACAGTTATAAAAGACAATGGCGAGTATGATAAACCCTGGTGATAAAGCACCAAAAAGAAGCGAAACATAGTACCAGCTAAACAGTAAACCAATACTTGAAGCACCGATAAAGAGCACCATTTTCGCAAGAGCTTTACTACCAATATAGTGATGAGCGTTAATTGGTTTAACTAGCAACAATTCACTCACACCAGACTGTCGCTCTTGACTTATACTTGAGGCTGTAAGTAAAATCACGATGAGGATACCAAACATGCTTAGTTCACTCAAACTCAATGCAAAGGCTTCGCTTGGAGGTACAGTTGGAAGTTCTATGACTAAGCCCTCAGGTACTCCCCCGACATTTTCTAAAATTACAGGAAGAAAGTAAGTTGTGATAGGATCCATAATGGCCAACAAAATGAAGACAATAGGTACCCAAATAATACTATAGTTACGTTGATGCATAAGTAATTCTTTTTTTAATAAGGGGAAGAGTAGCTTCAAAACCAATCACCTCCAAAAACATTTCTTCAAGGGTTGTTTTTTCAATAGAAAAATGCGTCAATGTTAAATCATTTTCGATGATAAGAGCTAGTATAGCCTCACGTGTAGCGGCGATATTTGTCGTTTCAAGATATAGATTAAGTGACTGCTGTTTGATAGATTTAACGTAAGGTAGGTTGTGTAACGTTTCAATCCAGTCCTCAGGCGCTTCACTTAGTGATAGTTTAATTACCTGCTTTTGGTATTTTATTGCTAAATCTTGTACTTTACCTTGTTCTACTACGTGACCTTCATTCATAACGACTAAATAGTCACTAATTTCTTCTGCGTCTGATAAGATATGTGTAGAAAAAAGAATGGTAGTTTCTTCTTGTAGTGCTTTCAACAAATCGAGGACATCGCGTCTACCGACAGGGTCCAAAGAAGAAACAGGTTCGTCAAGTATGAGCAATTTAGGTTTGTGAATCATAGCTTGTGCAATACCTAACCGCTGCTTCATACCACCAGAATAGCCACTGATGCGCTTATTTTTAGCGTTTTCAAGGCCGGTACGTTTCAATAACACACTCGCACGCTCTCTTGATTCTTTTTTTGTCAAGCCACTCAATTCGCCGATGAGGATCAGGAATTCATAGCCGGTCATCCAACCATGAAATTGTGGATATTGAGGTAAATACCCAATATAGTGCCGGTGATCCATAGACTCATCGACTTGATCAAAAATAATTGAACCAGATGTAGGCTTGATTAAGCCAGCTAACATACGAAACGTCGTTGTCTTACCGGCACCATTAGGTCCAAGTAAAGCAATTGTTTGGCCTTCTTCTAATTGAAGGTCAATTTTTGACACGGCGATTGTTTCCTGAAACTTTTTTTCTAGAGATTGGATGTTAATCATGTGTTAATCTTGTCTCCTTCCAAAGATAAAGAATAGAATAGGTCCTATTGTACTAACAAGTAAGATAACAGCCAACCAACCCCATTTATTGCCGTTTAAACGCATATCCTGATCGGCTTTATACCAACTCATAATAGCAACAATGGTTAAAATAAATTGCAGGATAAATAGTGGTAATAATAGTAACGCAATGTTGATAGGTAAATTACTCATGTGATCGCTCCTCTTGTTCTTTTTTAAATAGAAAATAAGAATAAATGGTAGGAATGAGTCCAGCTGAAATAGCAGGAATAAGTATGATATAAGCCATATATGACGGACTCATAAATGGTGCAAGGAAAAAGATTATCCCAGAAATTATAAACAATTTTGATCCTAATCGATGTGTTTTTCGCCAGACAGTTTCACTAGAAAGTGTCCAAGGGGTGCGAATACCCATAAACCAATTGGCTTTTACAGTTTGCATGTAGTTACCGATAACGATAAACAAGGCACCAACGAGAATAGGGATAACTATATCAATACGCAAATTATAACCTACACTTTGAAAAATAATGAACATATTAACAAATATAAGTAATCCGAGTGTTGCGTAAATAATTACCCAATATGCTTTTGATGTGTACAAATAGCCTTTGCGTTTCGGGTCCAATTTTGGACTTAACACGAGTATTGGGTAAATAATGAGAATTATACCGAGATTTAGCAACATACTTGTTGACTTAGGTGCCGTCCAATTGACCGTGCCATCAAACCCCCATTGCATTGGCATCTCCTCTGGTAAATAGGGATAAGCTATAACCCATAAGACAAGTGTAACGACGAATGAAACGATAAAAGCTAGATGTTTACGCATCTGTATTACCCCCTTGAGTAAATGACATAGCCCAACTAATTAATTCTTGAAAGACGGTCGTATTCAAATGATAGTAAATATACTGTCCGTCTTTTTCATCTTCAATCAGTCCAGCTGTTTTTAATATTTTTAAGTGTTGTGAAATGCTTGGTTTTGATATAGAAAACTCGGCAGCAATCTCGCCAGCAGTTAGGTCGTTTTCTTTTAATAAATCAAGTATTTTTCTTCGGGTTGGGTCGGCTAAGGCTTTGAATGCCTCTTTCATGATGTATCCTCCAATTTAAGTATTTAGGTAATTAACTAAATAATAAACGGATGGTAACTGAAAGTCAATGCCTTTTGGTTTATTAATATAATCCCCCTTGTCAAAACTGAAAAGAATTTGTATAATACTAACGAAGCACATGAAGGGGCATTAGCTCAGCTGGGAGAGCGTCGCGCTGGCAGCGCGAAGGTCAGCGGTTCGATCCCGCTATGCTCCACTTAATAACCGTAGCGAAATTGTTCGTTACAGGATATATAAAAATCACGCAACGACCTCTTAGATTAACGAGGGAGGTTTGCGTGATTTTTGCTTTATTTTAGTTAGTGCTTGTTACTTATCTTTCTCAGAACGATTAAGTAAGGGGCTCAACATCAAAGGGTGTTTGTGTGGCCGTCTCGCTATATTGTTCTTTTTGATGCGTCAATAAGCGCAAGTAATTCTCTGTAATAACAGACGTGTCAGTTAAAAGATCAACAACATGCTGCTTGTATCGGGTGAAAATTGTTAAGCTATACATAATCCATAAAACTTTTTGCAAATAACGACCAAAACCTTCACGGATAATCACTGTCATCCAGCTTAGTTGCTCTTCATTAATAGCGATGACGCGAATACCGAAAATCATTTTACCGAGCGTTTGTCCGTTAGTAAACTTTGTCATAAGAATAAAGTAAAGCAAGTAGACAATCAGAGCGAGGCTCGATTTTAATAGTCCATCACTGAGATAAAATAGAAAAAGACGAGATAATGAGCGAATCATGATGATGTCGACAGTAAAAGCGAATAAACGGATAAAGAACCCCGCATAAAAGTAATCAGGATAGTCATTCAAACGTTTAATCATCTTATAACCCCCTATAGAGATACTTAAAGGCAGGTGCTTCATCATGTGTATTTAGATTATCAAGCGGTGTTGATGTTTGTGCCGGGAAAATATTTCTCATTGATAAAAAGAACTGATCAAACATCGTGAGTGAGGTGCCGCTATATTGAAAGATTTGTGCATCGGTTAAAGAATAGTCTGCTTCAAGTGCAGCTAGAGCAGTATCAAAGTAACCTAATGCATCGACAAGTCCAACAGCTTGGGCTTGAACCCCACTATAAATGCGGCCATCAGCTAGTTCAAGGACATCTTCTCTAGGCATATTCCTACCTTCTGCAATTTCGTCTATGAAACGATTATACATACCATCAACAATTTCTTGTAAGACAGCAATTTCTTCAGTGGTATTCTCACGAGTCGGAGAACCTAAGTCTTTTAAATCGCCACTCTTAATGGTCATGTCTTCAATTCCTAATTTATCTAATAAACCTGAAACGTTAAATCCTTGCATGATGACGCCAATCGAGCCTGTCAAAGTTTCTTCGGTCGCAAAGATTTTTTCGGATTGTGCTGATATATAGTATCCGCCACTTGCCGCCATATTTTCCATGACAGTATAAACTGGAATAGAGCGTTGGTCTTTAACTTCTTTAATTTTATCTGTCAATTCCGCACTTTCGTAGACACCGCCACCAGGTGTATTTACGCGCATGATAATCGCCTTGACAGACGTATCTGTTTTAATTTGTTCTAATTGGTCTAATAAAGCGTTGTGGTTATACCCTTCAGACATAAAAGGGGATATTTGTTGATTGGATATTTGTCCTCTAATATCAAGTACCGCAATTCGCTCTAGCATATTGCCCTCTCTTATCACGGTTTCACTTTGACCTTGGTCAAAGAAGGATGAAAAGAAATGTGTAGCGTTATCTTCCTTAGCGTCATCTTTCATAAATACAGAACTGATAGCTGGTAAAATCAATGATACTATGAGTACAATTATAGATAAACCTATAGCAACCCAACGTTTGTTTGTCATAAAAATCCTCCTTTTGATAATTTTTCACATACACTATTGTAACAAACTACAACGATCAATGCATGTTTTTCATTAAAAACCAGTTGCTTTTCATATGCGTCAAAAAAATGGCATCAGCGTTCGTTTTAGAAAAGAGGCATGGTTTAAACATTTAGTACATGCATTAAGCATAAGCAGCTAGCACAGAGACAATAGCAAAAAACAAATAAGGCTGTGCCATGGCACAGCCTTAAGGTTTACTTTGTAAGTGAGTGAATCAATCGAGGGATTTTAACTTTATCTTTCTCTTCTGGATAGAGCTCGACTTTCATTGTGACACGTAAATCAGTGTGTTGTTTTAAAGGTTCAACGAGTTGATCAACGGCTCCACAAAAATAAGGATAAAACCGGTCACCTGTACCAACAATAGCCGTTTTTAATGAAGGCATATTTACGCGTGAAAAATAATCATAAAGAGGTCTCATCTCTTTTGGCAGCACACCGTTACCAAAAGTATATGTTCCAATAATTAAATAATCGTACGAAGTTAATGTGTCATAAGATAAGTCTTTGATTTTATAAACCTTTGTTTCAATACCTGAAGAGAGCATTTCCTGATTGATCATATCAATAATTGCTTTCGTATTTCCTGTCAGTGAGGTATAGACAAAACAAGCTTTCATATTGCTTACACTTATAATTCATCAAAGCCATTTGATGAAGAGACTTTAGTATAGGTGCGTGATTTTTGTTCGAAAAAGTCTGATTTAGTATCGTTCATCATCTCATCACTAAAGACGTGAATCCAAGGCATTGGATTATCTCTTTCAGGATAGCCGTTGTCTAAGCCGAGTTGTCTAAACCGCTTATTAGCTAGGTATTCCAAGTATAGATGGAATTCCTCTAAATCAATGCCTTCAATATCATTTAAAATAACGTTTGACCACTCTTTTTCTAATTCTACCGCGTGTTTAATCGTCTCATAAATAAATTCAATATTTTCATCGGTATTTAATTCAGTATTTTCTGCTAATATGATGCGGATAAACTGTGAAATGAAATAGGCGTGCTGCATTTCATCTCTTTGAATATAGGAGATCATCGTACTAGTTTTTAACATTTTTTGATTTCTTGCTAAATGATAAAAAAAGGCAAAGCCACTGTAAAAATATATTCCTTCTAAGTTAATGGAACTAACCGCCAATTTAAAAAGATGAAGAGGGGTTGGATTGTCTTTAAACTGTTGATAGTATTTTAAAATAAATTGGTTTCTTTTATTAACAATCGGATCACTCTTTGCCTCATCGAATCGCTGTTTTTGTTCACCTGTAGGAATGAGTGAACTTAATATATAAGAGTACGATTCATTATGCACAGCTTCTTGTTGACTAATAACAGCAAAAATAGCTTTAAAACTTGAATCTGTCACGTAATTCATTACTTCTGACATTGTGGGGGTTTGTAAACTATCAAGTGCCGCCAATTGGGTGTTAATTCTTAAAAAAACATCTTTTTCAGTTGCTGATAAATAATCCCAGGTTTTAACGTCATCCTGCATATTTATTTCATGCGCTTTCCAAAAGTTTGATAACAGTGTTTGATATAAGTCATACATTTGCGGGTAACGTAAGTCATTCCAATTTAAAATTCCTGAAGATTGACCATTAATAATCCCCGAGGATTGATTTGGATGTTCAGGATTAAGTAACTGAATTTTTGATAGCGGTTCATTGATCATAAGTCTTCTTCCTCCTAACTGTGACATGCAACACATTCATTGATTTCTGCTTGTGATGTTGAACGGACGTAGTATGTTGTTTTTAATTTGTTGTGATAACTAGCTAAGTGTAACTCGAGTAATTCTTTTGCTTTAATATCATGGCGTACATATAAATTAAAACTAATACCTTGGTCGATGTGTCGTTGTCTTTTGGCATTTTGTTCAATGCTTTTCAATTGATTTAGCTCATGACGCGCTTTTAGATAATAAGGATATGTTTTAGGTGTTAGATCAGGAACGGTGACTTTAAATTTAAAGTTCTTTTTCTCTTCGGCATACATGAGGGCATAGATAGGATCAATACCATCAGTAGAGCCGCCTATTTTAGCTGTGGAGCTATTAGGTGCTACGGCCATTAAATAACCGTTACGTAGACCATTGTTTTGAATGTCTTCTTTAAGTTTTAGCCATCGTTCGTCACTATAATGACGTTGTTTAAAGTAGTCACCGGTGTGAAATTCTGAACCTTCAAACTTACTATAGCTTGTTTTCTCTTTTGCTAGAGTCATCGAAGCTTTGAGAGTTAAATAACTAATATCTTCATAAAGTTCATTCGCATAGTTAATGGCTTCCTCTGATTCCCAGTAGATATTTTTTAGGGCTAAAAGATGATGCCATCCAAATGTACCAAGTCCAATGGCACGGTATGTTTGATTTGTTAAATTTGCTTGTGCTACCGTAATCGTATTTAAGTCAATAACATTATCAAGCATCCTTACTTGAATTGGAATCAGTCGCTCTAACACGTTAGCTGTAACTGTTCGAGGTAAATTAATTGATGACAAATTACATACAACGAACTCACCGGGTTTTCTAACAATAACACTATTACCATCATCATCAATATATTCTTTAACAATTTCAGTAGCGGACATATTTTGAGTAATCTCTGTGCATAAGTTACTCGCAAAAATACCTGTTCTGCCACGACCTCTGACGTGTTTATTGGCATTTTTTCGGTTAACTTCATCTCGATAAAACATATATGGTGTTCCTGTTTCAAGTTGTGCCATCATAATCCGTGCCATGATTTCCATTGCACGATACGTCTTTCTAGAAAGAAGAGGGTGATTTACTGCTTCAAAGTATTTTTCACTGAAGTATTTTTTATCTTCCTCATCATAAAAGTCTTCTAATCCAAGTGCTTTACCAGAAGCGTCTTTCCAACCCATGACTTGTTTTACTTCATGAGGACAAAACGTATGCCATTCTCCGATACTTCGTCCGCTATCATCTGTTTTTTTAAGTTGCTCCATAAATAAATCTGGGATACTGACGCCAGTAAAGATATCATGTGCTTTCCTGCGCTCATCACCATTATTCGTTTTTAAATCTAAAAAGCCGTTCATAATGTCTTTATGGAAAATGTCTAAATAGATGCTGATGGCTCCTTGACGTTGTCCGAGTTGATCAACACTTACAGCTGTATCGTTCAATAACTTAATCCAAGGAATGACACCACTAGAATGGCCTTTGAATTTTTTAATATCAGAACCTAGCGCCCGCACTTTTCCATAATATACACCAATCCCACCACCGTCTTTGCTTAAGCGGGCAACATCCCAATTATTCATGTAGATACCATCTAAGGAGTCATCAACGGTATCAATAAAGCAAGATGATAGTTGACCGTAACTTTTACCAGCGTTAGATAGCGTTGGTGTCGCAACTGTCATATACAGATTTGACAGTGCCCAGTAAGCTTCTTTAACGAGTGCTAACCGCGTGTCTTTTCTTTCGTTTTGCATTAAAGTCATTGCGATAATCATAAAACGCTCTTGTGGCAATTCATAAAGGGCCTTATGGTGGTCTCTGGCAAGGTATCGATCTTGTAAAAGAAATAAACCAATATAGTTAAATAACGCATCTTTTTCTTGGTCGATTTCCAGTGCGAGTGATTGGATGTCTTGTTTAGTATAGTGTGTTAAAAGTGAATCAGAGTAAATGTTTTTTTCAGTCAATGTCACGATAAGTTGATAGAAATTAGGATATGACTCTGTATCGCTATGTTGTCGATTTTTACAAGCTTCTTTGTATAATTGTTTTCGTAAAAAATGACTCGCAACGAAAGTCCAATTCGGTGCATCAATATCAATTTGATTTAAAGCATAAAAAAGACCGGCCTCCAATTCATCACCTTGTTTTTTAAGTGTGTCTAAAACTTTACTTTTTAGTTGCGTTAAATCGACCTGATAGTGCGCTTCTAAGTATGTTAACTCTTCTTGTAGTGAATGTTGTAGTGTGTGCATGTTAATCAACCTTTCATTTTCTCTTGACATAAATATTTACGAGTAAAATAAAACACAATTACTATATGTAGTATATTTACCTCTAAAATTACGCTGTATATTGTATTCTAACGGAAAAAGTTATACATGTCTATATGCTTTTATGATTAATTTAACGTTTTAGTATAAAAAGTTTTTTAACACGTTTAATTTGTTATTTACATAGTAGATATATATGAACAAAAGATATACAATGATGTTAAAGAAACGTAAAGTCGTTGATTAAGCCATGGATTATATGACTAAAGTATTGTTTTTAAATAGAGTGAACATGAAACGTATCGCTCATTATCATCTAATGAAAATTAAATAAATATCAGGCAAACTTAACGAAAGTTAAGGACGCAAAGCTACGGGTCTAAAGTAGATATACAATGATCGCCGGGTTGCAGGAGTGAAGCCTGTCATTAAGTGATAGGCTTCCTTTTATTTAAGTTCTGCCTGCGTAGACAGAAAAGAGGGACAATCATGGGTACGTTTTTATCAAAAGGTAAGACAGTAAGGGAAGCTATTGACTTAGGACTTTCTACGCTAAAAATGGATCAAACACATGTTGAAATTGAGGTTATTCAATTAGAAAAGAGAGGGATATTAGGCATTGGGAATAAAGATGCTCTAGTCAAACTGACATATCAGAGTCAGTCGCATGTCAAGGTCCCCAATCCATTAATAAAGGGGACACTGCCAGACACTGATAAGTCTGTTGATGGTATGGGGCTAGAAGATTTTCTGGATTACTTAGAGGATGCTGAAGAGTCAAAGAAGATAGCGAATGAATTAAACGACAACGAACTTGATAGCCTAGCAGTGAATAAGCTCACGGAAGCGAGAAACGAAACTGCGGGAGGATATGAGGCACATCAATCATTAAGTGGGAAAGTTTGGGTTAAAGATGGTGAACTACATGTGAAGGATAGTGATGAACATCAACCATCACTTAAACTGGAACAAGGCTTATGCGTTAAAAAGAACGGTGAAGTAATAGAGGACACGTTTGTCTTTATAAGTGAATTTGATGAGATTGCCTTCTTTTTCGAAGAAAAAGCTGAATCGACTGAATGGAAAATTGTTGAGACCGATGATAAGCTTAAAGCCGAACTGCATATCAGACCTGGTTTTGAGAGGAAAATAAAATTAAAAGACACAGTGCCAGGTTATCAAATAACAATAGAAACGATAGAAGATATTATACTAAAACAAACCATCACTCATGAGGATATCTTGCATGATTTAGCTGAGCGAGGGATTAACTATGGAATAAATCAACGCGCGATTGATGAGGCGCTTAGTAGTTTACAAGGTGGACTCTTCGTTATTGCAGAAGGCGTGGCAGCTGATGAAGGCAAGGATGGTTGGCTAGAAGTAAGGGTGAGAACACAGGCAGAAGACACTTCAAAAGACAATACGGACCTTTCAGCGATTAACTTCCGAGAACGTAAGCAAATACCAACGGTTGAAAAAGGACAAGTGCTTGCTGTTATCCATCCAGCAATAACAGGTAAACCAGGACGTTCAATAAAAGATGAAGTCATTGTTCCTAAACAACCACGCGAACTAAAAATAGTAACTCAAAAAGGGACAATTAAGCTTGAAAATCGCATTGTCGCAAACGAAAATGGGCGCCCCTTTATTGAAAAACGAGGCACGCTTGTTAAAACAAAAGTCTTACCACAAATGGTGCACGATGGGGATGTTGATTTAAGTTCTGGTAATATCACATTTCGTGGGGATGTTGAAGTCAAAGGTGATGTGACAGAGGGGATGCAAATTCAGTCTGGCGGTCATGTGACTATTCACCAGACAGTGAACGGTGCAACAATACGAGCCCTGCAGTCAATTCACATAGGAGGAAATGCGAATCGTTCTAATATTGCTTCAGGTAGCCATGTTGATTTGACATTGCAACATGTCTTATCGGGGTTATATTATAAGTTACTTGATATGCATCAAATGATGGAGCAAATCATGCGTTCACCTAAGTTTAAAAATAGTTCACATAAACGTGCGAGCATAACTTCGATGATTCTACTTTTGAAAGAAAAGCGCTTTAAAACATTATCGAAAGAAATTCAATACTTCAATCAGCTTGTAACAAATGAGAAGAAATTTTTAATAGAAGAGGAATGGGAAGAAGTCAATGAAGCGCTAAAGAAAATCTTCTTTCGAATTCCTCAAGTCGACGTATCTTTTGTGATGTTTGAACATTTGTTGGAACAAATGAGGAATTTAATTGATCTAAGTGCTATGCAGAATAATGAAGACGCGGATTTATTTTTGAAAAACGCCTTAAATAGTCGGTTGCTATCAGCTGGGGACATTGTAGTTTTAGGACGCTCGTGTATCAATTCTACAATTAAAGCAGAGGGATTTGTTACTGTAAAAGGAATTGTCAGAGGTGGAGAATTATATGCTAAAAAAGGATGTGACTTATACGAGGTAGGCGGTCAGATGGGCGTAAGAACGTTAATAAAAACAGCTGAAGACGGAAAAATTCGTATTCATAAAGTACATGAGGGAACAGTCGTGAAGGTTGGTGGATGGACGCATACATTTGAAGAAAATCACATGAATGTTGTCGCATACTTGAATGAAGAAGGGGAATTACGTTTAATATTTCAGTAGTTTTACCGATATAAATAGGGATAAACGTCAGTGGCGTTAGTATTTTAAAAAAGGGGAAGTAGGTTGTCTCATGCGTTACAAAAGAAAAGAACCTTTCCGTTATGTGTTTAACCAGCCGATTGATGGAAAGTTTGTCATTATCTTAAATCATGGTGATGAAAACAAAGTTACAAGGACAGATCCTGGAGATTTAAAAATTATTGATCTTAGCCCAAGAGGTATGCAATTTAAAACGACCTTAGATATTCCTATGTCAACAAAAGAATTTTACTTGGAAATTAGTTTTGTATTAGATGGTGAACCCATTGATATGCTGGGAAAAGTAGCGTGGAAGAAAAATCAAATGGATTATGTGTACTATGGTTTTGAAGGTATTGAGGACAATGCTCGTCAGCAAATCATTACTGAAAGAGTTAAATCTTTCAGTAAAAAAGCGCATGCAAAAGCGGGTATTTTGGAACAGACAGACGTGCCTTTTGAAGTAGAACAGGCAGCTGAGAGCATATCTTCTCCAGAAAACCCAGATGATAACGATGATGGACCATCTAGTCGCTAAAAAGAAAATGATGAGCAACTATAGACGAATATATTAACAATAGAGCTGATTCAATTGAATCAGCTATTTTCCTTTAAAAGGTTTTTTAGGTAGCTTTTTCACTATAAACCCGTCAAAATACTTAATGTTTTTAATAAATCTAGTAAAATGCGCTTAATACTTTATTAGATGTGTCGATAATAATAAAGAGGTGTGGTTTGTTTAATTAATTAATTTACTTTTTTAGTAAATGTAAGCGTTTAAAAGGAGGAGCATGTATGAAGTTGTTTAAGAAGAAGCCAAAAGGTGTTGAGAAAGTAATCAAGGGAAAGATGAAAAAAGAAAAGACACCTAAAGTTAAAAAAATGAAACAAAAAAAAGAGAAGGGAATATCACATAAACGACTAGGACAAGAAAAGAAAATGAGTTTACATAATATATCAATTGGTTGGAAATATGGTTTAGTTATCATTATTATTTTTGCCTTATTATCAGTTTCCACCATATTGGTTACTCAAGCAATTATAGGCATTGGAAGTGACTTGAATGATGTGGAGGAGCAAGGCAATCGTGCTGTTTTGACTACGGAACTGAGTCAGTTAGTGCAAGCAAAAGGCTTATCTGCGATGAATTATCTTCAATTTGGTAATGAAACTCATTTAACGGATTATGAGTCAAGAAAAGAAAGAGTAGATGAACTGCTTGATTATCTTCAAGGAACAATTACGACGGAAAATCAGCAATCATTATTTGATGAAGTAACTAAAAATAACGCGATTCTTGATGAAACGTTTTATGGAGATGTTATAGAAAATGTTGGTGCAACAGAAGAAATCAGACGACTTTATAGTAATCGCTTTAGTAGCGCAACTAATACGACATCTTTATATTTACAGTACTTAAGAGATTTGACAATAGAAGATAAAGATCAAACAGTTAATCAAGCTGAATCATCACAACAACGTGCTTTAATCTTATTACTTGGTTCAATGTTAGCTTCACTTGTGATTGGTCTTGTATTGGTGTTAGTGATTAGTCGCTACATTTCTAAACACTTAAACAGTGTCGTAAAAGCAAGTAATACTATTGCATCAGGTGATTTATCACAAGCGCCGATTTACTATCAAGGGAGAGATGAAATCGGTCGTTTAAGTCAGTCAATCAATGATATGCAAACGCAACTTTTGACAATGATTAATAAAATTGATGAAACATCTGTTGAAGTGAAAGATAGCAGCATTGCCCTGAATCAATCCGCAGAGGATGTTAAAATAGGAACAGAACAGATTGCGATTACGATGGAAGAGCTCGCAACAGGAACAGAATCACAAGCAACCTATGCGGGTGATTTGGCTGAGACAATGAAAGACTTTAGTGATCGAATCACTTCTATTAGTAAAAGTAGTGAAACAATTAATGCTTCTTCAAATATTGTCTTAGAAGAAACTCAAGCAGGTAATACGTATATGAAGAAATCAATTAAACAAATGACAACGATTGATGCCATTGTTAAAGAAGCGGTAGAGAAAGTCAAAGGTTTAGACCAGCAATCAAAAGAGATTTCTAAGTTAGTGAATGTTATTAAAGACATTGCAGATCAAACAAACTTATTAGCTCTAAATGCCGCTATTGAAGCAGCGCGAGCAGGAGAACATGGAAAAGGTTTTGCGGTCGTTGCCGATGAGGTAAGAAAGCTTGCAGAACAGGTAAATCATTCAATTGGTGATATTACTAATATCGTTCAGACGATACAATCAGAGTCAAAAACGGTTTCTCAAGCTTTATCTACTGGTAATGAAGAGGTTGAGCAGGGGAAAGTCGATATTACACGTACAGGTGAAAGGTTTGCTTCAATAGAAAACGCGATTGAAGAGATGACATCACACGTAAAAACGGTTATGGCTGGGCTTAACGTTCTTGCGAATGAATCTGAACAAGTGAATGGCTCTGTTCAAGAAATTGCCTCAATTTCTCAACAATCAGCTGCAGGAGTGGAAGAAACATCCGCATCAGCAGAAGAAGCATCCTCTTCAATGGAAGCTGTTGCCTTAGGCGCGACATCATTAAGAGAAGCGGCTGAAGCACTTAATCAATTAATTCGTCAATTTAAAACGCAATAGTTGTGCGATAATTCACAAACTTTTCGTTGTTTTTGCCTCATTTTAATTAACTTGAAATAAATAAAGATATAAATAAACCAGTGTCGCACTGTCATAATAGTGCGGCGCTGGTTTGTTTTAACGATAAAAATCAAGCGCTTCGTCTATAGCTTGACGAATATTATTTAAAGCATCTGTTACATCTTTTCCTTTAATTCTACGACCGTTTACCATCGCGAATGGGCGCAAACGGCATAAGCCACAATAAGATAAACATGAACTGGTAATGACTGAAACTTCAGGGTATTCTTCTTCTAATAAGCCTTCAGTTTCAATTGTACTCAATAAATTACTTTCGCAAATCTCGACAATAATAATCCCGATAGTACCCACGCCCCTATTAATATGCTATACTAAATGATAAATTATATCGAATTGTTTGAATAATGTCATCTTATCTGCTCATCACGTTATGGTATAATTACATAACAAACTTTAATGGATAAAAAATTAAAAAAACAAAGTTTGTTATTTACTTCACAAACTTTTTTCGTTACTATAGTCATAAGGGTAGGTGTTGAAAATGGTTAAAGATAAATCAACGAGACAATCTGTATTGGAGCTATTAAAAAAGAAACAAGAACTATCAGTTAGTGGTTTAAAGGAACACCTTGATATTACTGAGATGGCTGTAAGAAAACATTTGATCAAATTAGAAGGTGAAGGATTAATTTCTTCAAGAACCGTTAGACAACCAATGGGACGTCCGGTGATCTTTTACCAGCTCACTAAAGATGGAAATGATCTATTTCCAAATAATTATGATAAAATTGCAGTGGAAATCTTACAAGATATTAAAGATTCGATGGGTTTAGAAGCGATAGACACATTATTTAATAATCGTGAACAACGCATGCGTAAAAAATATCTAAGGAAAATTTTCCGAGATGATCCATTAAAAGAAAGAGTTCAACAGCTTGTAGATGTACAAGATGACAGTGGTTATATGGCAGAGTTAGTAGAGGAAGATTCTTCTGAAACAGAGGAAGTTGCTACTGTGACATTTGAACAATTTAACTGTCCTATCTCAGCAATCGCAGATCAGTATGACAAGCCGTGTGAATGTGAACTGAAATTATTCAGAGAAGTACTAGGTACAGATCAAATAGAACGTGTAAGTTGTATTGCTAAGGGTGGGAAAAGCTGTCGTTATGTCGTACAAGAGAACAAAAAAAGCACTTATTAAAAAGTAACTAAAGAACTCATATGGTTAATTCATGATTTAGTAAAATATAAAACGGGCCCCCTTACAAAACGGGCCCGTTTTTAGTATTTTTTTAACTCATCCATGGCCATTTGTAGAAAGCGCTCAATGGTTTTTTGTTGTTTTAGAGGTAACGTTCGATAGTGCAGCAATTGTTCTTTTAGTGTTTTGTTTTTAAGTAAGAAATCCATAAGTTGGTGTAATGATTTATCATCATAGGTGTTTTCCTGATAATGTGCTTGGTAATCACTAAGCAAAAAATCAGTTTCAGGTGCTTCGCCAATCAATGTATCTAAACTAATTTGAAATAACTTACTTAGTTTAACAGCGGTTAATAGATCGGGTAACACGTGACCATTTTCCCATTTAGCTACAACAGAACGTGAAACTTTTAACAAGTCTGCCAGTTCTTGTTGTGTGAATTGATGTTTGTCTCGATAATATCTCAAGTTATGGGGTAATTGCTGTAAGTACATAGTTTTCACGTCTACTTTCTCGAATGTCTTTGTAGTATGTGCTCATCCTAACATGTTTTATGTAAGCATTTGGGCTCTGTATTGTTCTTAAAGTCGCAAAAATGTATAATGTTCTAAATGAGAACAATAAATGAGGTGTGCTTTATGAAAACATGTATACTTTTTGATCGCGGGATCGCGGAAAAGACAGGCTTTTTGCAAACCGAATTAAGTATTTCAGAAGAGTTTTTTGTAGAAAGTTATCAAGTTAATGCTGATACAATAGAATTTCATTTAGAAGTAAGGTCAAAACAAACGATTTAGGAAATTGTTGTCTAATGTTTAGAGCTCAATCTACCACATGGTTTTGGTTTTCATGATAATCGAACTAAACGCCTGGAAGAGGCTAAGCGTAAGTTATCTATACGGGTCGCCAGCTGATTCACCACGTTACTTTAGTGACGTGGTGAATCAGCGTCTCGGGCGACCCGCATTGTATTCGGTTAGTTGGTTGTCGATATAGTCTTTAACGATATGTTTTGATACATGGCCTAACGTAGACATGAAGTAGCTCCCAGACCATAAATGCCCTCCCCATAATGTTGCTTTTGTTTCTGGATGTGCTTTAAACCACATCCTTGCCGACCCACCTTTTAAAGCTTGCACAATTTTACTTGGCGCATATTTAGGGTGAAATGACACCATTAAATGAACGTGGTCGGGCAACACTTCGATGT
>NZ_FOWN01000061.1 GCF_900115465.1 Halolactibacillus alkaliphilus
CCGAATACTCGGAGAGGTGACCAAAAAGCACCAAGAGATATATGAAGCTCTGGATATCCCAATTCCCTCGTTATAAATTATCGGGAATCCAGGATATACACGGTAAGTTGTTGATTCTTTCGTTACCTGAAAAGCGACGGTTGATTTCATTTGTGTTTTTTGGTGAGGTATCCGAGACTGCGAGTCACGCTTTAAAGTGACTGGCACAATATCTTGTTTATCAGACATAAAATAGTCCTCCATTCAATAAAGTTAACTTTATTATAAATGGAGGATTCAATATGGGGGATATACCCGTTCAATTGGCGTTTACTTTGTTTTGGCGTAGGATCTAAAAAATAGCGGTGATGATCGGGCATATGGTCTGGATTGGTTGAATATTGTCCGGGTTCGCCATGCAACTGTTTATGTGATGCTATTCTTGCCTCTTTAAAGTATACTTCTAGTACATCCTTAGATAGACGAACGTCAACGTCACTTTGGATATATTCATAGGGAGTGGAGTAATACATGCGATCAATTTGAATGTGGTAGTTTGATTGAACTCTCGCTATTCTCCACTCCGATAATTTTAGACGTGGCGGGCGTAATGGAATAAGATAACCGCATTCCTCTTCATCAAAGACAATTTTTCGTGACCCTGGTCGTTTTTGAAACGGCTCTTGATTAATGTCGTCTAATCGTAAGCGTATTTGATCGTTCAGTTCAGCTAAACTAAAGCACTGATAGTTTCTTAACGCAGCGATAATCTGACGTGATATAAAGCCAACAGCGCCTTCGACAGATGGTTTATCTTTAGGTTTTCGGGCACGTCCAGGAACAATGCTTGTCTGGTAATAGTCAGCTAGTTCCCGGTAGGACTCATTCAAAATTGGCTCGCCCTTTACCGGTTTTATCACACCCGTTTTCAAATTATCAGGGACAAGTGATTCGGCAACACCTCCAAAGTATTCAAAAGCGTGAATATGAGCCGTTAACCAGTTGCTTGATTTCATATCTAGAAATCCTTCGACATAACTGTACTGACTGTAGGAAAATGTCGCGACAAAAATATACACAGGCATATCACCGCCATTTTCGCGATCCTTAAGAGACAGCGTTGATCCAGCCCAATCCACTTCTAGTATTTGACCTGGTTTACGTTTAATTGGCATTGTCGCTTTGTGTTTCCTTACGTATAGATTGTATTTCTCAGTGAACGATCGATACGCATAAGGTAGCTTACCACTATTTTGAGCCTCGTCACTGTACTCTGTGTGCAGTAATTTTAATGTGATATTCTTCTTTTGAAGCTCCTTATGAACTTTCTCCCAACCTGGCGGATAATATCCTTTTTTAACGGCTTGCTTTTCTGGATATAACTTTTTAGCCAACCATGGATTCGTCATATCATCCGTTAACTTACTCACACCAGCCTTTTTAGCGCGAGTGATGACATCGGATACCGTGTTTCTTGAGCTACCTACACTCGTACTGATCGTTCTTTGAGACACAGACTTGAAGTGTAGGTCTAATATCTGTCGATATTTAACCACGAAAAAAAACTCCTGTTTATAATGTCGTACCGTTAGGTACGCAAGCTCATTATACAGAAGATTTTGTCTTTATATATCATATTAAGTTGGTGTGGCTCTCTTCTTTGCATTCAGTGGCTCAGTTCTCCGCCCAAGTGGCTCTATTTGAATGCCGTATTCAATAAAAAGAGCAATTATGAAATTGATTCAAGCTTGAAACATTTGCAAAGAGATGATTATCATAGTTAATTCCTCAAAAAGGGTTGACTAATTAATCGAAATTCGATACTTTTAAAGGTGTTGTGCCGATTTTTTTGAAGTATGAATAATTAAATAATTTGTAGACGATGGAGGATATTATGGAAGATGAAATCAGTTTAAAAGAATTGCTTCAAGCAATATTAAAAGGGAAAGTCTTAATAGGCATTATTACAGCTATAGCTGTTTTGATTGCTGCGGGGTATAGCTACCTCATTGTAGATCCAGTATATGAAGGTAGAACAATTATTGGTTTTAATAAAGTGTCAACAGCGCCAGAGAATGTTCAACCATTGATTGATGAATTAACAACCATTCAAAATTTTGAAAATGTATTGACGTCCCCAGAAAGTATTGTACCCGTGATTGAAAAGCTAACGATCAATCGTACATACAACGGGTTAGCTAATCAAATTGAGTTCTCTCGACTTAACGAGGGAGAAGATCATCTAGAAATTAAATTCGTGTCATCTGATCAAACAGAAATTGAATCGATTCTGTCAGAACTTGTCATACAGACCAAAATACAATTAGATAAGGCATTGAGTAATCGGTTTGACTTATTAACTGATGAATATGAGAAACAAATGCTTGAAGAAGAAGAAAATATTGATCAAGCTGTCGATCTTTTTAATGATTTAAATGCACATGAAAAGTTACCAACTTTAATGTTAGTTAATGAGAACACATCGGGTAACCAGTATTTATTAGATGTAAGCGAAACTTATTTGGAAGAATTCCGACTATTAGATAAAACATTACAAGCTGAATATAACAAAGCACTTGATAAAATTGATAAGCACACTGAGCTTTATAACTTTTACAGCGGTAAATTAGACGAAGTGAATAGTGTAAAGGATATGAACATCATTGATGTGAAAGTGAATACCGTTACGGCACCAAGAGCGACGAGTGATCCGATTTCTTCAAATAAATTGTTGAACATTGCTATTGGTCTAGTATTAGGGCTAATGATGGGCGTTTTTGTCGTATTATTCAAAAATTATTGGAATGATGAGGCTTGAGTGTCATCAGTATAATTCTGTGATTTGATTGTCGAGCTATCACTTACTCAGATACGACGTATGTTTCGGCTGTTTTAAAGGGTTCTTTGTCAAATGTGGTGGTACCTAAAACACCACTCATTTAGTCAATTATTGTCGAGGTAGTATCCGCCATCCTTGACTTCAATAACGACCATGATGAGTTTTCTTGTGCCGGATGGTTATTTTAATGCCTTTGAGG
>NZ_FOWN01000032.1 GCF_900115465.1 Halolactibacillus alkaliphilus
TTGATTTTCGCTTTCTACTAAGACGGAAATATAGTAGTTATTGTTAGATTTACGGATAACCGTCACGGATTTTATGCGGTCATTATTAAGGTGTTGTAAAGATAGCCTACATTTCACCCAGCCCAATTTAGGTAACTTAATATACCGTTGGTTAGCATTGAATCGAATCGTGCTTTCAAGCGTTTTGTAAGTTTGCTTAAAAATCTTTCCGGATTTAAAGCGTGGGTAGTTTGATTGTTTATTGAAGAATCTGTCAAAGGTCTCTCTGAGCGTTTTGACAGAATTTTGTAGCGCTTTGGCGTCCACCTCTTTTAACCAAGGGTGTTCTTTTTTAAGTTGCGTGAGCAAAATACTTAACGCGTTATACGATAAGCATCTAACATTGGGA
The DNA here is from genome assembly GCF_900115465.1 of Halolactibacillus alkaliphilus. GTDB lineage: Bacteria > Bacillota > Bacilli > Bacillales > Amphibacillaceae > Halolactibacillus > Halolactibacillus alkaliphilus. The sequence goes on from NZ_FOWN01000032.1 coordinate 389, forward strand.
TTATTGTCGTATCTTGTGTTTAACATCGCTAACATCTGATTCCAAACAAATCTAGAATGCCCGAATGTATGATTAATAAGGCGTTGTTGCACTTTATTGGGATAAATCTTTCCTTCAATACCTTTGTACATATGTTCTCACCACCTTTCTCTATATATTATACCCCATGTATCGTTAAAGACTATATCGACAACCAACTAACCGAATACAACGCGGGTCGCCCGAGACGCTGATTCACCACGTCACTAAAGTAACGTGTTCTCTCAGCTGGCGACCCGTATAGAAAAACAAGCAGGTTGTGGATTTATACCACAACCTGCTTGTCTTTGTTATTTGTTTTTCTTCAATTATTTCATTTCTCCTACTTTGGCAACACTTTATAGACACGTGCCTCATAAGGTCTTAGATGAAGCGCCAGCGTTTCGTCTTTTACGACATAGTTTGACAAGACGCAGTCAAGCAGCGTGTAGTTATCACTAAAATCAATTGTTGTGTTGGTATCAAACATATTGACAACAACGATGTAAGCTTCTTCATGTTCGTCTTCTTGTCGCAAATAACTGTACACATAGTCATGTTCCTCGTGAATCAATGTGTAATGACCATATATCAAGACATCATTTGCTTTACGAATCTCAATAAGTCGTTTGTAGTAATGATAAACAGAATGCGGGTCTTCTACATTATGCTTTACATTGATATCAGGATAATTCGGGTTAACCTTTAACCAAGGTGTGCCTGTAGTAAAACCAGCCATCGGTGACTGATCCCACTGCATCGGTGTACGTGAGTTATCGCGGCCGTTTTTCCAAATCGAAGCCATAATGTCTTCATGTAATTTACCTTCTTCTAGCTCATGTTTATAGCGATTTTTTATTGCCACATCATTGTAATCATCAATAGAATCAAACTGAACATTGGTCATACCGATTTCTTGACCTTGGTAAATAAATGGTGTCCCCTGCATTAAGAAATACAACGTAGCCAAAGCTTTAGCTGAGGTCTGGCGAAGATCCTTATCATTGCCCCATGTTGAGACAGAGCGTGGTTGATCATGATTTTCTAAAAACAAAGCATTCCATCCATGCCCATCCAAACCGACTTGCCACTTTGATAGCGCTGCTTTTAACGCCGGTAAATCTAGACCACCATCAGTGCTCGTACCCCAGAGGCTTAAATGATCAAATTGGAAGATCATATTAAAGTAACCATCCTCTTCACCAATCCACTTATCGGCATCCTCAAGCGTCACACCGTTTGCTTCTCCAACTGTCATAATATCATAATTTTTCAATGTTTTTTGTGCAAATTCAGACAAGAACGTGTCAATACCAGGTTGATTCATATGGTGATCAAACGAGGGCACATATTTCTTATTATCCGGATTCGGTAAATCTGGGAAGCCTTCACGTTTTTTGATGTGCGATATCGCATCAACACGGAAGCCATCAATCCCTTTATCTAACCACCAATTGACCATATCATAGAGTGCTTTTCTCACATCACTGTTTTCCCAATTTAAATCGGGTTGTTTTCTACTAAATACATGCATATAGTACTCTTTTGTCTTTTCATCATATTCCCAAACCGAGCCGCTAAAAATTGATTCCCAGTTGTTCGGTTCTTCTCCATCTTTACCTTCATGCCAGATGTACCAGTCACGTTTAGGCGAGTCTTTAGATGCGCGCGATTCAATAAACCAAGGGTGCTCATCAGATGTATGATTAATCACTAAATCCATAATAATTTTCATCCCACGTTTATGCGTTTCTCGTAACAACTCATCAAAGTCCGTCATCGTACCAAAGTCTGCCATAATATCTTGATAATCACTGATATCATAGCCATTATCATCATTTGGTGATTCATAAATAGGCGACACCCAAATCACATCTATGCCTAAGTTTTTTAGGTAATCAAGTTTCTGAATAATCCCTTGAATATCACCAATACCATCACCATTAGAATCATTAAAGCTACGCGGATAGACCTGATATGCTACCGCTTCTTTCCACCATATTTTTTTTGTCATGTTACTGCACCCCAATTTTTTGTATAGTTACTTTTTCGTTTTTTAGTTACTTTAAGTTTTGATGCTCAGTTCAATAAAAATACGTACGCACCATAAGGCTTTAATTGATAGCCCGCATCGCTTTTTTCAATTGCTTCGTCTTCATTTGTAATTAAACAATCTGACATCATGAGTTGATAAGGTAGATCAACCGTTACCGTTTGATCAGTAAAATTCGTTAAAACTATTAATGTTTGGTCATTTAAGACACGCTTATAAACATATATATCTTCACGGTCCTGATATAATAAGTGATAGCGCCCCTCCACGATGATCTCATGTGTCTTTCTTAACTTGATAAGCTTCTGATAATAGTAAAAAAGCGAATCTTTTTTAGCTAATGCATCATGGACATTGATTGTGCGATAATTCGGATTTACCCCAATCCATGGTGTACCACTAGTAAATCCTGCATTTACTTGATTGGACCATTGCATTGGTGTTCGGGCATTATCTCTACCTCTTTTATAAATAGCCTCCATCATCTCTTCTTCCGTTAATAACCCTTTTTCTGTGAGTTCATGAAAAGCATTGATCGATTCTAGATCACGATAATCATCCAGTGATGAAAACTGCACATTTGTCATGCCTATTTCTTCCCCTTGAAACACATAAGGTGTGCCCTTTAACATATGAAGACACGTCGCTAACATTTTACCTGATTTCACGCGGTAGGTTTCTTGATCATTTCCAAATCGTGAAAGTGCACGTGGCTGATCATGGTTACTCCAATAAAGACTGTTCCACCCAACTTCATCAAGACCTTCTTGCCAGCGGCTGAAAATCTGTTTCAAATCGGTTAACTTCCATGGCTTAGGCGTCCATTTTCCTAATTCACCATCGCCCAAACCAACATGATCAAAATGAAAAACCATGTCCAGTTCCTTGCGCTCTTCAGCCGTATAAAGCTTCGCTTGATCAACACTCACATTCGGCATTTCACCTACCGTAATCGTGTCATAGCCACTTAACGCTTCCCGTCGCATCTCTTGTAAATATGCGTGTACTTTAGGACCATTGAAATAATAAGGACTACCATCAGTATAACCTGTTTTTAGTTTTTTTCCTTCAGGATACGTTGGGTCTTTTGAAATCATATTGATAACGTCCATTCTAAAGCCAGCTACACCCTTATCCAGCCAGTTTCTCATCATCCGATAGACATCCTGTCGCATCGCGTCAGATTCCCAATTCAAGTCCGGTTGTTTCTTACTGAATAGGTGTAAATAATATTGTTCTGATGTCTCATCATATTCCCACACACTTCCCCCAAATGCTGCAGCCCACTGTGTAGGTGGCTCTCCATTTGTTTTAGGGTCATGCCAAATATAATATGCGCGCTTATCATTTGTTTTACTTTTCTTTGATTCAATGAACCATTGATGTTCATCAGACGTGTGATTGACGACAAGATCCATCATAATTTTTAAATCCAGCCGCTTCGCTTCTAACAGCATCTGTTCATAATCGTTCATCGTACCAAACTCGTCCATAATCGCTTCATAATCACTAATATCATAGCCGTTATCATCATTAGGTGATTGATAGACAGGTGATAGCCAAATCACATCGATGCCTAATTCTTTAAGGTAAGGCAATTTCTCTGTAATGCCATTAATATCGCCGATACCATCACCATTTGAATCATTAAAGCTACGCGGATATATTTGATACACGGTCGCATCTTTCCACCATTTTGTCATAATAGTTCCTTCCCTTCTTTTTATGCAGTGCAATTATTTGCATTGCACATCCAAACCCCATATAACTTAAATTAAACACATATTATTTACTAACATTACACAGCCACCGTCTTAGTGTAAATCACTTATTTGAAACCGGATACAATTAACTTTTCAACCTAGGCAAACGGTTGCGCTTTTCTAAACAAAGAATAGCACATTTCAACCTGAGCCGCAATAGTATTTTTCTATGGATTCTCAAAGATCCTTGAACCCTCACTTCACAGATTCACTTAAAGCTTCTTCATTTTAAAAAAGGATTAGTGTGCCAAACGACACACTAATCCTAGTCTTATGACTTTATTCAGCTAAATTCGTAATATCTTCTTTTAATAATGTCTCACGGTCAAAATGCTTTTCAAAAAACACACCGACAAAATAGAAAAAAAACAACCCAACTAATACGTGAATAAGCGTATATTTCCAACCGAATGCGGATACTTCAAATAAAACAATGGGCAACTTTGCTGTCGTCCAAACACCTAAGAAAAAAACAATGTAGCGAATGTTCGCCCCTTTTTTTAATAACGTTATGGCTATTGGAAAAGCGATATACATTGGCCCTGCAGCTAATCCACCTAATAGGAGCGCAACAAGTACGCCTGTGAACTTAGCATCATCACCCATGTACTTAATGAGTAGGCTTTTATCTATCCACTGGTCAATCAGTCCAACCAACACGAGTATTGGTGGTAAAAGTAAAAACATATCTTTCGCGCTCCCTAGCGTAAGAGAAACAGCTGTCTGGCCTCTTTCAGGGTTAATCGCCACTAACCCTATTAATAAGAGACTTAATATAATAAGCGCACGCCACCTTTTGATTATAGCCACGGTAACACCACCCAAATAACAAAAGCAAAGACAAACGCCATTACGACTGCTGATAGATTACGTAAATAAGTGAATTCTTTGCCGAAAATACGGCGTTCCATTGGTAAACTAGCAAAACCAACCGATACAAGTGTGGCGATTAAAGCTGAGACCTGAACAAGACCCGCACCATTTTCTACTAATGTACTGGCAAGTGGAAAAACAACAAAACTTGGTAACATAGCAAATGATCCAACTATACTTGCAAGGACCACACCAATAAGGCCTGACTGCTCCCCGATAAAGGATGAAATAACATCTGGCGTTAAAACAGCTAGACTTAATCCAACAAATAGTAAAATGGCTAATAATTCAGGCGCTAATTTTATCAACATGTTTTTAGCCTTAATTATTGCTTTTTTTGTTTTTTTTCGATCATTAAGCCACGATATACTTGTTAATATTACAATAACGCTATATAAAATCATTGATTGCATCACACTATCCCCCCTCTGTATACCCATATGAGTATATAGAATTTATTTTATGCTGTCAAAGGCCCGTTTATACCTGTTTATCGTCTTAGAGCGAGAAGACACCTTCCTCACGTGCGTTAGCACTAGGTAGGTGATGAATCGCTTCTTTTTGAATTTTTTTGAAGCGACAAACATATATTCTTCATTGTATAATTATAGCAATAATAGTGACCGCCAAAAACAGAGGGAGGGTGGGTATCGTGAGCATGAAGGGCCTTTTTTGTTGTGACATATAAGCACTACACACGCTTATTTCACTGCGCCTACGATTTTGAACATCAACACCTTGATGTTCAAATCAAACACCTAAAGTCTCGCTTGGGTCAGTTAAACTTTAAGAAAGATCGATACGAAAAACAACAGACACAACTGACAACCAAGTCTTTCATTATCAACCAGAAACGCATACCTTTACCTTTAAGGCTATCAATCAGTGTGTTGTTAGTCTCTCTGGCGTTGTTTTTCCTTATGGTCAAGATCATGTCCATCGTGCCATTCAGACACAAATGAATCTGAAAGATAAGAAAAAGTATGGGAAGCCTATTGGATGGTCGCTTGAGGACCATGGTGACTACTATATCGTTAAATGCTTAATTGATGTGCCTGCTACACCCTATCTGAATACCTCAACGTCAACCGGCATGATTGGTGTTGATTTGAATGTGAATCATATCGCTGTCGCTAATGTCAACGCCATAAGTCAATGTGTGGATGCCTTTACCCTCCCGTTTAATTTAGAGGGTAAAACGAGTGGGCAGAAGGCGAAAATAATAGAAGTAGAGGTCATTGCTCTCGTTGACTATGCCGTTAAACATCATAAACCACTCGCTATCGAAAAATTGGATACGACGCGGTCCAAAGTGTCGCGTCCTTATGGAATCCCCTTCCTCAAACATTCGTGAGAATGTTAGGTGGGGGTAGTTCAATACATTTGTTCTTGTTTATATTTTAATAATATGATATTTTAATGATAGACAGTCTATCAATTTGATAGTTTGACTTTCAAAGGAGGGAAGTTTATGAATTTAATTCAACAAAGAAAGTATGACATGATTGTCAGTGAAGCGAAGCATCTTTTTTTAAAACACCGAATTGAAAGCGTCACCATATCGGATATTGCTAATCACTTAGGTATGGGCGAGGCAACACTTTATCGTTACTTCGGGAAAAAGCATCATCTCGTTGTAGAAGTAGCAATTGCTTTATGGAGAGATGTCGAAGAAAAACTTGCTGAACTCAGTACTAACTCAACAGGACTTACATATATTCATCAATTCTTTCAATTGTTTCATACCGTTTTCAAAGAAGAACCTGCCTGGTACTTATTTGTTGCTGATTTCGACCTAAAATTAATACAAGAGCCTTTAAACGCAAGTGAAAAAGAGCGCTATGAAAAGGTTCTAGGTAGTATTAAAACACACTTTGACCGAGCACTTTCTACGTGGATTGTTCATCATTCAAAATGCGATTTAGATATCTATTATTATACAACGACTCATGCCATTATTGGTTTGTGCAAAAAACTAGCTGCCTATCCACCTGTATTAACATATGAAACAGAAATTAATGCCGAACAACAGATCGAACTTTTAATTGATATGTCTATTAAATATATAGAGAAGCATTACACCGAGGAGGAGAAATGATGAAACCTGTAACAAAGAAAATAATGTGGATTTTTGCTATGGGACAGTTTGGTTGGTCTATTTTAACCGGCATTGTTATTAATTGGTTGGTTTATTTTTATCAACCCGTAGAAGAATTAATTAATCAAGGCCAGCCTTTATTTATTTCACAAGGAACAGTTGTTTTTGGTCTTTTTACAATTATCGGGGCAATCACAGCTTTTGGTCGTCTATTTGATGCCATATCAGATCCACTCATCGCTTCAGCATCTGATCAATCAACACATAAATTAGGACGCCGCGTCCCCTTTTTACGCCGATTTGCCCTACCTTTTGCTTTAATGACTATCTTTATATTCATTCCGCAATCTGAAGGCATTTCCATGTTAAACAATATTAGTCTCTTTATTAAAGTGATTGTCTTTTATTTGTTTATGACACTCTACTGCACCCCTTATACAGCTTTGATTCCTGAACTTGGTCGTTCACAAGAGGACAAGATTAATATTTCCACTTACATCTCAATAACATTTATCTTAGGGACATCTTTAGCTTATAGTGCACCTTTCATTTGGGACATTTTTATTTCAAACGGTATAGCAAGAGTACCAGCCATTCAGTTAACATTTGCTATCTTAGCAACAATCGCTTTTATATTGATGATGGTACCTGCTCTATTTTTAAAAGAAACAGATTACATTAAAGCAGAACCTTCCAAAAGCGGCGCTTTTGAATCACTTTTAAAGACTTTTAAGAATAAACACTTTCGGATTTTTGTATTATCTGACGTATTGTACTGGATCGCTTTAACAATTTTCCAAACAGGCTTACCTTTCTTTGTTGTTGCCCTTCTAGGTTTAGAAGAATTTATGATCACCGTTTTATTTTTAACGATGACGTTTGTATCTTTCCTCTTCTATTTACCTGTTAATCTATGGGCCAAAAAGATAGGGAAAAAACCACTTGTTCTTATAGCTTTTTTAACATTTGCTTTTGCCTTCTTCATCGCAAGTATAAGTGGTCTATTACCGATTAACGCGCACGTTCACGGGTTTATCATCGCGATTTCTGCTGCTTTGCCTATGGCGATTTTAGGTATATTACCACAAGCAATGGTTGCTGATATTGCTCAGTTTGAAAGTGTGAATACAGGTGAAAATAGAGAGGGAATGTTTTTCGCTGCTCGAACCTTTGCTTTTAAAGTGGGACAGTCACTCGCAATTTTAATTTTTACTACCTTCGCTACAATAGGGCGAGACACAGGCCTTGGTTATCGCTTTTCACTTATAACAGCGATTATTTTATCATTAATAGGCGCTGGAGTATTGATCCGTTATAACGAGAAGCACATTATAGAGAAAATTGAAAAATAGTGATAAGTAAAAAGCAAAGCCCACTTGAATAAGTAGCTTTGCTTTTATTATTCATATAACCGTAACGTTTTTCGAATCGCAAGGTCAATATGTTAGATCGTTTAGGCTTGTTGTTTTTTCATTTGCTTGCTACGTAATTGTCCACATGCCGCATCAATGTCAGAGCCTTGTTCTACACGAACCCCACAATTGATTCCCTCTTTTAAGAGTGCCTCATAAAAAGCTAAAATTTGTTCTTTTTCACTGCGATCATATTGATTATGTTCTGCAACGGGGTTATAAGGAATAAGGTTGACGTAGCTTAAATGACGTTTATCTTTTAATAAGCGTGCCAGTTGTTTGGCTTCCTTTACATGATCATTCACATCTTTTAATAGAATGTACTCAAACGTAATCCGACGATTCGTTGTCTCTAAGTAGTAATCAATGGCTTCCATTAATTTCGCAATTGGGAAGGCTTTATTGATTTTCATAATGGACGTACGTAACTCATCATTCGGTGCATGGAGTGATACAGCTAAGTTGACTTGAATATTCTCATCCGCAAAGGCTTTGATTTTATGCGCTAAGCCACTCGTTGACACCGTAATGTGTCTGGCACCAATCGATAAACCTTTTTGGTCATTGACAATACGTAGAAAGGCCATTGTATGGTCATAATTATCAAATGGTTCACCAATTCCCATCACAACAATATGGCTGACACGCTCGTCTAAACCTTTCTCATCAAGCGCATGTTGTACTTTCATGATTTGTTCAACAATTTCACCGCTCGTTAAGTCTCTATTTTTCTTTAAAAGTCCACTAGCACAGAACGTACAACCAATATTACAGCCTACTTGTGTCGTAACACAAACCGATAAACCATATGAAAAACGCATCAACACTGTTTCAATCAGGTTACCGTCAGATAACTTAAATAAAAACTTAATGGTGCCATCCTTTGATTCTTGTTTAATTTCTTCTTCCAAAGTACCAAGTACAAATTGTTCTGAGAGTAAATCACGTGTGTCTTTTGTTAAGTTCGTCATGTCATCAAATGATTTAACGCGTTTAACATACAGCCAATCCCATACTTGTGTCGCTCTAAATTTTTTTAATCCCTGACCTAAAAACCAATCCGTTAATTGATCTTTTGTTAATCCATAAATGGATTGCTTAGTTTCCATAAATACTATCCCCTTTAAATATAAATCAACCGAACATTTAAATCCTTTACTTATATTATAGGTTCAATGCTGTTTCCGCAACCTTTTTACTTATTATATAAGCAAAAACACACCTATCAGCATTATTTTATTTTTTATTTTTTATTTTTCAAACGGTGTAAATGCTATAACACCAAGGTTTTAAAGCATTAAAAGCCGAAAAAGTCAGAATTTTAATACATATATCTAATATTTATCATTGAATAGGGTTGCAATTATGAAAAACGCCTGCTATAATAAAGTTAGCTATTTTGTTCGACTGCAAAAACACTTCAAGTAACTAGCAACGTGAAAGTTTTCGTTTTGATGCTTGAGCAACAATAGTAATACAATTGTGTGGAAACACCACACTAGGAGGAAAAGTAATATGGCACAAGGTACAGTAAAATGGTTTAACGCAGACAAAGGTTTTGGATTTATCGAAGTTGAAGGACAAGATGACGTATTTGTACACTTCTCAGCAATCCAAGGCGACGGTTTCAAAACACTTGAAGAAGGACAAGCAGTAACTTTCGATATCGAAGAAGGTAACCGCGGACCACAAGCAGCTAACGTTGAAAAGAACTAATTAAACCTAACACTCAAAGAGAGCGATTATTCGCTCTCTTTTTTCATGTCTACTTTTATATTGATCCATCGTCAACATGAGGGATTGGTCTCTTTTTTGGTTGGCACACTGATTAGGCAGCAGCCCCACTGAAGCAGTTCCCACGCGAGAACGGTTAGATTTATCAAACGGATTCTAATAGCATTCACACAAAAAATCATCCCACTCAACTTAACGTATGTTTAATTTGGATGGGATGAATCAATAATGGTAACATGTCATGGCAAAGCACGGGACATTTTGCGGCAACAGATGGTTAAAAACTTGTCACTAGTGATACAGCGCTTGGGCAGGAGTCAATTATCAGGTGGGTCGTCGTTAACTAACCATCTAACTCTTTATCAAAACTAAGTACTTTTCCTGTCATTGCCTCGATTTCCAACTCAATTTCATATTTATTCGACTTTAATTCCACCTCATAAATATTGCGACCATCGTCATCCTCAAGCTCAATCTTGACGATGCGATACCCTTGGTATTCTTTATTTATTAATTGGATAATCGCTTCTCTGGAAAGAATCACTTCTTTGGTTCTTTTATTCTCATCTATTTTTTCCATTTCCAACACAATTAATCGACCGGTATAGGCATCAATTTCAACTTCAAATTCATGGGTATCATTTTCTAATTCAATACTGTAATACGTGACATCATCGTCTGTTTCTAACTCAATATCTTTTACTTTGGCATTATTGGTCTTGTCCCTCGCTATTTGTCTTGCTTGCGCTCTATTAATCATCACAGCAGGTGTATTGCTTACCACCTCTTTAGCTACATCAGACGCAGCATCATTTTGTATCGCGTCAGGCTTATTAGTTTCTTGTATATCCGCTTTTATTTTTGTATCGTCATTTACTTGCATGTCTGGCGAAAACTCGTCATTGTTTGCTTGTGCAGAAGCATTTGAAGCATCTTTCACTTCAGGTAGCAATTCAGTCGTTTGCTGTGTTGCCTTTTCACCAACTAATTTTTCACTATTATTTATCGGCACATCACTATTTACATCGTCTCCTGCATCATCTGTCAGCTGAGCTGTTTTTTGATCCTTTTCTTCTAAATAAAGAATCTCCCCAGTTGTTGCATCTATTACCAGGTCGAAGGATTGTAAATCTGTTTCAATTTCAATTTCATACTTACCATTCTCATACGCTACTTCCGTGACTGTGCCTGGAAATTGCTCCGACGCTAGGGCTTGCGCTTCTTCAATCGACATCTTTGCTTCAGCAGTTCCCATCGCATACTGAAAAACATACGCGCTGATTAAGAATACAGTTAAGCCACCAAATAAGCTAGCGAGCACTTTTATAACTGTAGATTTCATACTTATCTTCCTCCCTTTCTCACCTTAAACTATATCAAGAAAAAATGAACGTCATTTTAACAAGACATGAGAATTTGATGAGAAAATCACGAAGCAGGTAAAACCACTTGAAAAGTCGTCCCCTCTCCTTCTACTGATTCGACTTTAATCTCCCCTTCGTGTTGATGCACTATCGCTTTGGCAATCGTTAAACCTAAACCCGTTCCACCAGTTTCCCTTGTCCGTGCCTTGTCCACACGATAGAAGCGATCAAATATCGCTTCTTGGTCTAACTCACCTAGTCCTTCACCACGATCTTCAACTTCAATTAATATGTGATCGCCTTCTTTTTTCAATCGCAAGTCAATGGCATCATCAGAATATTTTTGCGCGTTATCAAGTAAGATATACAACAACTGTTTGAGTTTATCCTCGTCTCCGACGATGACAAGGTCCTCTTCTGGTAATTGAAGATTAATTAAACGATCGAATGCTAGCGCAATTGATTTACTCACTTGCTTTAATAAAGCGTTTAAACGAACCTGTTTAAAGGTCAATTGTTCACCCTTTTCAATAGCAACAAGCGTTAACATTTGTTGAATTAAATGGTGCATACGGTCCGTCTCATGATTAATCGTCTCGAGCGATTCTTCAATTACCTCTGGCCTTGCATGCCCTTGCCTTTCAATCAAACGCACATAGCTTTTTATCACAGCTAACGGTGTTTTTAATTCATGCGATGCGTTCGCAACAAATTGTTCTTGAGTATCAAACATTCTTTTTAAGCGCTTGTTCATTTCATTGAAGCTAAGAGCCACTTGACCTAGCTCATCCTTTCGATGACTAAAATCAACCGTCTCCCACTTACCGTCTTGTTGATTATGTTGCATAGCTACAGATAAACGTTTAATCGGTTGAATCACAGCTCGGGCAATTGTTTGACCAATTAAAACAGCTGGAATAATCATAATGAAAAAACTTATAATCAACACTAACATTAAAACTTCTAATGCATCATCAATATACTTAAGTGGTTGAACGATTTCTAACATGCGGACTTTCTGATCAACATAAATCATCGGCACGGACACTTTAGCAAAGCGCTCACCATCTCCTAATGTTAACTGTTCACTTACCGAGCGATTAATAAAATCCACTTCTAATGTTGTCAGTCGGGCATCCTGCGTAACAACTTGCATAATCACATTTTCTTCATCCACAAGACGAACCATTCCATCGGTAGGTACATAAGCTTTTAGGAGCTGCACTGGGTCCACATCCATGACAGCATCTTGCGCAAATGCCTCAAGGACCGTCGTTGCTTGTGCTTCTATACGGCTCATTTCTTGATTAGTCATAATCTGGACAAAACTAAAATATATAAGCATCTGGATCACAAATAAGAATAAGAGAAATCCTGATGTGTTTAATAACACTAATTTTGTTTTTAACTGCATTGTTATTCACTCCGAACCATGTAGCCTACGCCCCTTACTGTTTCAATAAGTTCATAATCTAATTTCTGTCGCAAATATCGAACATATACATCAACGACATTTGTTTCTCCCATATAATCATAACCCCACACTTCCGTAAGTAATTGATCACGACTTAAGACATGGTTTTTATTCTTAACTAAAAATACGAGTAGTTCAAACTCTCGTTTTGTCAGTTCGACAGGTTGATTAGCCCTTGTCACTTCATACGTACTCAAATTAATTTTAATATCTTTAATAAGCAACAGGTTTTTCTCATCTTCATGTATGACGTTTTCCGTTAGACGCAGTTGGACACGAATCCTCGCCAAAAGTTCCTCTATTTCAAAAGGCTTCGTTATATAGTCATTTGCCCCATAATCTAAACCACTTACCTTATCGTAAATCTGATCTCGCGCCGTTAACATAATAACAGGAATACGCTCATTTTCCTTACGTAAACGTCTCAATATATCCATGCCACTTAAACTCGGCAACATGACATCTAAGATAATAAGTTCAAACGTCTCTTCCAGTATGAGTTTTAGCGCTTCTTTTCCATCATGACACAAGCGAACAGTATACCCCTCAAATTCCAGTTCAAGTTGCAACGCTCTAGCTAACTTTACTTCATCTTCAACCACTAATATAGTCATCTTGTTCACCTCTTCTTTAAGTTTACCATAAATCACGTTCGTTAAGCCGTTTGCTAATTTCTATATGCGCATATTTCTTATAGTTATTCTTTAAAAAACCTAGAGATGCATGCATCTCTAGGTTCAAAAGTCATATAAATCGTCAGTTTTGCTTGTTTTAATTATCCCTTTCTGACATCATCCAGCTCATCACCTTTTCTATATGACGATCCCAGTAACGCCATTCGTGGTCACCGCGGTCAAATATAACCTCTCGTTCAATACTGTCTTTTTCAAGGAGATTAGCGAAGGCTTGATTATCCTCATAAAGAAAGTCTTCCTTACCACAAGCAAGATATAATGCTGGTAATGACACTTGATTTTCCAGCTGTTTTTCCAGTAAATAAAACAAATCATCTGACGTCTCTTTAATATCGCTTTCTTCAAATATCTGATTCATGACCACTTCCATATCAGTTGAAACGGTGTCTTTTCGCAGCCTCACTATGTCTAAAGCTCCTGAAAGTGATGCAGCTTTATGAAACCTCTCCGGTTTCGATATTGCCCATTTAAAAGCTCCATATCCACCCATGGATAAACCTGCGACAAACGTATCTTTAGGTTCACTAGAAACAGAAAAGAAATAAGCCACTTTCTCCGGTAGTTCTTCTGTCAAGAACCGAAAGAACGGTTTACCAAAATGCATATCTGTATAAAAACTATGATCCCCATCCGGCATGACAACCGCCATCCCCCACTCATCCGCATAACGCTCAATCGATGTACGCCGTGACCAAATTGTATGATCATCTGTAAATCCGTGCAATAAATAGAGTACCGGTAAGCGATTAACTGTCGATTGATTAGCACCACCAAATTGGTTTTTTGTGTTTTCAGGAATAATTACCGTCATAGCCGTGTGCTTTTGAAGAACATCTGAATAAAAGTGACAAGACATTTGAGCCATCTTAACAAAACCTTCCTTCTATACTAATATAAACCTAAAGATCCAGACGAAACCGCTGACATAATCGCCATATGTTCCACCTCGATTAATTCATAAGCTAAAGTTAAAACTTCCTTATTAACCCCCGTTTGATGCGGCAAATAATCAATCAGCAACATATGCATCGCCAGCTGTTTCATTAACTGCTTATCTTGTTTAAATTGCGACCGATTAACCAGCTCTTTCACTAACATCTTGAGTTCAATTACATCTTTTTTCTCAAAGGAAGAATGCGATAAAATTGCAAAGCTTAAATATTGTTCTGGTTCAATGGTGAAACCCGTATCGATTAATTGCTGGTGCAATTGAATACAATGACTGATTTGATGACTAAACATTGGCAGTGTAAACACCATACTCATCACATATAAATGTGTCCCCGCTTTAAATCCATGCTTAACTAATAAATCATAATTTGATTCAACCGCGTCAACAATTGCTTTTTCATCTTTCATCCGTTTGTTATCTTGATGTTCCACACTAATCTTAAAAACGAATGGAAAAATACTACGATTCAACATAAAGCTGTGCCGGTGTTTCAGTCGGCGGTAAAGTTGGTTAGCGGAAGTCACACTAGAAAGCGATGCCTCTTTCTCTACAAGCATAAGAGCTAAGTAATAACTCACTGTCTCTTTTATCATACCTTCTTTCATTAGTGCTTTTTGTTGGTCTAAAAATGTATCAATTGCCGCTATTGGATCATCCGTTTTAATCATCAACGACGCAACAATAAAATACTGCTCTGATTGTTTAAGCGTTGAAAAAGGTGATAATTTTTTACTAAGCTTTTGATTCACGTGTTCAAACACATTTAAGTCAAGAGGCTGATCATTTATCGCAAATTCTAATGAGACAAGAGCAATGCTCTTAGAATCAAAGCGCCAACGATAGCGTTTCTTTAACCGCGACACATTAGTTTCGAATTTTCGTAGTACATCTAAGTATCTTTCCATCTGATATCCCTCACTTTATTACCGTTATGCTAGACTATACCCTTTAAACCGGATCTTAAAAACGTTTCGAGGGAATAAAATCAAAAAATGTCTTACATAACTAAAGTTGCTACCAACCAAATCAGAACAAAGCTCGTAACTAACGACAAGCTAGATGTCGTCCCGACAAAGCGCCTACTGTAATCAAATTCAACAGCATACGGCAAATGCGATAAGGGTAACGGTAAGATTGAACCTATAAGCAGTGTGAGTTTTACCATCTGACTAACAGGTAACAGGAAATAACACAAAAGACCAACAACTAAACCCACACCAAAACGAGCCATTAAAAACTGACTTAACTCTCGTCGTTCTGAATGAGCCATTTGAATATGAATAAACATTCCTAGCACTAAAAGTGATAAAGGCATATTTGCGCGAGAGATAACTTCAGCTGCATCAATTACAACACTAGGGAAATTTATCTTCATCACCGCTAGTAGAAAAACTATCATGTATGTCATTAAGGGGACTGAACGGGTGAGCTTTTTAAAAATCGACCTAGCATCAAACAACTGATTTTTCCCACTATAAAAACTACCGATAATATAACACATACCAAATGTGATTAATGCATTTCCAACATCTAACATACCAAAATATCGAATGCCTTCACTCCCGAATAGACCTTCAACTAACGGATACGCAAATAACCCTATGTTGAGACCAGGCATCATCATTAGCAGCATTCCTTTCGTCTTACCTTTCTTTCTCCCGAAAAACAAATAGCCAAAACCCATTAAAATAAAACCATAGAGCATACCGCTTAAAACAAGTAAAAATAATGACGCGTCTATCGTCAAATCATGAAATGAATAAATAATTAAACAAGGTAATGTCACATTAAAAATCAGCCTTGAAATACTATCCCCTTCTTCTTCACCTAACCAACCTAAACGTTTAATTATAAAACCCAATACAATAATCATCACCGATAACAAGAATTGCTGATTAAAACCCGACACCTCATCCATCCCCTTTTTTCTTTGTATACAGTTACATTAAGTCCAATGATGCACATAAGATTACTTTTCATGGTACACTAGAATAAGATATAGAACAAGAAAGCATTGACTGCGTTCCATGCATTTTTTGCTTATTATACATTTAATGGAGGTTTCCTTATGACAGAGATTACACACGTTTTTATTGATGTAGATGGTACAATCGTTCAGCATGACCAATCCATTCATCCAAAAACAAAAGAGGCGATTTCCCTTGCACAAGAAGCTGGTATTAATATCTGGCTTGCAACTGGGCGTCCTGTTCACGAATTAGACCCGCTTTTACAAACACTTAACATTCATCATGTGATCGGCTACAATGGGGCTTATGCCAGAAAAAATCACACCGTTATTTATGAAAAACATATGGATGAAGACCTCGTTGATTACTTTGTTGACACAGTAAAAAAGAACGAACAAGAGCTCGTCTTATATTCTGATACCCACAACTTATTTAGCTCTTTTAAACCTTCATATGTCCAAAAGTTTATTGATCACTTTGGCATTACGTTAAACGAACGCTATACAACAGAAGCGCGTGCACGTATTTATGGCATGACACTATTAAATTGCAAAGATGAAGACCTCGCTCGCTATCAAAAAGACGTTAGTCTGTACTTTTCACAAGTGAACGTGACAGGAATGACAGATCATTACGACGTTATTCAGCAAGATGTAAACAAAGGTAAAGCCATTGACGCCGTCTTAAAAGCTGAACACATTCCACACGCTCACGCTGCAGCAATTGGTGATGGTATGAATGATAAAGATATGTTAGAGACGGTAGGGATCGGCATTGCCATGGGCAACGCTCATCCTGATTTGTTAGCCTATGCTGACTATACGACGAAGACAGTGGATGAAGGTGGGCTTTATGATGCCTTTAGCTACTTGGGTATTATTCCACACGCGAAAACAAACGACTAAAAATATGATCGTCCGCGCTGATTATCATTATCGCGAAAAGAATCGAAGGAGACAAATAAATGATTAAACTTATTGCATCAGATTTAGACGGAACATTATTAAAAGAAGACGGAAGCATATCAACTGCTACCGTAGAAGCCATTCGAAAGGCAGAAGCTTCAGGAATCTTATTTATGGCCGCAACAGGACGGTCATATCTTTCTGCAAAGAAAGCGATTGAAAAAGCAGGACTTAACGTACCGATTCTTTGTATGAACGGAGCGAATGTGTACGATGAACATCACCAACGGATTATTGACACACCCCTTCATCCTGAGATGGCTAAAGAAATTATAGAGAAAGTTGATACGAATAAAGTATATCTTGAAATGTATACAAATAAGGGGGTTTTTGCACCTGATCAAGCTCAATTTATCGATATGTTATTAAACATTTTACGCGAGAAATTTATCGACTACACAGATGAACAAATTAAGGCATACATAGACCAACGGTTCCAAGAGGAAACATTTAGCTTTACTGATGATTTTTTATCTGTCTTAAACGATGATGCCATTATTCCATATAAGCTGCTTGCCTTCTCATTGAAAAAAAGTGAGTTAGCGGCCATACGTTCGATATTTGACGGGAGAAAAGATTTGTATGTCACAAGTTCCGGCTTTGATAATGTGGAATTTAATCATCACGAGGCAACCAAGGGTCACGCATTGCTCACTTACGCAAAAAAACTGGGGATTAAACCCGAAGAAATCATGGCTATTGGGGATAACGAAAATGATTTGCCTATGCTCACTAAAGTAGGCTATGGCGTTGCCATGGATAATGCAACAGATTACATCAAATCTCACGTCGATTACACAACCACTTCTAATAATAAAGATGGTGTAAAAAGTGCCATTGAAATGGCGCTAGCCATCAACGAAAAAAATTAGTAAATAGCCTTGTTAAAACTATTACTAACAAGATGATTGCCCTACCCTTTTTGTTAAATATGTATATATTATAGTATCTCACAAAAAGGTGGTGACGCTTTATGTATCCTTGCCAAACAAGTAATTACAATACTTTCGCCTTAATCGTTGTTTTGTTTATTCTATTAGTCATTGTGGGTGCTTCGTTTTATTAATTGCATAGGATATACGTAAAAAAGACTCACGTATGTGAGTCTTTTTACTTTAAAGAGATATTTAATCAAGGTAATATTGTAACATCCACATATGTTTCTCAAGGGATGTTTTATAACCAATACACAAATCTTCCGTATCATCATCTCCTGCTTCACCAGCCAGTTCAATGCCCTTTTCTAAGTCTTTCACAGCCAACTCAAAGTCAGCTAGCACCGTTTTGACCATCTCTTCTGCTGGTACTTTATCAGTGTAAGGTGCCTCTTTAATACTTGAATGCTCAATAAACTCAGCTAAAGTGGAATACGGATGACCACCAATCGTGAGGAGACGTTCGGCAAATTCATCAAATTGTGCGTTAACTTCATCATACAACTCTTCAAATTTTTCATGCAGCGTGAAGAAGTTTGGTCCTTTTACGTACCAGTGATGTTGATGCAATTTTGTAAACAATACACCTTGTGTCGCCACGATTTTATTTAATTGATCATGTAATTGTTTCAAACAAAACAGCTCCTTTTGTGTTTGATATTTAATAAGATTAACAAACCGTTCATGCCCTATCAAAAATTGCCCCTCAATTACTATTTCTGATTATTTAACATGCGCCCCTTATGGTGTGATGCATGTTAAAAACGATAAGCCATTAATCTAAGTAATAACGTAGCATCCACATATGTTTTTCTAGTGACGTTTTATAGCCGATGCATAAATCTTCCGTTACATCATCATTCGCATCGCCTGCTAGTTCAATCCCTTTTTCTAAATCATTTACTACTATCTCAAAATCCGCTAACACCGTTTTCACCATGTCTTCTGATGAAACTTCCTTTGTATAAGGAGTTTCTTGGATACTTGAGTGTTCAATAAATTCTTTCAATGTTGAATACGGTTTACCACCAATAGTTAATAAGCGTTCAGCAAATTCATCAAACTGAACATTTACTTCATCGTATAATTCTTCAAACTTTTCATGCAAAACAAAGAATTTATTTCCTTTTACGTACCAGTGATGCTGATGTAATTTTGTAAATAATACCCCTTGTGTTGCAACAATTTTGTTTACCTGATTGTGTAATTGTGTCATAAAAATTAGCTCCTTTTTCATTGTTTTATTAATAATAGATTTCAGTGTGTATCCTAACCTAGATAGTAGCGGAACATCCACATGTGTTTTTCTAGTGACGTTTTATAACCAATACATAAATCTTCCGTTACATCATCACCCGCTTCTGCAGCAAGCTCAATACCTTTATCTAAATCTTCTACAACCATCTCAAAATCCTTAAGTACGCTCTTCACCATCTCATCTGATGAAACATCCTTTGTGTAAGGACTTTCTTTAATACTCGAATGATCTATAAATTCTTTTAATGTAGAATATGGCTTGCCACCAATCGTCAATAGACGTTCAGCAAACTCATCAAACTGGGCATTCACCTCATCGTATAGCTCTTCAAACTTTTCATGAAGTGTAAAGAATCTATCGCCTTTCACATACCAATGGTGCTGGTGTAATTTCGTGAAAAGCACTCCTTGTGTTGCAACAATTTTGTTTACCTGATTGTGTAATTCATGTGACATTTAAAAATTCCTCCCTATATACATTTCATATTGACCTCATGCTTTTCTTTTTCCCTTACCTAGATTAATTAAACATTTAGCACAAGGTGTTTTAATTAATTATTAACTTATAATAATTATAATTTAATAATCATTAGTTGTCAATGCGTTAAATAAATCTACCATCATTTACTTTCCACCTTTTAATCACTTATAATTGAAAAGAAGGAAACATTTTATACTCACGTGCATTTTAGTATATACCCACTTTTATACCTATTAAACATGGCGTGAGATATTCAGATATTTTATCTATGAGTATAAAAAGAAAGGAATGAGTGTTTTTGAAACAACCCGCATTGAGCTTTATTGATGTGTCCTTTTCAAAGGGCGATTTACATATTATAAAAAATATTAGTGGAGAAATAACAGCAGGAAATATCACTGCCTTTATCGGCCCTTCAGGCGCAGGAAAATCCACATTATTTCGTTTAATTAACCAACTTACAACAAAGACAACAGGGGAAATCATATTCAATAGTCAATCAATCGACACATTTAATCCCATGACGTTAAGAAAGAAAGTGGGTGTTGTCTTGCAAGAAGCTGTCATGATTCCAGGCACTGTCTATGACAATCTTAGACTTCCCCGCCAATTAGAGGGACGTGACCTTCCCCTTACAGAGGCGAAAGACTTTTTAAGAAAAGTGGGCTTAGAGGAAAAGTTTCTACACACAAAAGCGAAGGAGCTCTCAGGCGGTCAAAAACAAAAGGTGTCTATTGCAAGGACACTCGTAAATGAACCGGAAATCTTATTAATGGATGAAATCACTTCCTCACTTGATCAAGTTTCAGCTCAAGCGATTGAGTCACTCATTACATCTTTTAATCACGATGAGCGTCAAACAATCTTGTGGATTACCCACAATATCGATCAAGCGAAACGGTTAAGTGATGAGACATGGGTATTAATCGATGGCGAGTGCCTGTACCAAGGGCCAACAGCCGATTTATATAATGCAACTGACAAACATGTCAGAGACTTTCTTGAAGGAGGCGATGGGCCATGACGTATTTCACCTTATCTTTAACATTGTTGTTTGTACTCATTCCGCTTATACTTGCCCATGTCTTAAAATTGAATATTGAAAAAGATATCATCATTGCAACCAGTCGTTCGATTGTTCAATTATTACTCGTCGGCTATTTACTCCAATTTATCTTTGACCAAAACGACCCCCTATTTATGATACTGATGGTCGGTTTAATTATTTTTGCTGCGACGCATAACGCTAGAAAAAAAGGGGTCAACATAAAGGGCATTACTTGGAAACTCATTTTAACTTACACAACAATCGAAATACTTACACAATCCATCTTAATCGGCTTAAACATCACTCCAGCAACACCGCAGTATGTCATACCTATTAGCGGGATGGTCGTAGGGAATGCGATGGTGCTATCGATTTTATTTTTAAATCGCTTAACAGATGAAGTAGAAGATAAACAAAGTCAAATCGAACTGATTCTTTCCCTTGGCGGTTCTCCTAAGCAAGCGATCCATCGTCAACTCATTACATCTATTAAGGCTAGCACAGTCCCTACCATTGAAACACAAAAAACTATGGGCCTTGTACAATTACCTGGTATGATGAGCGGACAAATCATTGCTGGCGCTGATCCTATTCAAGCGGTTCAATTTCAGTTACTGATCTTATTTATCCTCCTAACAACAGCAATCATAACGAGTGTCATGCTTGGTTATTTATCTTATCCCGCTCTGTTTACTGAAAAAATGCAATTAAACGACAACTTAAAATAATTAAAAACGCCAGATCCCATTAGTGGTTCTGGCGTCTTTAATTATAAGTAACATTGATTTAATCCATCGAACGATACGCTTGAACCATTTGTTCATAATTCACCGCACCTAATGCCACATATTGAACAATACCATGTGAATCAATCATAAAAGATGTTGGTACCGGCTGAATGCCATATTGCGATGACACACTTAGTTCCTCATCTAATAAGACTTGAAAAGATAGACCAAAATCCTCAATAAATTCGATTACATCAGTAACAGCGGACTCAGTTGGTGTTAAATTAACCGCTAAAATTTCAACATCATGTTCTTGATAGAACTTTTCCATATCAGGCATTTCAGCTCGACAGGGAGGACACCAAGTTCCCCAAAAGTTAAGCATCACTTTTGTCCCCCGATAATCTGATAGTGAAACCGTGTCACCTGCTGCTGTTGTTAGAGTAAAATCTGGCGCTAAATTCCCCACACTCGTACCGACTAAAGCGGCATCGGAATGATCAACAGTTGCATCAGACTCTTCACCAATTTCTTCCTGGTCTTCCACAACATCAAAAGCCTCTTTTGACGCTTTCTCTTCTCCAAATGGCCCAGCAAACTCATAGACACTATAACCAAACATTAATAGCAATACTACGGCAATAATAATTTTCTTCATACAAACCCCTCCATTAACCTAAATTCTCAAACCATGTCCCTTCAATTAGACGCAACAAGAGGTTAGATAATCGTGCTAACTCTCCAGTAAACAACAAGAAACCAAAAAGAATAATTAATATGCCACCAACTCTGGTTAGTCGTTCACTGTATTTCACTAACCATTTCTGAGAGCCTAAAAAGAAAGTGAATAATAAAAACGGCAAACTAAAACCAATTATATATACACTTGTATACAAAGCACCTGCCGCTGGACTTGTCGCCGCTAAAATGAGAATCGAAGCGAAAATCGGACCAATACAAGGTGTCCAACCAGCTGAGAAACCAACCCCCACAAAGAAACTTCCAAATAAACCAGCTGGTTTATTCTTAAATCGCATGCGTCGCTCTTGCATCAGAAACGGGATCTTAATCCAACCACCAACGATTAAGCCAATCAAAACTAAAAAGATGCCGGCAATTCTTTGAACAAACAAGCCTGTATCACCTGTAAGTAGCGATTGAAGCCACTCGCCTAAAAACGAAACGGACAGACCTAAACTTAGAAAGACAACAGAAACTCCGAGCAAGAAAAAAACAGCATGCAGCAGCAATCTTCCTCGTAGTTTCATATCATGTTTATCTGATAAATCTTTAACACTGACACCTGTTATATATGACAAGTACGCTGGAAATATTGGTAATGTACAGGGCGATAAGAATGATAACACACCTGCCGAAAGAGCGAGCCATAGTGTGACGTCTGTAGCTGGTTGCATAATTTACCTACTTTCTTGTTTTTTTTGTGATAAAAATATAAACAAACTCCCTAAAAGGCTAAATGTTAAATAAAATAAGCCATGAACATAAAAGCCAAAAAACGGCATGAAGTCGATGAAGGATAAACTAAACAAACCCACCCCGTAGAGAATCAATAACCCGAAAAGTTGCTTTTGACTCGCCGGCGATATGAATAGTAAAGCAAGGAGTGTAATAAATAAGAAACCTAACTGATATATAGAAACCTTATATGTCGTTAAAATAAGCGTAAAAAAGAGTTGAATAAATTGGCTACCAACAATAAAACGAGCTAGACTATCAATAAAGTCTCCACTTAACATCACTTTTTTTTGCTTTGACACGACCATAACACCAATAGTCATCGCCAAAGCAAGGTACAATGCTGTTGAATTACTTGGATAGGCGAGAACCGCTACTGGATCTTCAAAAAACAGTGGCATGTTTAAGATGATTTTAGCGACAATGATAAAAATCATTAAATAAAGAAAACCATCAACCACCTTGTTCATATGTATTTTTTTCTTTTCTTGATCTAATGGGCTCGTCAAATATAAAAACAGCGCGCCACCAAATAAACCTATGATGGTTACAACGAGTGTTGCTTTAATGATTAATGGTCCTAAGATGATGGCTTCAGGCAACATCATGACACCCCCTTATTGGTTGTTCTTTTATCAACCTTTACGTTTAGCATTATACCTAACCTGGTATCAATTTAAAACCATTTTGCTTTCAAACAGAGAAACACCCTGATCGAAGTTACCACCACAATCGATCAGGGCGCTCTCATTAAGATATTTTATTTAATTTGATCAATTGCCCCGATTAAAATATCCTCTACTTCTTTAGCTAGCTCTATTAACATGTCATCTTCTAACATCTTTGCTTGTGTTGACGGACGCGGCATACCAATATGCGTTGTTCCATCAACTTCATAAATCATCACCTTGCATGGTAAAAACATATGAGCTAATGGATTTTGATCGATCAATGCTTTTGCGCGTTTTGGATTACATACTTCAAATGCATACGATGCTTGATTATAGTCGACACCTTTTTTCTGCATAATCGCCATTAAATCTAACTCGCCTAAAATTCCGAATTGAATCGTTGGCACTACTTCGTATAAAGCATCCTTTAATTCAGCCGCTGATTTTTCTGATGTGACAACATAATGATACATTATCTAAAACACTCCTTTTATTATTCGCTCTAAAATACCTATACCCCTGTAGGTCCTTGGTAAAACATCATACCCCCCGTTAAATTCGTCACGTCATATCCATGATTTTCTAAAAATTGCACAGCTCCTTGACTACGCGCCCCAGATAAACAAACGACATAATATGGGGTGTTTTTATCAAGATCTTTTAAGCGGTATGGAATCTGACCTAATGGAATATTTACTGCTCCAGGTATTTTACCGTCTAATAATTCATAAGGTTCACGAACGTCAATGACATTCACTTCTTCCTTATTTGTAATTTTATTGACTAACTCATTAACTTGAATAGCTTTCATAATTTCCTCCTTATCAATCATCCATTATTTTCTACTTTTAATCAATAAATCCATCGCTTCTTGAATCAATTGCTCTCTTTCTTCTTCATTTTGCGGTTGAATTAAACATTGTTGCAAATTCTCACTCACAACTAGACCAATGGTCTTATCAACTGCGTTACGAACAGCAGACATCTGTGTCACAACATCCCGACACGACTGATCTCTTTCCATCATTTTCACAAGACCACGTATTTGTCCTTCTACTCTTCTTAAGCGATTAGTTAGTTTTTTATCATATTTCATTTTTAACGCTCCTCATGCGACGCATTCAATTAGTTCACGAGCGACATGATTTTTTCGGGGTCAAATCCAAGTACCCACTCGTCATTCACTTTCGTCTGCGGCACACCCATTTGACCTGTTTGATTTACCACATATTGCATCGCTAACGGATCTTGTTGCACATTCACATCTTTATAATCAATATTTTGCGCTTCTAAAAAGTTTTTTAACATGACACAGTAGGGACAAGAATTTGTTGTATAAACTATTATTTCATTCATCTTTAATTGCCTCCTTGAATTAGTTTCTGACACAATTATATACCCCTAAGGGTATTAAGTCAATCGTTTTGTTCTTATTTTTTTACCGCACTTTCATTCACTTACGAGAAAGCAAACCAAAGAGGTAAAAGCGCACCTTTTACCTCTTTAGTTTTATTAACTGGTTTTTAATTGTTGATTCATCTGCTTGATTTGCGCATCAATTTCCTGAGGCGGTAGCGGTTTACTAAAGTAATACCCTTGAATCAATCGGCAACGAAGCTGTTTAAGTAAATTTAATTGATTTTCAGTCTCAACACCTTCAACAACGACACAAAGATCAAGTGATCGGCTCATTTCAACTATCGCGCGAACAATCGCTAAATCATTTGATTCTTCATCCATATTGCGTACAAAAGCACGATCAATCTTAAGGATATCAATTGGAAATTTCTTGATATACGACAGTGATGAATAGCCAATACCAAAGTCATCAACAGAAATACGGATACCAATAGCTTTTAATTCATTTAATACACGATTAGATAAAGCAATATCTTTCATAAGGATATTTTCCGTTATTTCAAAGACCAAGTGTTCATATTGACATTCAGACTTTTTCAAGATTGTTTTGATTCGTTCAACAAAATCTTCTTCAATAATTTGACGATAAGAAATATTTATTGAGACAATTGCATCTAAACCATTTTCTTCCCAAGTTTTTAATTGCCGGCACGCATTCTCTACGACCCAATAACCAATTTGCACAATCCTCCCAGACTGCTCAGCAATCGGAATAAATTCCGTTGGGTTCACGTACCCATAGGTTTGATGGTTCCAACGAATTAATGCCTCAAATCCATATAATTTCTTTTCTCTCACATCAATAATCGGTTGATAGAACAGCTCAAATTCTTCATAATCGGCTGCATAATATAAATCATTCTTTATTTGGAGCTGGCGTTTAGACTGTTCACGTTGGTCAGGGTGATAATAATGAACCTTCACCTCTTCGTCCAGTTGCGCTTGTTTTAAGGCCATTTCTGCTTCACTTAATAATTGGTCTGTCGATTGATCTCTGAAAATAGACACCCCAACAGAGAGCGTCGTCACAATGTCTTTTCCATTCAGGTGCCACGGTTCTTCAATCGCCGTTATAACCGTATCAATTTGTTGGTCAAGAACAGCAGTGTTTGTCTCTTTTAGAATAAATGAAAATTCACCTTCTCCTGTCCTAGCAAATAAGTCAATAAATTCAAAAGGCGACATTAATTCTGATAGTTCTTTGAGGATAAAAATCATTGCCCCTTCACCATAGGCATGTTGAATGTGATTCATCTCATCCAAACTAACAATCATAAGACTCAACGCTCGGTGTTGTTTAACCCTCTCATCAAGTTTTTGCTTAAAATAAAAGCGATTAGGTAGTTGCGTTAATGGGTCAAAATACAATGATCGATTTAACGCTTGTTCAAACGCTTTTCTATCAGTTACATCACGAATATTTAATAATAGCTTTTCTTCTAAATCTTTATGATCAAAGAAAATGGCCCCATTTACTTCAATCGTATCTTCCGGTTGCGATAATCGTACAACATTTAATTCAAATGTATCACTTTGTTTCGTTTCTTTAATAAGACGTAAAAAACTATCAAAACGATCTCTAATTTGTTCAGGAAATTGCATAAGCAACCTGAAGATATCAGAGAGTTCACCAAAGTAGTTTTGGGCAGTCGGAGACATATAATCAATACCGTCTCTTTCATTGATGAGGATAATCATATCCGATGAATGCTCAGAAATAAGTCGATAGATTCTTTCACTCTCGGTAATCTTTTGCAAGAATTTTATTTTCTGAAGTGCTATAGCAAAAATGGACGTGTAAGATAGCACGGCTGAAGCCATAATTGGTAGTGCAGTCACATCTTCGGAAACTAAAACAACAAAAATACCGAGAACTTCTTTTGCCTCAGAATACACTGGCGTCGAATAAAGAGACGCATACCCTGACTCATTCGTAAACAATGGTTTAACGTAATCCGGGATAATGTCTTTTACATCTATGACTCGCTTTTCTTGCTTAAGTTTATCAATGACTTGGACACTCATTTGAGGCGAGAAAAACGCCCTTGTTTCGCGCTTAACATTCTTGGAGTAAAGCGGTACAACTTTATCGTCTTCAACAAAGTGAAGCAAGAGAACTTCAGCTTCTAAATGATGTGTCACACGATTGACGAGATATTCCAGCAGCTGCATTTCATCATTTACTCTAATCACAGCTTCAAACATATCAAGCTGATTTTCAATTAAATGATGTTGTTCTTGTTGCTGCGTGACATCCTCTTCAATACCTAAATAATAATCCAGTTGATTTGACTGGTTGAAGATAGGTGATAACCTTAATGCGTTCCAAAAAAACGTCCCATCTCTTTTATAATCAGGCAAGATCTTCATCAATGGCTGTTGTCGAGCTATTGATGACTTCATTTCCTCATGATATGTTTTGGTTTTCTCATTTGCAAACAAGCGATACTCGCGTCCTACAACATCCTTTTCGCTATAGCCTGTAAGGCGTTCATGCGCTTTATTTACAAATAACACAGGATAATGCGGTCTATTAGGGTTAATCAAGACCACACCTTGAGTGATTTGTTCCATGACATGTCGGTAGCGCTCATTTATTTCAGAAATATTTTTTAGTTCATGTTCTTTTTTTAACCGTTTACTTAACTCCTCTTGCTGCCTTAATTCCAGTCGGTCAATAAGATAATAAATTAGCACCGATGTCATGATAATAAAAAAGTAACCTTTAACCGTTTGAACAGACAACACGTCAAATAAGCGAAAATCACTATCTTCAACGACATAGTCAGAAAAAGTAATCCAAAGTGCAGAAATAATAAAGTATATTATGGTAATACGTAAAGATGATTTCATCTGATTCACTCCAAGCATCTTTTAGAATCTCGGTAAGCATCGTTAAGTTAAAAAATCTCACATATTAGTATTCCCTACCAGTTAAGGGGATAAACAGTCCTTGAGTCACTAATTTAATGTTGACTTTGACTTTTCATTTTTTATCACCAAGCATTAAAGTTGCCCTTACGTTCAAAAAGTGATTAAATGACTCCAGATATCCATTAAAAAGAGGTGACGTTATGACAACATTTAAAATGATAGAATCAAATGAAGCACTTGATGACTTTTTATCTAAAGACGGGGTAACTTTCTTGTACATTTCACGCCCAAACTGTAGTGTGTGCGTAAGCTTATTACCACAAATAGAGAAAGTTTTTGAAGATTTCCCAGCAATCAAAACAGCTTATGTAAACCAAGAAGACGTACCTGAAGTGGCAGGTCGCTTCAATATATTCACAGTACCCGTTCTTATTCTATTTGTTGATGGCAAAGAGTATTTAAGAGAAGCACGTATCGTTCCCATCGAACCTTTCAAAGAAAAAGTGAGTAAAATAGTTAATGGTTATTATAACCAACACGAAACCAGCTAATACACTATTTGTATCAGCTGGTTTCATTCATTTCTTCTATCAGTCAATCTTGATTAAGTCAGTTGGGGAAATTAACCCTTTTAGTTTTTCGAAACTTTCTCCGGTTTCAGTAATCAAAAGAGCGTCAATAACCTTTTCTCTTTTTAAGGCATCCATAAATATTGCCTCGGCCTCAAACACACTCATATCAGCTGGAATAAAGCGATAATTTGCTTCCCTTATTGTATCGTCATTAAGCAAAGTTAGCACCTTTGTATTAAATAGCTTATCACAATCACCATTCATATGGTGGGCAATAAAATGTAGAACACACTTATCCGTCACAAGCCCCATAAATTGCTTACTCCGATAGACAGGAAATTGAGAGAATTTTGTTTCCTTAATCAAATGAAGAACGTCTTCAATAGTAAGGTCCGCTTGGATTGTCCGCAATGTCTTAGAAAACAAATCAATGACCTTTTTAGGTGCGGTAAGTTCTTGTTCTATAGTTTCAATCATATCAACAATGTCATCATGAGGATCTGCGATGGTATACTCATGCCCCGTACGTTCATGGACAATCGCATTTCTCAGTTCAGAGAACTCTAATAAATCTTGTTGATAATGATTGATAATGGGGTTCGTTTTCTTCAACCGCTGCACCGCACGATGAAAGGGCACATACCTTGTATCTTTTAATTGTTGATCTAAATATTTTTCAATCTTATTAAATGCGATAATAAAGCGTTCATCATTTCTCATCGGTATCACCTCAACACTCTTTTTTTCCATTATACACGAAATACCGAAGAAACTATACTCGGTTTATTTATCCCTCATCCACTAGACCCTATTCAACTTTTTACATCAACATTATTTAAGAAAGCTTAAATTGGGCCACTTTTTGATACAAGTTTTCAGCTAAATGCTTTAGTTGATCACCTACTTCTGAAATGCGACCAACGGAATGCGCGCTTTCTTCTGAAGATGCAGCTGTTTCTTCTATACCTGCTGCTGATTCTTCAGATAAAGAAGCTATACTTTCAATCGATTGATGCATGCGTTGACTGCCGTCCGTTAAAGCCTGTAGTCTAGCAGCAATCGAAACCAGTGAAGTTGAAACGTGCTGATAAGCATGATCCATTTCTAAAAAGACTTGCTTCGTTTCATGTATTTGACTCGATCCTTTTTCAACTTGTTGATAGCCCTCTTTTAAACTTTGACCGACATTCATTGATTCAACTTGAATCGTTTCTGTAATCGATGTGATTTGAAGGATGGACGTTGATACTTGTTCTGCTAACTTTCTCACCTCATCTGCCACAACAGCAAATCCTTTTCCGTGTTCCCCAGCACGTGCCGCTTCAATTGCCGCATTTAGGGCTAAAAGGTTAGTTTGCTCTGCTACATTCTGAATGACATCAACTAACTTAGATATCTTACCTGTTTCAACATTCAATGCTTCCACACGGTTAACCGCCTGTGTAACGACATGATGCACTGTTTGCATTTGCTTTACACTAGCATCCATCGATGCCGTTCCTTTTTTCGTAAGTTTTGTCACACTTTCCGCTTGCTTTGCAGCTAAATCTGTAGTAGTTGACGTCTCAATCACTGTTGAAAGATACTCCTCCATCATTTCATTTAACTCTTGAGCATGATTGGCCTGATTTTCAGCACCATGAGACAAATCAGTCATTGTCACAACAATTTGTTGACTACTATCTTTCACCTGATTAGCTGATGTAGTTAATGTCACACTTTCATTTAACACTTGGCTAGACGCCGCCTTTATTTCCTCAATCACACTTCGAACATCCTCTTGCATGCGGTACATTTGTTGTGCTAACAACCCAATCTCATCACGTCTTTTAGAATATAGACGTTCACTCGTTAAGTCTCCTGTCGCCATTGCACTCATCCGATCCATCACTTTTTTAAGAGGTTGACGAATGGAATGGCCTAAGATTAAACTCATAGCAATAAAAAGCAAAGAAGCTACAGCAATGACAACCAAGACAATCTTATAATTTTGTTGATAGACCAAATGTGTATCTTCGTATAAAGTTGTCACAGCTTCTTGATTTATTGCCATAAGTTGTCCTAAATAATCGCTTAACGGCTCAAAAAACAAACCAATATTTCTCAACTCGTCTCTCGACATCTCGAATTCACCCGCTTCAATCATACCTATATGGTTATTGACCACACGCTGGAATCTAATCCAATTAGCTTTAACACTCTTAAACAGCTCCTCTTCCTCCTCTGTCGAGATAACGCTTTCAAATCGGGTGATAGCTGTTTCTATTTTGGAGAAATGCGTTTTAACCGTCTCAACATATGTAGCATCTTCATAAGTAACAGCCGTTAACATATTAACTTGAGCGTTTTCAGCTAACCGGATAATTTGATTTAAATCCTGCATTGGTTCCACTCGTTGTTCGTACATCTCATCTGAGCTTGCTCGTGTCCTTTCCAAAGCCTCTAAACTCACCCAACCAATAAACCCAATAAAAACAATGGTTATAAGTGTATTAACTAGTAATTTGTTTGTAATATTCATTTAAAAACTCTCCCATCATATTAATTCATTTCTCTAAATATATTATCGTCACTTGTACTTACATTTTCAAGTGTTTTTATTATATCACAATAAATAATAGATAACCTTTTAAAATAATACTTGAAACATATCCACTTAGACAAAAAAATAAGCAAGCATTAATCACACATGATGATTAATAACTCACTTATACGGATAAATATATGAACTACATCAGCACTAAAGTACCGAGTTTCTAGGAACACTCAGAACTTGATATCTGCTATTTCAAGCAAATATCAGCGGTTTAAGCTATTAA
>NZ_FOWN01000005.1:0-20733 GCF_900115465.1 Halolactibacillus alkaliphilus
CCCGACTTAATCGAACTTAGAAGAAAACGACCATGATAAGCTTAGGCGCGGATGGTGCCTCAAAGGCATTAAAATAACCATCCGGCACAAGAAAACTCATCATGGTCGTTATTGAAGTCAAGGATGGCGGATACTACCTCGACAATAATTGATCAAATGAGTGGTGTTTTAGGTACCACCACATTTGACAGAGAACCTCTATAAGCGGGTAAGTTTTGTATTTCATTTCTTGCTATGCTATGCTAAATAAGTAACATTTTACATATCATGATTAAAAAGGAGTTCCAACAGTTATGAAAAAATCAAAAATGAAGATATTGCTGTATGCTTTGCTCATACTTATTATTGGGGTAAGTTATTATGTTCTGCTTCCACCTATTAACATTCAATCGCCAGGTTTTAGAATGTACCTTGTAGCGATTGTCTTGTCTGTGTTGTTCATTGAAATCTTCGCTGATTCTATTTTCGCACCACAAGCTTTAAGAAAGCTAAATAAAAAATATTACTTATTAGGCGTTGTGCTGCTCTTTATTGGTTTTAGTTTTATTCTGCAATTTTTTAATGGGCCAGTTTTTCGGGCAAAAGACTATTCGGCACTCATTGAAGTAGAAGAGAAAAATTTTGATACAGAGTTTCCAACCTTATCAACAGATCAAATTCCTATGCTTGATCGTGACACAGCAAAACGGCTAGGTGATCGTCGGATTGGTTCTTTAACAGATCTTGTGTCACAATTTGTACCAGCTGAAACTTATACTCAAATTAATATTGCTAATGAACCTTATCGTGTTACGCCTCTTGAATATGCGGGCTTTATGCAGTGGCTCAATAATCGTAATGAAGGTTTGCCAAATTATTTAGCGGTCGATATGGTCACAGGTGAAGTAGCAGTAGAAGATGTAGAAGATGGCATTAAGTACTCGCATGCAGAATTATTTAATCGAAATGTCCATCGATATTTACGATTCAAATACCCAACAAAAATGTTCCAAAATCCATCTTTTGAGGTTGACGATGATGGGCACCCACACTATATAGCGACGACGTATGAAAATCGCTTTTTATTTACCCAACAAGAACCAAGTGGTGTGATTGTATTAGATGCTGTGACGGGTGATACGGCAGCTTATACAATGGACGATATGCCAAATTGGGTAGATCGTATTTATTCTGCAGAACTCATTATCCAACAGCTCAATTATCGCGGTCTTTATACTAATGGCTTTTGGAACAGTGTCTTTCAAAAGCGCGGTGTGACAGAGACAACGAATGGGTATAATTATATTCCAATGTATGATGACGTTTATTTATATACGGGTGTAACAAGTATAAATCGTGACGCATCGAATATTGGGTTTTATTTAGTTAATTTGCGTACGAAAGATGCGACCTTTTATCCTGTCACATCGGCTGATGAGTTCTCAGCGATGGAATCAGCAGAAGGCAGCTTGCAACAGATGCGCTTTAATTCAACGTTTCCACTATTAATTAGCTTAGAGGATAAACCTTATTATATTTCATCACTTAAAGATGATTCAGGATTAGTACGTTCATACGCGCTTGTAGATGCGGTTGATTATCAAAAGGTAATAACTGCTGAGACTGTAGAAGTGTTGATTAGTCAAGTAACTGGTGAGACCGTTGAAGATAGTATCATTGAAGATGTCGAAACGGATGAAGAAGTGACGGAACTTACAGGACAAATTGAAGACATTGCCGAAGTTGTCGTTGATGGTAATACGGTATACTACTTTATGATTGACGGTGCCATCTACAAGGCCGATATTTCATTGAGTGATCAATTGCCATTTGTGAATATCGGTTCGAACATCAAAGGAGCGGTAACAGCTGAATTAGAGTTTCGTGCCTTTCAGTTAGTAGATGCCTTAACTGAAGATAGAGATACATCTAATGAGAATGAAATAAATGAAAATGATGTAGAGGAAAAGACCAGAGAAACATTGGATGATGAATCAACAACCACTGAGTAAATTGTCTATATTAAGAGAAGTACGCCCGCGTATTTAGTGGGTGTGCTTCTTATTTTTGGTAGAGGAATATACGTGATATAATGGAGATATTGTATAAAAGAGGTTTAAAACAGTTAAGTAAAATCTATAAAAGACTATAAATAACTATTGGTTATTTTCGCATTTTATATTATGTTAGGTATATAATATAAAAAATGGAAGTGATATGGAATGAAGAAATATAGCATAGGTCAATTTGCTAAAGAAATAGGAGTAACTGTTCAAACTTTGCGCAATTGGGATAAAACAGACAAGTTAAAACCTAATTATATAGCACCGTCTGGACATCGCTATTACTCACAACAACAACTTGAATATTTTCTAGGACTACATTCCCCGTCCACTGAATCAAGAATAACTATCGGCTACTGTCGAGTATCTTCTCACAAACAAAAGGATGACTTAGAAAGACAAGTGGAAAACATGGAGACATATCTACTATCTAGGGGTCAACCATATAAAATTATTAAAGATATCGGCAGTGGCATAAATTACAACAAAAAGGGATTAAATGAAATCATTGATTTAGTACTTAATTATAAAGTCGATACGGTTGTGGTTTTATACAAAGATAGATTACTGAGGTTTGGCTATGAGTTGCTTGATAATTTATTTTCTAAACATGGGACTAAAATTGAAATAATCGACAATACACCAAAAACAGATAATCAAGAACTGGTGGAGGATTTAATTCAAATTGTGACTGTATTTAGTTGTGGGTTGCAAGGTGAAAGGGCGAATAAAGCTAAGAAAATCATTAAGGAGTTGAGAGAAGATGATACTAGCGAGGAAGATAAGGATTAAACCAACTGAGGAGCAAGAAAAGCAATTGTGGAAATCAGTAGGTGTCGCTAGGTGGGTTTATAATTGGACATTAGACAGACAGCGTGAAAACTATGACAAAGGTGGAAAGTTTTTAAGTGATAGTATTTTAAGAAAAGAAATCACACAAATAAAACAACAAGAAGATTTTAAGTGGCTGGGTGATGTATCAAATAATGTGGCAAAACAAGCAGTAAAAGATGCTTGCGATTCATATAAGAGATTCTTCAAAGGATTAAGTGGTTTTCCTAAGTTTAAATCTAAAAAGAAATCTAAACCTTCATTCTATAATGACAATTTAAAATTGAAAGTTAAGAAAAATCTAGTATTGATTGAAAAGGTAGGATGGATTAAAACATCTGAACAGATTCCTATGGGTAAAAAATATTCTGACCCGAGAGTTTCACATGATGGGAAATATTGGTATTTATCAGTAGGAATCGAAAGAGAAGTAATTGAACAGGAATTAACAGAAGAAGTCATAGGGATTGACCTAGGAGTTAAAGATTTAGCCGTTTGTTCAAACGGAAAGGTGTTTAAGAACATTAATAAGACAAAAGAAATCAAGAAAATTGAGAAAAGATTACGCAGGTTACAGCGTAGTGTTTCTCGTAAATATGAAATGAATAAGGAGGGAAACCGTTTTGTCAAAACATGTAACATTATAAAAATCGAAAAAAGTATACAACGTCTACACAGACGATTAAATAATATTAGAAATAATCATATACACCAAGCAACAAATACTATCGTGAAAACCAAACCTAGTAAAGTTGTAATGGAGGATTTAAATATTTCTGGTATGATGAAAAATCGTCATTTAGCTAAGTCTATAGCGAAGCAAAAGTTGTATGAATTTATCCGACAAATGAAATACAAATGTGAAAAGAACGGAATTAAATTCATACAGGTACAGCGCTTCTTCCCTTCCTCTAAAACGTGTTCAGATTGCGGTCAAATTAAATCACACTTAAAATTATCAGATAGACTATATAAGTGTGATTGCGGTTTAGAGATTGATAGAGATTTGAACGCTTCATTGAATTTAGCTAACTATGGTAAATTAGCAGGATAATCACCTACAAGATACCTGTTAATGTGTAGGGTTCGTTGTACCCGAATTAACGCCTATGGAGTATCACATCAAACGAAAGTAGCTTAGGCAAAATCGGATACGTTGAAGTAGGAATTAAACATTACTTATAGATTTTTATAGGTTTTTGGCAACGGTGACACAATGAGTCAAATAGAAGAAAAACTAAAAGTATTGCCAAGCGAACCCGGTTGTTATTTGATGAAAGACAAACATGGGACAGTTATTTATGTTGGTAAGTCAAAGATGTTGAAAAATCGAGTGCGCTCTTATTTTACTGGTGCAAATGATCAAAAAACACAACGTCTTGTTCAAGAAATCATAGACTTTGAGTATATTGTGACATCTTCTGAGATTGAGGCACTCATATTAGAGATGAATTTGATAAAAAAATATGATCCAAAATATAATATTCTTTTAAAGGACGATAAGTCTTATCCTTATTTGAAAATTACCAATGAACGTCACCCACGCTTGATTATTACGCGTAAAGTATTAAAAGATAAAGCTAGATACTTTGGTCCTTATCCCAACGTCCTTGCGGCAAGAGAAACAAAAAAGCTACTAGATAGATTATATCCACTAAGAAAGTGCAATAACCCTTCTGGCAAATATTGTCTTTATTATCATTTAGGGCAGTGTTTAGCTTGTGCAGAAGACCCACCTAGTAAACGTTTTTATCAGGAGATTACGCAAGAAATAGCCTCTTTTCTAAAAGGTGGACATAAGAAAATTAAACAAACTATTGAGAAGAAAATGTATCAGTCAAGTGAGGCTCTGAATTTTGAGCGTGCAAAAGAACTGCGTGATCAACTGGCTCATATTGATGCAGTAATGGAACAACAAAAAATGACGCTTGAAGATCGAACAGATCGTGATATATTCAACTTCAGCTATGATAAAGGTTGGATGTGCGTACAAGTGTTTTTTATTAGACAAGGCAAATTGATAGAACGAGATGTATCAATATTTCCGTTTTTTGATGAACCCACAGATGTGTTTACAACCTTCGTAGCTCGTTTTTACTTGCATCAAAACCATTTGAAACCAAAGCAAGTACTCGTTCCAGCACCAATCGAATATGACATGTTAAAAGTGTTATTAAAAATAGATGTCGCGATTCCCTATCGAGGAAGGAAAAAAGAGCTGCTCGATTTAGCAGGAAAGAATGCCGAGATTGCTTT
This sequence comes from Halolactibacillus alkaliphilus, assembly GCF_900115465.1. Lineage (GTDB taxonomy): Bacteria > Bacillota > Bacilli > Bacillales > Amphibacillaceae > Halolactibacillus > Halolactibacillus alkaliphilus. The sequence continues at coordinate 5,130 of NZ_FOWN01000005.1, forward strand.
ATCTGAAAAATTCCAGTTAATCGAACGTAATGAAGCACGTACAATTAAAGCTATCGAAACCTTAGGTGAGAAATTGCATATTGATATGCCTCATCGCATTGAGGCTTTTGATAATTCTAATATCCAAGGGACAGACCCAGTGAGTGCCATGGTCGTGTTTACTAATGGAAAGCCGGATAAAAAAGAGTACCGTAAGTATAAAATTCGTGGTGTCTCGGGGCCAGATGATTACGAGACTATGCGAGAAGTCATTAGGCGGCGTTATTCACGTGTGTTAAAAGATGGATTAGCTTTACCGGATTTGATTTTAGTTGATGGAAGTAAAGGACAAATACGCGCTGCCCGAGATGTATTAGAAAATGAGTTAGGGCTAGATGTCCCAATCGCTGGATTGGCTAAAGATGAGAAGCATAAAACGAGCGAATTACTCTACGGTGATCCACCTGAAGTGATCGATTTAGGTCGTAAATCACAAAGTTTCTATTTAATTCAGCGTATTCAAGATGAGGTTCATCGTTTTGCAATCACATTTCACCGTAGTTTACGTGGGAAGAATGCGATACGCTCTGAGCTTGATCAAATACCAGGAGTAGGTGAAAAAAGACGTCGTCTCTTGTTGACACACTTTCAATCGATTACGGAAATCAAACAAGCGGACCTTGAAACACTTATTCGTCTAGGAATTCCTAAGCCAACAGCTAAAACAATTCTCTTGCATTTGAATGAAGAAAAAGATGAAACAAAGCCCGGTGATGAAATACCTGAGGAGAACGAGGAAATAGAGCTTTAAAGCAAAGTATAAAGAGTTATTGACATAAAAACGTGAGTGCCTTTTTGGCTCCTCACGTTTTATGAAAAGTACTACCTATAATGCTTTACGCTAAATTCAATGAGGCCTTGTTTTACTTTGATTGATTCTTCTGTTTCACATTGAAATCCACGAATGGTTTCCATTGCTCCTGCGATAATACCAGATTCAAAGAGATAGCTTTGTTCAAGAGCTGCCTCTTTTCTAGCGGTCACTAGTTGTGATGTTAAAGTGAATAGATCCTCTGCTCGCTTTTCTTTTATGTGGACTAAATCACCGAATCCAAATAAATCGAAGGCCTCAATCAGTGAATCTATTGAAGTAATGTCTAATGTTCTACTCGTATTTTTACCTAAAATATAAAGTATTTTATCTTGGTCTTTACCAAGTAAATCAGGTAAAGCAATGAAGCGTAAAAGTTCATAACCTGGTTTGATAGATGTTTTTTCGTACACCTTTTTTAGTTGGTCTATTTTTTTCATTTGACGAGCCCCCTCTACAAGATATTATCACGTTTTTTTAGCTATTCTGCAATTGTTTTTTTAAAAAGTAACATATAAACCAATCGTTGCTGCACCAATGTAGTAAGCTGACATACTTTATAATTAAGGTGAACCTACACCGAGTGAGATGAGAGGAGTTTTGTTATGGCAAATCAACAGAAGCGCGTTTTAACAAGACGAGAGCATCAAGTGTTCCATCTACTTGCGCAAGGTTATGTAACAGCTGATATTGCCTCCGCATTAGGTATTACAGAAAAAACAGTAAGAAATCACATTTCCAATGTCATGCTGAAAATCGGCGCGAAAGATCGAACGCAAGCACTTGTGTATCTTGTGAAAACAGCTGAATTAGATATAGGGTAACTTAAAAAGTGACACCAATTGGTGCCACTTTTTAGTCGGATAAAGTTAAACGCTGTACTGCCTATAAATAAGTAATAGTAAGGAAAAAACATTCAATGCAAGAGCTCGATTAAGGTAAGACATTACCAGCTTTTTGATATAGTTTATACCATTCTTCACGTGTTAAGGTGACGTTACTTGCTTCGGCAATTTGTTTAAGTCTGTCAGGGCTCATCGTACCGACAATCGGCTGAATCTTTGCAGGGTGCCGTAAAATCCAGGCAGTAGCAAGAGTAGTATTAGTAATACCTTTTTCTTCTGCCATCTCATTTAATGCGTGATTAATTTCTGGAAAATCGGGATTGTTTAAAAAAGTCCCTTTAATTAATCCGTACTGGAATGGAGACCATGCTTGTAAAGTAATATTATTTATTCGGGCATAGTCAATGATGGCATGATCTCTGTTTTGACCGTTTACTGTAGCCATATTCACATTGAGACCGAAATCAATCATCGGTGTGTGCATAAGTGAAAATTGGACCTGATTAATAATGAGATCTTCCTTTAAATACTTTTTAAGTAACTCTATTTGTAAGGGATGATGATTGCTTACACCAAAGTATTTTACTTTTCCTTGTTGCTTTAACTTCGTAAATGCTTCTGCTACTTCTTCGGGTTCAACGAGTGCATCCGGTCGATGGAGAAGTAAGATATCTAAATAGTCCGTATCTAGTCTTTTTAATATACCCTCAGTAGAAGATACGATATGCTCTTTAGAGAAATCAAAGAACCCTTTTCTTATACCGCATTTTGATTGCAGTAAGATGTCTTCTCTTTTAGCAGATACGCGCTTAAAAGCATCACGAAAAACTTCTTCTGACTTCCCCCCACCGTAAATATCCGCATGGTCAAATAGATTGACTTCTAAATCAAGCGCATTTTGGATAATTGCCTCTGCTTCTATAGGTGATTTTTCACTTAGCCGCATTAAACCTAACCCTATTTCTGTTGCTAGTAAATCGCTTGTTCCTAATTGTATTGTTTTCATATGTCGTCCTCCTTGTGCCACTTTTAGTTAAGGGCTTTCATTTGTTATCTTAACATGAAATGTTGAACATAGGTAATCATGTACCTTTACTTACGCTCATCAAATTATTATACAATCATCTGAGATGATGTGGATAAATAATAAGTCTGTGTATATTGGTACATTAAATTTAATGATTATTTTACCGAGATACGTAAAAAAGTGTTATGATGATAGTTGCAGTGACATTGAATCTACAATGAAAGAAGGGGTTATTCGATGGAGACAGAATCAATGGATGCGATTGTCCGAATTGAGAAAAACATCCGCTATATTAACGGGATCATTAAACATAAAGGACGCGAAATTTTGAAAAATTACTGTATTACAACACCACAATTTATTGCTTTACAGTGGTTGTTGGAAGATGGGGACTTAACAATTGGTGAACTTTCAAATAAAATAAATTTAGCTTTTAGTACAACGACAGATTTAGTTGATCGCATGGAGAAAAATGTTCTTGTGGAGCGTAAACGTGACACAAAAGACCGCCGTGTAGTAAGGATTCACTTGTTGGATAAAGGGAGAGAAATTATTCAAGAAGTTATTGAAAAGCGTCAAGTATATTTAGCTGAAGTGTTAAAAGAAATGTCATCGACAGATGTAACCGTGCTAGATGATACGATGCGCATCTTATTAGAAAAGATGCAGTGGGAAAAAGAAAATAAAACAACGGATAGAAAATGAGGGATGTATAAGTGAATCGACCAATCGGAGTAATTGATTCTGGTGTGGGTGGTTTAACTGTGGCACGAGAATTAATGCGTCAATTACCAAAAGAACGACTCATATACTTAGGTGATACCGTACGTTGTCCTTACGGACCACGTCCAAAAGAAGAAGTCATTACCTTTACACAACAAATGATAGATTTCCTATTGAAAAAAGATATAAAATTGCTTGTGATTGCTTGTAACACAGCGACAGCATTTACGTTAGACTTATTGAAAGAAACGTTAGACATACCGGTTCTGGGTGTTATCCAACCGGGTGCACGTGCAGCTATAAAAGTAACAGAAACGAAAGATATTGGTGTGATTGGTACTGTAGGCACTATTGAATCGGAGGCTTATCCTGAGGCTTTACACAATATATCGGAAGATTTAACTGTTCATGGTCTTAGTTGCCCCCAATTTGTTCCCCTGGTTGAAAGTGGTAGATTTTCTGATGAAGCAAGTGAAGACATCGTAAGACATGCTTTAGAACCACTTAAAGCTTATAAGCAACTAGATACACTTATTTTAGGCTGCACTCACTATCCCATTTTGCATGAGCCTATTCAAAAGATTATGGGAGACAAGGTTCATATTATTTCTTCTGGTGAAGAAACGGCGCGTGAAGTAAGTGCTATTTTAAGTTATCAAGGCTTACATAATGAGTCGCACGAACGAGTAAATCATGAATTCTATACAACAGGTTCTAAAGAGGTTTTTAAACAAATTGCGAACAGATGGATGGACCAGCCAATCAAACATATTGAACAGGTTGTTATCGATGAATAATAAGATACAGAAGCTATACGCGATGTGTATAGCTTCTTTTGTGCCTAAAAGTTGACGGTCTAAAATACCTGCCTCAAATCATATAGTAGTGATAAAGTGATGGAGACGGGAGGAAATAGCATGAAAAATAAATTGTGGATGTATGTATTAATGATGAGCTGCTGTTTTATGCTAGTAGGGTGTGGAAAAGAAGATTATTCAGAGGTATTATCAGATGAGAGTTATACTTTTGAGTTAGAGGAACAACCAACGGTAAAGCGAGAGTTATACTTTTTATCTAGTGAAGGTTATGTGGTGCCAAATCAGTTACTGTTGCCGGTTCAAGAAGACCGAGCTGTATTGAAACAAGCATTGGAATATTTGGTTGAAGGAGGACCGATTGAGTCATTGTTACCCAGTGGTTTAGTCCCCGTTTTACCGGTGAACACAACTATTAGAGGTCTTAATATTACAGAAGATGAAACGTTAATTATTGACTTTTCTGCAGATTTTTTATCCTATGATGCAATGAAAGAAAAAAACATTTTGGAAGCTATCACTTACACTGCAACAAGTTTTCATGGGATAGAACGTATTAAATTATGGGTTGAGGGTGAAGAGATTAATGTTATGCCAAAACAAAAAACAATTATGACAAATGGATATAGTCGAGCAGAAGGGATTAATGTTTTAAAATCAGAAGCGATAGACTATTTAACAACAACACCTGTAACGATGTATTACCCTTATTATGTAAATGAAACGTGTTACTTTATCCCGACGACAGCTTATGTTCCTCAAGATATAAATATTAAAGAGGTTGTTATTCAATCGCTTATAAATGGACCAGGTGTTTATGAAAATGTCTCTCATATCGTAGAAAAGCATGTCAATGTTATGAAAGTAGCGCAAACAGATGATTTGATTACTGTTACCTTATCGGATGAAGTGTTAACAACAGAAGGGAAGCTTCAATCTAATATTTTAGAGACAATGGTATTAACGCTTACGGAATTTGATGATGTTAAACAAGTACAGCTAAAAGTTGAAGGTATAGATGACCTCACTGCTGATCAGTCGTCTGGATATGTTGAAGCTATGACTAGAGAGGATGTATTAAACCCGACGAGCCTTTAACTTACTATCGATTGATTCGACATTCGATTAATTAAAAACTAGAAATACATTATGAAGCGGACCTTTCATGCGAAAAATATGTTACGATAGGATAGATAATTAAAGGGGGAACAAAACTTGAGACCAAACAATCGATTAGAAAATGAATTACGAGATATAACAATTGAAACAGGTTTTATTAAACATCCAGAAGGGTCCGTGTTAATTACGGTTGGCGATACTAAAGTCATTTGTAATGCCTCTATTGAAGAACGTGTGCCGCCGTTCATGCGTAATCAAGGAAAGGGATGGATTACAGCAGAATATCAAATGTTGCCACGTGCAACTGAGCAACGAAACATACGTGAAGCAGCAAAAGGGAAATTAAGTGGTCGTACGATGGAAATTCAGCGCTTGATCGGACGCGCACTGCGTGCTGTTGTAGATTTAGAGAAATTGGGAGAACGGACGATTTGGGTTGACTGTGACGTGATTCAAGCAGATGGTGGTACACGTACGGCATCCATCACGGGTGCTTTTGTTGCAATGGTCCTAGCACTTGGTAAGCTCGTTGACAATAAAGTACTTGAAACTTTACCCATCACAGACTACTTAGCAGCTATTTCTGTTGGTGTGATGCCTGATAGTAGTACTATTCTTGATTTAGAATATGTTGAAGATTCTCAAGCAGCAGTCGATATGAATGTTGTGATGACAGGTAACGGCGAATTTGTAGAAATTCAAGGAACCGGTGAAGAAGCAACGTTTTCTCATAAAGAGTTGTTAAGTATGTTAAACCTAGCAGAAGAAGGTATTACAAATTTATTTGAATATCAAAAACAAGCTATCGGTGATTATGCACAACTTATTGATCAAATGGAAGAAGTAGAATAAGAAACCCCTCAGATTAAGTGTTTTTATAACGCTTATTCTGAGGGGTTTTTCTGTATAAATCACTTATCGTTTTTGACGGGAGGATGTTTTCCTCTAAAAGCGATGAGGATTTTAAGTGAAGGAGTTCCGTTACAAGGGATTGGTGAAGCTTTATACTGAGATACTGGCCTTTGTCGTTATGGGTTTTAGCCTTCTTGTCAATAGACGCATCCACATAGGGTGCGACGCAGTTTTTACAACACATCATCAATCTACTAGTGAAAAAATGCAATAAATTTTGTTGGAATATCAAAATATTACTTAGTCTTAAACCGTATAATCAAGAAGAAATCATGACATTGTTGGTGTGAATCTTTAAGAATAATCTTGTAAGCTAATGATCCGCAATATTAGATAAGTTTTTACATAAGTTGTGCTTAATTTACCATAAAAATTGAAATTGGTAAATGTATATGGTAAAATATGCATAGGTAAAAATATCAATGATTGAGGTGGTTAAAATTTATATAGCACATATTCGATCTACAGATAGGCAAATTCAAACTGTTCGGCAACATCTTATTGAAACTAAAGAAATTTGTGAAAAAATCGGAAATAAGATACATATGAAACATGTTGCGGGATTAGCGGGATTATTACACGATATGGGAAAGTTTACAACAGGATTTAAAAATTATATTATGCAAGCAGTAAATGACCCTGAAAATGCTCCGATAAGAGGATCTATTGATCACTCAACGGCTGGTGGGAGGCTGTTATTCGAGAAATACTACAACAATCATTCTGTTAATAAGATCATGGTTGAAATTATTGGAAATGGGATTTTATCTCATCATGGATATTTACAAGACTATCTCAATTCAAATCTAGAATTGAAATTCCTAAATCGAATTAAAGATAAAGAGTTAGAAGATTACAATGAAGCTAAAATAAATTTCTTTTTGGAAGTCATGTCCGAAAAAGAAATTGAAAATTATGTAAACATCGCGTTAAATGAAATGAATCAATTCCTCAACAAAATTAAAGAACCAAACTACTCCACTACAATAATGTTACTTACCAAATATATCTTTAGTGCGTTAATCGATGCTGATCGAACGAGTACAAGATGTTTTGAAGATAATATTTCTTATAATGAACAGTTCACCCATCACTCTTTTGAAAAAGACTACGAAAAATTACTTTGTGAAATTGACGCTTTAAACAACAATTCAGTAAATATAACCCCCATTAATAAATTAAGGCAAAAAATGTCCGATGAATGTGATCAGGTAGCTTCTAAAGCCTCCGATGTATTCACTCTTTCAATTCCTACAGGCGGTGGAAAAACATTATCAAGCCTTAGATATGCTTTAAAACATGCTGTTAAATATAACAAAAAAAGAATCATATATATTGTACCGTATACGACTATTATTGAACAAAACGCTGAAGTAGTCAGGAATCTACTAAGGAATACTACAACTTTAGTGGAACACCACTCAAATGTATTTTATGAAAATAATAACAATTCTGAAGATGAGATAGACGAAGAAGTAATGACTATAGAAAACAAACTGCTATTGGCTAGGGATAATTGGGATGCTCCTGTAATTTTTAGTACAATGGTGCAATTCCTAAATATTTTTTATTCTTCAGGAACAAGGAATATCAGACGCTTACACAACTTGAGTGAATCCGTTATTATTTTTGATGAAGTACAGAAGGTCCCTGTTAAATGTATTGCTCTTTTTAACGCAACAGTTAACTTTTTGAATAATTACTGCGACTCTAGTATTGTGCTATGTACGGCTACACAACCCGCATTAAAAGACGTAGAACACAATTTAATGATAGGTAAAGATACTGAGATGATTAGTCGAATTGATGATGTGAATGAAGCATTTAAACGTGTAGAGATTTGTGATATAGCTACCGGTAATCAATTATCGACTGTTGAATTAGCGGATTTTATTGAAAAACAAACATGTGAGGTTACAAGTCAATTAGTTATATTGAATACTAAATCAGTGGTAAAGAAGCTTTATCACGTATTAAAAGAAAGATTAGAAGATACTAAAGTTTATCACTTGAGCACATCGATGTGTGCCAGTCATCGACGTGATATCTTAAAAAATGTGCATAAGGAGTTGGAATCAAATCAACCGGTAATTTGTCTTAGTACACAATTAATTGAAGCTGGGGTAGATATAAGCTTTCAACAAGTCGTGAGATCTTTAACTGGTTTAGATTCAATTGCTCAAGCAGCGGGACGCTGCAATAGGCACGGTGAATGTAAGTTGGGAAGGGTATATTTGATTGATCACAAAGAGGAGAATTTGAGTCGACTGCCCGAAATATCTATTGGTAAGGATATCACCAAAAAAATGTTAATAGATTTAAGTAAAGATTCAAATGTTTTCAAGGGGAATATCTTGTCGAGGAACGCGATGGAGTATTTTTTTAGAGAGTATTATAGCGAGTTGTCCTTTGAAATTGACTACAACATCCCATCACTTAATGTCAAAATGACGGACTTACTATTAACTAACAATAATAAAAGTAAATGGTATATGGAATTTACAAACAAATTTAAAACTGGCTATCCATTATTTTCGCATGGTAGCTTTCAAACAGCAGCCAAAAACTTTAATGCGATTGATAGTGTTACCACCTCTGTTATTGTACCTTTTAAAGAGGGGCGAGAGATTATTGCGGATATAAATGGTGAAAAAAGAATAGAGGATATCTCTATATTATTTAAAAAAGCTCAACACTACAGTGTGAATTTGCACGCAAACGAATTTAATTTACTGCGGTCAGTTGGTGCAGTCATGGATTATTTTGAAGGGAAATTATTTGCTTTAGCTGAAGGTTTTTACAGTGAAGAGGTCGGACTAGATATGCTTGGTGAATCGAATCTATCTGATCAAATTATTTAAATCTGCTTTATTTAATAATGATATATCTTCTTAGATTAAATACTATATTCATTACCCTAGAATGTTATTATACCGATAACATTATATCTTTTAAGTTCAATATGATGTGTTATTTCGATAAGGATAATGGTAAAGATGTGCGGCTATAATTAGAAACTAAGTCGCCACATTAGTTTTTTGTAAAAAAATGAATGCGCTTTCTTTTGTGCGTGTTGTTTCACTTGTTCACTTACAATTGAAAGGAGGTGAAATCATGAGGAATAGTATTGAGTTCAATTTATATGGTGACTACGGTTTATTTACAGATCCACTAACTAAGATTGGTGGAGAGAAAATGACTTATCAAATACCGACTTATCAGGCACTTAAAGGTATAGTCGAGTCGATTTATTGGAAGCCTACGCTAATCATGATTGTTGATGAGTTGCGGATATTAAATCCTATACAAATGGAATCTAAAGGTATTCGTCCAATTGAGTATAATGGCGGAAATACATTAGCTAACTACACTTATTTAAAAAATCCTCTTTATCAAGTTAGAGCCCATTTTGAATTTAATATGAATCGACCTGATATGGCTTATGATCGTAATGAACATAAACACCATAATGTGTTAAAGAGATCCTTGAAAGTTGGCGGGCGCCGAGATATATTTTTGGGTACAAGAGAGTGTCAGGGTTATGTTGAGCCTTGTGTATTTGGAGAAGGCAAAGGTTACTATGATAATGTAGAGGAGATGCATTTCGGTACAATGGTTCATGGTCTTAATTATCCTGATGAGACAGGAACAGATAATCTTGAAGTCCGGTTATGGCATCCTGTTATGAGAAAGGGTGTAATAAAATTCGAACGACCAGAAGAGTGCAGGAATGTGAAAAGAATCAAAAAAATGACTAATAAAACATTTGATAAAAGTAACGTTGAACCGGTAGAAGATTTATGGAGTGAAATTGAAGAGGGGGTGAATAGATGAGTTGGTTGCAATCTTTGAAGGAGACGTATGATAGTAATCATGAGCATATTGGTAAGGAACTTACACGTGCAAATGATAAAAAGTTCACGCTACTTCCTATATCTCATACAACACAAAATGCGCATATTGAGATAACCTTAACACCTGATGGGGATTTTCACTCAGCGAAAGTTTTGGAGAAGGAAAACACCCTTATACCGACAACTGAAGCTTCAGCTAGTAGAGCCGGTAGAGTCATAGCTCCTTATCCACTTCACGATAAACTATCTTATTGTGCGGGTGATTTAGTCGATTATGGTGGTAGTGAAAAGGAGAAAAATCAGTTCGATGCTTATATCGCTCAGCTTAAGAATTGGGTTGACAGTAGGCACTGTCATAATAAGATTATGGCGATATATACTTATACCAAGAAAAGAACGACCATAAAAGATTTAATTGAAAATAATATTCTATATATAGACAATGGTGAACTCATTCAAAAGTGGGATAAAACTGTTGAGGATATGTATGGAGAAAAAGCACCTATTTATAAAGTGGTGCCTAGTGATATCATAGCAGCTTTTGTAAGGTTTAATGTTAGGACAGGAGTAGCTAATGAAAAAGCAATATGGGAAGATGATGCCGTTTACCAATCATTTATTAATTACTACAATGAGCTATTACGTGATGAAGAATTATGTTACGTAAGTGGTGAAGTTATACCAAGTACAAATAGACACGCAAATAAAATACGTCACGCAGCGGATAAAGCAAAGCTAATTTCATCTAATGACACTTCTGGATATACTTATAGAGGTCGATTTGATAGTAGTGATGAGGCAGTCTCTATTGGTTATATTACATCGCAAAAGGCCCATAATGCCTTAAAATGGCTAATTAATAAACAGGGTGATGTGATAGATGAGCGAGTATTTTTAGTGTGGGGAAATGATATGGTTGAGATTATTAACCCTGCAGAAGATCTTGCGTCAACAAATCCGATTTTTTCTGCGGATAAAATTATTAAAATCGATACACTAGAAAACTATGCAAATGAAGTATCAAAAGCTATGAAAGGGTATAGTGGAGATTTATCTCACACTTCTAATGTAAATATTTTAGTTTTAGATTCTGCAACAACCGGTAGACTAAGTGTACTTTACTACAGGTCTTTAGAAAAAGAGTTATATTTAAATAAAATAATTCACTGGCACGCTACATGTCAATGGTTACATCGATATAAAAAGGGTGAAGACAAGAAAGAAATAGTTTTTTACGGCGCGCCATCAACTAAAGATATTGGTTTTGCTGCATATGGCTCACATGCAAATAAGAAAGTAATTAAAGGGCTAATGTCAAGAATGCTCCCCTGCATTATTGATGGTAGAAAAATACCTAGTGATATAGTGAGGAGTGCTCTTAGTAGAGCGTCTAATCCTGTTTCGATGGATCGTTGGGAATGGCTGAAAACGCTTAGTATAACTTGTGCGCTAATTAATAGACAGGAGGGATTAGGTGTGACATTAAATAATGATATAAATGATAGAAGTTATTTGTTTGGTAGATTACTGGCAGTTGCTCATAATTTAGAGAGCTGGGCAATAAATACGCAAGGGGGCAGCCGAAGAACCAATGCGGAACGTTACATGGTGAACTTCTCAAATAAACCACTTCAAACGTGGAAAAACATTTATGGAAGTTTAACCCCATATAAAGATCGTTTAGGTTATAAAGCCACTAAACTGGAGCAATTAATGCTAGAAATAATGGATAGGTTTTCTTATGAAGAATTTAATGACCAACCTTTAGACGGGAAATATCTATTGGGTTTTTCTAGTCAACTTATTGCATTGGATCAGCGAAACAAAAATGAGGAGGAAATATAATGACAACTTTAGATCATAAAATCGATTTTGCAGTTTTAATTTCAGTAAATAAAGCGAACCCAAACGGTGATCCACTTAATGGTAATCGTCCTAGACAAAATTTTGATGGCTTCGGTGAAATCTCTGATGTAGCAATCAAACGTAAATTAAGAAATCGTTTATTAGATATGGGAGAAACTATATTTGTGCAATCAGATGATAAGAAAACAGATGGCTATAAAAGCTTAAAAGATCGAGCAGATGCAAATGAACTACTTATAAAATATAGTAAAGGTAAGGAAAAGGATAGAGAAAAATATGCTGAAGTTGCTTGTGAAACATGGATGGATGTCCGCAGTTTCGGTCAAGTATTTGCCTTTAAAGCGGATAGTGTGTCAGTGGGTGTTAGAGGACCGGTTTCTATACATACCGCAACAAGTGTAGACCCGATCGATATTACTAGTATGCAAATCACAAAAAGTGTTAACTCCGAAACGAGTGATAAAAAAGGATCGGATACGATGGGGATGAAACATCGTGTTGATTTCGGATTATATTTACTTAAAGGAAGTATTAATACGCAATTAGCAGAAAAAACACGGTTCACAAACGATGATGCTTTAAAAATAAAAGAAGCCTTAATAACGCTATTTGAGAATGATGCCTCGTCTGCTAGACCTGATGGCAGCATGGAAGTATTTAAATTGATTTGGTGGGAGCATAATTCTAAATTAGGGCAGTATTCCTCTGCTAAAGTTCACCGTTCAATCGAAATCAAAAAAAAGATTGATGTGCCCAAAGATATAAACGATTATACTATGCATGTTAATGAATTAGAAGGATTGAAAGTTGAAGTTTTAGATGGAAAGTAATGCAGATGAGTATTTAATGCTCTCAGGCATTCAACATTTCGAGTTTTGCCCAAGGCAATGGGCACTGATTCATATAGAACAACAGTGGGATGAAAACGTAAGAACACTTCAGGGAAAACATCTACATCGAAATGCTGACCAACCTTTTACTAAAGAAAATAGAGGAAATAAAAGCATAGTAAGAGCTATGCCAGTGCAATCTCATTCCCTAAAGATTAGTGGGATATGTGACGTTGTTGAATTTATTAAAGATTCAAAGGGAGTTTTTATTCCTGAAATGGAAGATAAGTACAAAGTGTATCCAGTTGAATATAAACGGGGTAAACCTAAACAAAATGACGCGGATGTTTTACAATTAACTGCTCAAGCTATCTGCTTAGAAGAAATGTTATTAATAGATATAAAAACGGGTTTTTTATTCTATGATGAAATAAAAAGAAGAGTTGAAATTGAGTTTACTCCTAAACTTAAACAGAAGGTACGAGACCAAACACAAAAAATGCAGGAGTATTATATAAGAAAGCACACACCTAAAGTGAAAACGGGAACCTTTTGTAAAAACTGTTCTTTAAAAGATGTTTGTTTACCTGATTTGATGGCTAAGGAATCAGCTAGTAAATACATCGAGAGGAAAATAAAAGAATGAAGAGACTGCTTAATACGTTATTTGTTACTCAACCAAATGTATACCTATCATTGGATGGAGATAATGTAGTTTTGCTAAAAGAAGAAGAGAAATTAGGTAGGCTACCACTTCATAATTTAGAATCAATTGTATCATTTGGTTATACAGGAGCAAGTCCGGGTTTGATGGGTTATTGCGCAAAAAACAATATTTCGATTGTATTCTTGAAGCAATCCGGCCAATTTTTAGCGAGGGTGATTGGTGAGAGTAGAGGTAATGTAATTTTAAGAAAGGAGCAATATCGAAGGTCAGACAATAATATAAGTTCTTGTTATATTGCTAAAAATTTTATTTTAGCTAAAGTATATAACCAAAAGTGGATGATTGAACGTATGACAAGAGACTATCCAATGCGAATAGAACTTAAGAAATTTAAAGAGGTTTCGAATGATCTTACAGATTTAATGAATGATATTCGAATATCTGAAGATTTAGATTCTTTGCGAGGTTTGGAAGGACAAGCAGCGCTTAGATATAACTCGCTTTTCGATCAAATGATTCTTCAACAGAAAGAAGTATTTTATTTTCATTCAAGAAATAGAAGACCTCCTTTAGATAACGTAAATGCACTTTTATCATTGGCCTATACGTTGCTAGCCAATGATGTTACATCGGCGTGTGAATCTGTGGGTTTAGATGCTTACGTTGGTTTCCTTCATCGGGACCGACCGGGTAGAGCTTCATTAGCTTTAGATTTAATGGAGGAATTAAGAGGCGTGTACGCTGAACGATTTGTTTTATCAATGATAAATAAAAAAATGGTAACTGATACAGATTTCTTAAGAAAAGAAAATGGCGCAGTCTTACTTACCGATGAATCTCGTAAAAAGTTTATCAAAGCATGGCAAACAAAAAAACAAGAAAAAATTACACACCCGTTTTTAAACGAAAAAATAAGTTGGGGACTAGTTCCTTTTTCGCAAGCAATGCTTTTTGCAAGATATTTAAGAGGTGATTTAGAAGAATATCCTCCGTTTTTCTGGAAGTAGGTGATTGGATGCTTATTTTAGTAACATATGATGTTCGTACTTCAAGTATAGGAGGGACAAAGAGGCTAAGAAAAGTATCAAAGATTTGCCAAAATTATGGTCAGCGTGTGCAAAATTCAGTATTTGAATGTATTGTCGACTCTGCCCAATTCACTGAATTGAAATATACCTTAGAAAAAACTATAGATGTTCAAGAAGATAGTTTAAGATTCTATCGCTTAGGAGAAAATCATAAAAATAAAGTGACACATATCGGCACTAAAGAGTCTATTGATATAGAAGACCCACTTATTTTTTAGTGCGAATCATAAGCGCACATAAATTCTTTTAGTCATTCGCACTAAAAATTGCGTCAATTAGTCATTATATTAGATAAAACGTTTTAATATCTATATATTATTGAGATGAAAAGTGGAATAATAGTTGTTTTTTTCAACACTTGTGCTTAATAGTTGAAAAAAACGCAGTCGCACCCCATGTGGGTGCGTGGATTGAAATCCAGTCGGCATTGACATGGAACCTTTGCACCCTAAGTCGCACCCCATGTGGGTGCGTGGATTGAAATATATATATCACTCCTTATAATTTTAAGAAATAAAGTCGCACCCCATGTGGGTGCGTGGATTGAAATTTCACCTTTACACTTTGGACAAATAACTTCCCTTGTCGCACCCCATGTGGGTGCGTGGATTGAAATTATTTTCATCGCTAAAATCAATGTGATATTCTTTGTCGCACCCCATGTGGGTGCGTGGATTGAAATTTAGTTTCACCGTTTACCTCTTTTTCCGTTATCTCGTCGCACCCCATGTGGGTGCGTGGATTGAAATAATCAAAAAACCATTTAAAGATTATTTTGTTAGAGTCGCACCCCATGTGGGTGCGTGGATTGAAATAGATAAAGTTAATGCTATACGTTTATTAATATTGTCGCACCCCATGTGGGTGCGTGGATTGAAATAAAAAAATTACCGGTGCTCGTGCTTAATTTAAAGTCGCACCCCATGTGGGTGCGTGGATTGAAATTTAAAAGTTTGACGTAGTGAGTTATAACTCTGTGTCGCACCCCATGTGGGTGCGTGGATTGAA
>NZ_FOWN01000005.1:21393-133614 GCF_900115465.1 Halolactibacillus alkaliphilus
CACCCCATGTGGGTGCGTGGATTGAAATTCGCCATTAGAAGTTAAGCGTTCAGATGACGTTAAGTCGCACCCCATGTGGGTGCGTGGATTGAAATATCAAAAAAATTAGTTCCAGAACTAGAGCCTAAGTCGCACCCCATGTGGGTGCGTGGATTGAAATAATAAAGGCGCGTATGACGTCGACTATTTCTTATCGTCGCACCCCATGTGGGTGCGTGGATTGAAATTTTTGATTAAATGTTAAGTCGTACTCTACACCTTCGTCGCACCTCACGAGGGTACATGTATTGAAATGACGATGAGGTTATGGTACTTTAAAATTAATGTCTGAAAGTATAGTTAATAATATTAAGATATTTTTAATAGTAGTCAAGAACCCTCGTAACTTCAGTCATGGGGTGTTGACAAGAAATATCAATCTGTACCAAGTCATGATCAAAGGGAGTTAAATGATGAATAAAATACTTATCGCGACAAAAAATCAAGGAAAAGTAGAGGATTTTAAAGTTCTATTTGAACCGAAAGGGATTGAAGTCGTCTCATTATTAGATTTGGATCAAACTATTAGTAACATCGAGGAGACGGGAAAAACATTTAGTGAGAACGCAATATTAAAATCAGAAGCCATCTCGTCCTTGCTAAAAATCCCAGTAATTAGTGATGACTCGGGATTAGAGATTGACGCATTAGATGGTGAGCCTGGCGTATACTCTGCACGTTATGCAGGGCTTGAAAAGGATGATCAGGCTAATATTGATAAAGTGTTAAGTAATCTAAAAGGTATCAATGAAAATGCGAGGTCAGCCCGCTTTGTTTGTGCAATTGCATTAAGTAAACCTGGAAAAGATACCTCAGTTGAGCTAGGATACTGTGAGGGAACTATTCTAACAGAAAGACGAGGAAAGAATGGTTTTGGTTACGATCCGATTTTTAAACCTTTAGGCTATAATTGCTCAATGGCTGAATTATCTCCAGATGAAAAAGCGGCGATTAGTCACCGGGGAAATGCACTAAGAAAAATCGCTGATTGGTTGGATAAAAGATAAATAAGAGGGAGGTTGCTACTATGCCAACAGTATTAATAACGAGTGATAGTCATGGTTTTAAAGATGAATTAAAGAAACTAAAAGAGCGCTATAAGGAAAAAGTTGATGGGATGATTCACTGTGGAGATTCTGAATTAGATTTTAATCAT
Organism: Halolactibacillus alkaliphilus; assembly: GCF_900115465.1. Lineage (GTDB taxonomy): Bacteria > Bacillota > Bacilli > Bacillales > Amphibacillaceae > Halolactibacillus > Halolactibacillus alkaliphilus. The sequence continues at coordinate 22,589 of NZ_FOWN01000005.1, forward strand.
CCAGCGATGGAAGGATTCTATAAAGTTGCCGGAAACTGTGATTATGATCCTGAGTATGAGGAAGAATTAATGATAGATATTAAAGGATTGCGTTTTTTCATCGCACATGGCCATCGTCATAATGTAAAGATAACGCTTGATCCAATTGCTTACCATGCTGAAGAAGAACAGGCAACAATTGTGTGTCACGGCCATTCGCATCTTGCCCACGCTACAAAAATTGGTAATCAATTAGTGATAAACCCAGGGAGTATTCGACTACCTCGAGGCAGACGTGAAGAAACGTATGCTATTCTTTCTTGGGGAAATACAGCCTATAGTGTGACGTTCTATCAATTAAACGGTAAAGAAGTCAAAAGTTTATCGCAACAGTTTATCTTATAGTACAAAGGGCGCTCAGGCCCTTTGTTGTAAGTGTTCTTTTTATAAAATGGAACGCTTTTATAGTGTGATTTCAACCTGCTAAGTGAAATATTTGAATTTTTGTCTGAAATATTATTGACATTTATCTTTAAAAAAACTATAATATATTTTGTCTGTTAGAGAAATTATTGATAGAAACATTTTTATGCGGGTGTAGTTTAGTGGTAAAACCTCAGCCTTCCAAGCTGATGATGAGGGTTCGATTCCCTTCACCCGCTCCATTATGTCCCAGTAGCTCAGCTGGATAGAGCAACGGCCTTCTAAGCCGTGGGTCGGGAGTTCGAATCTCTCCTGGGATGCTAACAAAAGCCTTACAGCCTCAATGGTTGTGAGGTTTTTTTTGTAGTATAGGAAAGTTAAAACTTGTGTTTATATACCAAGGGTTAGAGGATTGAAATTCAGTGCGAAATAGAGTAAAGGTCATATTATGGTACATGAAGAAAATATGCCTGTTCAAATGAATATTCTAAAAGCCATATTCAGTGATTATGGGTCTAGATTTTTTGAAGAAAATCAAGATAACATGTGATCGGTCATTATCGAAGAAGTATTGACATAATGCATTGTGTCAACACTTTGGGTATAAGCTTGAGTTTGATCTGCCTATTAACATACTTGTAAGTATGGGAGTGTGACGCCATCTAATGAATGGACAATATATGGTTTTATCCCCTGTATCTAAGAAAGCTGTTTAACCAAAACTTTAAGCAGTCTATAAAAATAATCGGAAAGGATTTTATATCAACGCACCTAAGTCTAGAATTCACCGCCCTATAAGCCGTGGGTCGGGAGTTCGAATCTCTCCAGGTATGCTTACTAAAAGCCTCGTAAAGTTTTCGGTTGCGAAGCTCTATGTTATATGCTCCGCAAGAATGTCTTATCTAGAGAATGATTATAAGCAAGCTAGAACTAACATTAGGATAGGCAAACAAAAACCTTAGAATTAATGAAATGGAGTGGCCTAATCAACATCGTAAATGCATATAAAGTTCGTAAATGCTATTAAGCAAAAAAAGCCAGAGTTACAAATACTTCTGAAAGATCGAGAAGGTCGCTTTAGGATAGTGAGACATCATATAACATTCTGCAATACGAGTAATTCACAATAAGAGGAGGCGCAACATGCGACTAACTAGAGAAGAGTATACGATTATTAGTGATGCAATAAGGGAATATGTAGCCATTACATTCGATTTAACTATTGGGAGTGTAGCGACAGATCAATTCATACAGTTTTTGGAAGAGGATATCGTGGGCATTTACGAAGATCATGCCATTGAAAAAGTTAGAGCATTGGTTGAAGAAAAAGCTTGGTCAATGGACGAAGATATTCGTGCTCTAAAAGCTGTTAAGCGCAAATAGAACGTGATGTTTATCATTTAGGTTGAGATGACGACCTGGGAGTATTTAGGGCCGAGATAGTCCAATAAAATAACATGAGGTTGTTTACTTTTATGATATTTAGGGTATCCTTATAACTAGGACAAAATACATAGAATAATTATTATGCACAATTTAGGAGGTGTAAAAAATGACGAATAAAGATAAGCTCGTTCTCTTCCCTAAAGAACAAGCAAGACTTGAAAAAGAAGCTTTCGATTACTTTAAACGCCATCAATATAAAAAGGCCTTACCAGTTTTTGAAGAATTAATTGATTACGGCATCGATGATGTTGACATAATGGTCGCAAAAGTCACATGTTTAGCGGAATTAGGTGACTTAAAAGAAGCTGAATTATTTTTAGAAGCATTGATTGACCAACATACGAATGATTATCTGACTTACATACATATTTATGCGACCTTGTTATTTCAATTTCATAAACATAAAAAAGTGAAAGAATTATTAGAAACAGTCCTCGTTGATGTGAAAGATGTGACGTACCGATATCAATTTGAAAATTTATTAGAACTTAATGAGCCTCTCGTTGATGAAGAAATCATTTCTGAAATCAATGTGACGAAACGTGAACTAAACGATGCGATCAATAATCATAACACACTTGCACAGTGGCACTTAATTAACCATTTACAACAGTCAGATATTACCCCATATTTAGACACGTTTAAAACGTTACTTAAAGCCGACACTCATCCTGTTATCCAGTCTGTAATTATTAGTCTGCTACAGGCAAATCGGATTGATGAGGTTATTACGATACATAAATTTAATCAAGAGATGAGACTTAATCCAAAGACGCATCCTTACTTTACAGATCATCCTTTATTTAAGGCCGTACAAAAAATGTTGAGAGAAATAGAAGAACGTAATCCATCATTTTACCGGCTCGCGATGCAAATACTTGAACGCTTTATTTATGTGCGTTATCCTTTTGTCGAAGGGGAAGACGCAGGTGTTTTAAAAGAGGCAATTGTTACGATTGTTAATCAAGCGTTTAATGACCCTAAAAATCCTGCTTCATCAGAAGTAGATGATAAAATAATGCAGTTAATGGAGGCAGAACAACTGTATTTTTCCATACTAGAAGAATAGAAAGTACTAAATTGTTTAAGAAATTTACAACCACTTGAACACTAAATCTTGAAACAGATAAGGTTTATGTTATAATATAATGGTTGTAGTTTGCGTTCGGTTGTGAAACAGAGCTAACGTATCATAGATGAACGGCAAATAAAATTAATATATATGTAATCATGGAGGGAAATTTAATGACAGCTAAATGGGAAAAACAAGAAGGCAATGAAGGTCTTCTTACCGTAGAAGTTTCTGCAGAACAATTTAACGAGGCGCTTGATCAAGCGTTTAAAAAGGTAGTAAAAGACGTGCAATTACCAGGATTCCGTAAAGGGCGTATTCCACGTGGTATGTTCGAACAACGTTTTGGTGTAGAATCTTTATACCAAGATGCAGTAGACATCGTACTTCCAGAAGCCTACTCAAATGCAGTAGAAGAAGCTGGTATCGAGCCAGTTGACCAGCCAGAGATTGATATTACGCAAATCGAAAAAGGTCAACCATTGCACTTTACTGCTAAAGTAACAGTAAAGCCGGAAGTTAAATTAGGCGATTACAAAGGATTAGAAGTAGAAAACGTTGATGTGACTGTAACAGACGAAGACGTCGAAAAAGATTTAGATAACCAACGCCAATCTTTAGCTGAATTAGTTGTTAAAGAAGAAGGTGCTGTTGAAAATGGTGATACGGTTGTTATTGATTTTGAAGGTTTTGTTGATGGCGAAGCTTTTGAAGGTGGAGCAGCTGAAAATCACACATTAGAAATTGGTTCAGGTTCATTTATCCCTGGATTTGAAGAACAACTTATTGGTAAGACAACTGGTGAAGCAACAGAAGTTGACGTAACTTTCCCTGAAGAATACCACGCTGAAAATCTTGCTGGTAAACCAGCAACATTCAAAGTAACGATTCATGAAGTAAAAGCAAAAGAATTGCCTGAACTTGATGATGAGTTTGCTAAAGACGTGGATGATGAAGTAGAAACACTTGCAGAATTAAAAGATAAAACGAAAAAACGTTTAGAAGAACAAAAACAAAACGAAGCAGACGCTGCTAAGCGTGAAGCGCTTATTAATCAAGCGTCTGACAATGCAGAAATTGATGTGCCACAGGCAATGATCGATTCTGAATTAGATCGTATGTTACGTGAATTTGAACAACGCTTGCAACAACAAGGTATGACACTTGATATGTACTTCCAATTCTCAGGTCAGTCAGAAGAACAATTGAAAGACCAAATGAAAGAAGATGCAGCGAAGCGTGTTCAAACAAACCTTGTACTTGAGGCTATTGCGCAAGTTGAAGAACTTGAAGCAACAGATGCAGATGTTCAAGAAGAATTGGAATCAATGGCAGATATGTATAACCTAGAAATGGATCAATTAACACAAATGCTTGGTGGCAACACAGATGGCATTAAAGATGATCTTAAATTCAAAAAAGCAATTGATTTCTTAGTTGACAACAGTGTAGCAAAGTAATTTTGCTTTCATATGACTTAGAGAAACAAGGCGATCGATGGTCGCCTTGTTTTCTAACATTTATATAAGCACATGATTTACTGGTAAATATGATCTTTAGTACCTAACAATTGGGGTTATACATATTTTTTTTGGTCTTTTTTAAACTTAAATATGTAAAAGTCAAGCATTGTGAAGGTTTTTAAAAGACAACATACATAACTTTATGATAAAATACATATGCTTTTAATTTAAGCGTGATGGTTAATAAAGTAGATTTGAAATGCATAAGGGCTATTATTTTAAATATCGCCGATTCTTTGATATGATAATGAAAGCAAACAAGTCATGAAAGATGATGGTGTTTATTATAGAGAGGTGAACGTAATGTATAAATTCAACGAAGAAAAAGGGCAATTGAAATGTTCTTTTTGTGGTAAAAGTCAAGAACAAGTAAGGAAGTTAGTCGCAGGTCCTGGGGTATACATTTGTGATGAATGTATCGATTTATGTGCTGAAATTGTTGAAGAAGAGTTAGGTACGGATGAAGAAATGGATTTTGCTGAGGTACCAAAGCCTCAAGAAATTAATCAAATTCTTGATGATTATGTCATCGGTCAATCAAAAGCAAAACGTAATTTATCCGTTGCAGTATATAATCACTATAAACGCATCAATGCACCTAAAACAACGGGTGATGTAGAGCTTCAAAAAAGTAATATCGCAATGATTGGACCAACAGGTAGCGGTAAAACTTTACTTGCTCAAACACTTGCGCGTATTTTAAATGTACCATTTGCTATCGCAGATGCGACATCTCTTACAGAAGCGGGTTATGTTGGTGAAGATGTAGAAAATATTTTGCTCAAGCTTATCCAAGCAGCTGATTATGATGTAGAAAAAGCTGAAAAAGGGATTATTTATATTGACGAAATTGATAAAGTTGCCCGTAAATCAGAAAATCCATCCATTACACGTGATGTTAGTGGTGAAGGTGTTCAACAAGCACTTCTTAAAATTCTTGAAGGGACAGTTGCAAGCGTCCCACCGCAAGGCGGCCGTAAACATCCTCATCAAGAGTTTATTCAAATTGATACAACCAATGTACTCTTTATTGTCGGTGGTGCTTTCGACGGTATCGATCAAATCATTAAAAGTCGTCTAGGTAAGCGCGTTATTGGCTTTGGTGCTGAAACAGATATTAATGATATGGACAAAGCGCAACTGCTCCAAAAAGTTTTACCGGAAGATTTACTCAAATTTGGTTTAATTCCTGAATTTATCGGTCGTTTGCCGATTATCGGTGCACTTGAACCACTAGACCAAGATGCGCTCGTACAAATTTTAACTCAACCGAAAAATGCGCTCGTTAAACAATATAAACGTCTATTTGAAATGGATAATGTGACATTAGAATTTGAAGATGATGCTCTTGTTTCCATTGCTCATAAAGCAATGGAACGCAATACAGGTGCGCGTGGTCTTCGTTCAATCCTTGAAGGGATTATGCTTGATGTGATGTATGAATTACCATCGCGTGAAGATATTAAGACGTGTATCATCACGAAAGAAACTGTAGAAGACGAAGCTAATCGTCCAAAACTATTACTTGAAGATGGCACTGAGCTTGCTTAATGAAAAGGATATGAAGAAAAAATCCCTTGTGTCTCACAAGGGATTTTCTATTCAATCCACTTATTATAAACATGAGTCGTTGGTAATTGCTTACGACTTAGAGCTGAAAAGAGGGATGTTATGACGAAAAATCCACATGTGCCGCTTCTACCTTTAAGGGGCACTATCGTATTTCCTAATGTAGTAACGCATTTAGATATAGGACGTAAAGAAACGATTGATGCTATTGAACAGGCGATGATGAACGACCGTCGGATCATTTTAGTTGCTCAAAAAGATGCGAGGGTGAAGACGCCCAAAAAAGATGACGTTTTTCCTATTGGTGTTGTTGGCTATATTAAACAAATGCTAAAACTTCCTAATGGGACATTTAGAGTATTAGTTGAGGGTCTCTATCGTGCAGAGATTGACAACATAAAGGAAGTCAATAATTTTTATACGGCGGATGCAAAAAAAATAATTGAAAAGAAAGTCGAAAACGAGTTGAAAGAAGATGCCTTCATTCGTTCAATTTCTGATGCCTTTAAACGTTATGTAGAGTTATCAACTAAACTGTCAAAAGAAACTTATCAAGATATTGCAGATATTGATGATTTATCACATGTGAGTGATGTTGTCAGTTCTTATTTAGATATTAAGATGAGTCAAAAACAACTGTTGATAGAATGTGTTGATTTAGAAGAGCGTGCAAAAGCTCTTATTCAAATGCTATCAAATGAACAAGAATTATTAAAGATTGAAAAGAAAATTAATCAAAATGTTAAGAGATCGATTGAACAATCTCAAAAAGAGTTTTACTTGCGCGAACAAATGAAAGTGATTCAAAAGGAACTAGGTGATCGGGATGGGAAACAAAAAGATGTGAGTGATTTATTAAAACAAATAGAAACAAGCGACATGACCGATCGAATTAAAACTGTTGCTAAAAGTGAGTTGCAGCGTTTTGAACGTATTCCACAAACGTCTGCAGAATCAGGCATTATAAGAAACTATTTAGATTGGCTAATAGCACTTCCGTGGCAAAAACAAACACCGAATGAGCTAGATATTCGTGCAGCAGAGGCTATTTTAGATCAAGATCATTATGGCTTAGAAAAAATTAAGGCGCGCATTCTAGAGTTTATCGCTGTTCAACAATTGACAAATGATTTAAGTGGGCCAATTCTATGTCTTGTCGGGCCACCTGGTGTAGGAAAAACGTCTCTCGCAAAGTCTATTTCCCGGGCAATGGGCCGTAAGTTTACGCGAGTATCACTCGGTGGGGTAAAGGATGAATCTGAAATTAGAGGCCATCGCCGCACTTATGTTGGTGCCATGCCTGGACGGATGATCCAAGCGATGAAAAAAGTTAAAACAGTTAACCCCGTCATACTGCTTGATGAGATTGATAAAATGGCAAATGATTTTAGAGGTGATCCGGCGTCAGCAATGCTTGAAGTACTGGACCCAGAACAAAATCATCAGTTTAGTGATCACTTTATCGAGGAACCATATGATTTGAGCCAAGTACTTTTTTTAGCCACTGCTAACCAACAGGAAGGTATTCCAGCACCGTTACTTGATCGAATGGAAGTAATTCAGTTGTCAGGTTATACAGAGATTGAAAAACAATTTATCGCAAAAAACTACCTCGTACCTAAACAAGTTAAAAAACACGGCTTAAATGGTCATGTTGTTCAAATAAGAAAAGATGCTATTATAGAATTAATTCGTCGTTATACTAGGGAAGCAGGCGTAAGGCAATTAGAGCGTCAAATTGCTAGCTTAGTAAGAAAAGCGGCTAGACGTCATTTAGATGATACGGATACACGTATTGTTATTACGGCTAAGAAGCTTGTAGAGTTTCTAGGACATCCGCCTTTTAGATATGGGCAGCGTGAAACAGAGGACTTTATCGGTGCGGCAACGGGTCTTGCATATACAGCCTTTGGAGGAGATATCTTAAGTATAGAAGTCAGTGTTGTTCCTGGTAAAGGTAAATTGCAATTAACAGGAAAACTTGGCGATGTCATGCAAGAATCTGCTCAAGCCGCTATTAGCTATATTCGCGCGCGACAAGATGTACTCGGAATCGAGAGCAATTTTTATGAAAAAAGCGATATTCATATTCACGTACCAGAAGGCGCTACGCCAAAAGATGGCCCTTCTGCGGGGATTACAATGGCAACAGCACTTATTTCCGCTCTTACGAAACGACCAGTAAGAAAAGAAGTTGGTATGACAGGTGAAATTACGTTAAGAGGCCGAGTTTTACCCATCGGTGGACTGAAAGAAAAATCTATGAGCGCACACAGAAGTGGTATTACGACAATTATCTTCCCCAAAGATAATGAGAAAGATATAGAAGATATTCCAAAAAGTGTACGGGATGCCGTTACGTTTATTCCGGTATCTCATATGGATGATGTACTTAAATATGCATTAGTGGAGGTGAAATAATGAAAGTCACTAAATCAGATATTACAATTAGCGCTGTGGCACCTAAACAGTACCCAGATGTAGGTTTTCCAGAGATTGCTTTAGCGGGTCGCTCAAACGTTGGGAAGTCATCGTTTATTAATAAGATGATTAACCGTAAATCTTTAGCGCGGACATCTTCAAAACCCGGAAAAACGCAAACGTTAAACTTTTACTTAATTAATGAGATTTTTCATTTTGTTGATGTGCCTGGTTATGGTTATGCAAAAGTGTCTAAAACTGAACGCGAAGCTTGGGGGCGGATGTTGGAAACGTACTTCACTGAACGCGAAAATTTAAAAGCCACCATCTTAGTTGTTGATTTGCGACACGAGCCAACAAAAGATGATATTAAAATGTATGATTTCTTAAAGCATTATGATTTACCGGTCATTGTCGTAGCGACAAAATTAGATAAATTAAAGAAAAATCAAATTCATAAACATATTAAGCGAGTAAAAGACACCCTTCAGCTCGAAAAAGGTGATGTTGTTGTACCGTTCTCAAGTGAAACAGGTCAAGGGAAAGAAGAAGCTTGGCGTGAAATAGAGCGCTTTTTATAAGAATAATAGCCACCATCACTTAGGTCTCGTGATGGTGGCTATTTTGGCCGTTTTAATTATTTTCTTTTAATTAATAAGTAGATGCCAAAAACAATTAAACCGATAGGCCAATATACTTCTAATAGTGTCATAAAAGATTCAATATAATATTGAAAAGCAGTATCTGTTCTTGACAATAAAGTAAATAAACCAATACTAAGAAGTATTAAGCTCACCCAGAATCCGTGCTTTGTTTGTTGATAGCGCAGTAAAAAGGCTAGTCCTACAATAATGAAATAAATACTCCGATGATCGACCCAGTAAGGATAAAAGGGCGTTAGGTAATAATGGAGACCTAGAAAAAATAAAATACCGCCAGGTAATAACTTATCGTAATCTCGATGATTGTAACCACTAAATAGAAAAATGGCACCGATCAACATGAGTAATGTCGGCCAGGTTGCTAAATCACTTGCGATAGGTATGTAAATTTGTTGACTTAGAAAATATAAGCCAAGGCCAATAAGTAAATAAGCGGCTATATGGTGTTGCTTTTTCATACTTAATTTAAACACTCCCTTCGGTCACACGTTACGAGTTGATTTCTGATAAAGAAATATGATACCGTGTAAAAGATTATAAGATGATGGATTTTTTTACTTCAAACATTATTTTATCATGTTTACGACGTTAAAACTATGAATATCCGTTGTTAGCTATACAACAAGCTATTTTTAAAAAGGGGAGGCAATCGGGTTATGCTTACTGTATTTTCTGTAAATAATGAGCGAGTATCACTCGATGAGCGAGAACAATTCGTTTTATCAGATGAACATAAAAAAAGCTTATATCCGCTTTTATCAAATCAAAACAGTTATCAAGTGGTCATTCTCTCAACGTGTCAGAGGTTTGAAGTGTATTTTAACTCATCAAGTGATAGTGAACAATACATCCGCAAAGCTATGTTATCGTATTTTAGATTGACATTAGCAAAATTTGAACAGCAATTTGTTTGTTACAGGGATGAACAAGCGTTAAAACACTTGTTGCATGTATCAGCAGGCCTTCGTGCGCACGTATTAGGAGAAACCCAAATACTTGGCCAGGTGAAGAGCGCTTATCAAGAAGCGACGAAGTGTGATACAGTGAAAAAAAGCTTTCATACTATTTTTCAAAGAACCTTTCGCTTTTGTAAAGAGATGCATAAAACAATAGGTATTAATGATCATGCCGTGTCACTTAGTTATAGTGCGTATCAATTTATTCAAAAGTATAAACAAAAACCACAAACAATTTTACTCCTTGGTGCGGGTAAAATGGGGCAATTGTTTCTTCAATATCATTTAAAAGATCGAACCCATCAATTGATTGTATTAAATCGCGATCAATCAAAGTTAGGCAATTTAGATCAACCGTCAATTATCACTGGTCAACTTAGTCAATGGGCACATTATCTTAAGTCAGTAGATGTGGTCGTCTCAACATTAGAGTTAAATGAGCCATTGATTAAAAAAAGTGACGTTGAAAAACTTCAAACGAAGTCTTCGCTGCTTATGATTGATATGGCTATGCCAAGAAGTATTCAAGAAACGGTAAATGACTTAGATCGTATCGAGTTGCATGATTTAGATTCACTGGGTAAAATGATTGACCGCCATCACTTCGTAAGGCATCAAAAAGCAAGGCGAATTTCACAAGTGATTGAATTGGAGGTGGCTCATATAAAAAATGAACTGAAACAGCAACAGCATGACAAAATACGTCACGCATTATTCACCGAACGTGATGAAAGGTTACGGGTACTGATGACGAGCGTTACGACGCAATTACCGGATTTAACTAAGAAAGAACAAACGGTGATTAAACATCATTTAAAAGCGGCTTTACTTGAAAGTATAAAGCTGCAACTAGATAACCTAGAATAAATGGGATTCATAAAATATCAAACTACTGTAATAGAGAAGAGAGGAAGAGTGTAAATGGATGGTTGGATGAATGATAAAGCACAATTACTGTTCGAACAAGCACAAGATTTAATGCCTGGAGGCGTTAATTCACCGGCGCGTGCTTTTCGATCGGTTGATATGACACCTATTTTTGCGGAGAAAGGTGAAGGGGCTTATTTAGAAGATGTCAATGGTAAACGTTATATTGACTACATATTGAGTTGGGGACCACTTATTCTTGGACATAGGCACCCGGCAGTCATCGAGGCGCTCTCACAAGCATTACAGTCGGGAACGAGTTTTGGTTTACCTACAAAGAAAGAAAATGAATTAGCCCAACTCGTTATTGACCGCGTACCTTCAATGGAAATGGTTAGGATGGTTAATTCGGGTACTGAGGCGACCATGAGTGTGTTGCGTTTGGCGCGCGGATATACAAAACGAAATAAAATTTTAAAGTTTGAAGGGTGTTACCATGGACATGGTGACTCGCTCTTAATTAAAGCAGGTTCAGGCGTTGCGACATTAGGATTACCAGATTCCCCAGGCGTACCAGACACCCTAGCGGCGCATACGATTACGGTGCCGTATAATGATATTGAAAGTGTGAAACATGCTTTTATTGAATATGGAGACGATTTAGCGTGCGTAATTGTAGAGCCGGTCGCAGGCAATATGGGTGTTGTACCACCAGTCACAGGGTTTCTTGAAATGTTACGCACCTTAACTGAAGAATATGGGAGTCTGTTGATATTTGATGAAGTTATGACAGGATTTCGTGTGGGTTACCACAGTGCACAAGGGCATTTCAACGTGACACCGGACTTAACCTGTCTCGGTAAAGTTATTGGTGGGGGTTTACCTGTCGGTTGTTACGGAGGAAAGAAGGCTATTATGTCCCATGTTGCACCAAGTGGAACGGTTTATCAAGCGGGCACCCTCTCCGGTAATCCACTGGCTATGACGGCGGGGATTGAAACATTAAAACAGTTGACTAAGGAGCGTTATCATCAGCTGAATACCTTACTTCATCAGTTGAAGGAAGGCTACATAGCTAAAAAAACTAAATATAATATTCCCCTGCAAGTTAACATAGCTGGTTCCATGATAGGTATATATTTTAGTGAGACACCTGTCTATAATTATGAAACAGCAAAAAATAGTCGTCATGATTTATTCAATCTTTATTATAAAACGATGCTTGAGCAGGGCATCCTTTTACCACCCTCTCCTTATGAAGGGGTATTCTTATCCACGGCACATACGGAAGATATGATTGAACAAACGATTCAAGCGATTGATGAAAGTTTTAAAGTTATAGCATCACACGTATAAGGTATGTCTTAATTCATCTCTTTTTGCATAGACTAAACTGTTTGAAATATACAGTGTCTTGTAAAGGAGATGATTTTTTGTTTCAAGAACATGTGACAGAAATTGCTGTGAACCAAACGTTCTATTTATCTGAGGCGATTGACACCCTTATTGGTGTCGATGTAGAACCTAGTCGGCTTAACCAAACGAGCGAAGGGTTGTCGGGAACGCTTGATTTGACAATATATTATGTTCCGCTCCCACATGAAATAAGTGAAGAACAAACTGTTCCGGCAAACACCATAACAATAACGGACATTAGAAAAGTAAAAGAGCATGAAGCAAGTGCACATTTTAGTTATCCTATACAATTGTTTGGCGCAAGGTGTTCTGAGGCGCACCTGACGGTGTATGATCTCGATTATGTTTTACCAACACGCGAACTATTTACACTTAAAGCGATGCTTAAATTAGTAGAACCAGCCAGTGCATTAGCACAAGTTGTTAATAGTACATTAGTAAACGTCTCAAATGTTCAAGGTGGATTACGAGTTAATCCTGATCAAGAAATAGACAGTGAAGCATTGCAGATAGAACGTGTAGAAAAAAATGAACGTCACGTCTTAGACAAAGAGACGAGAGTTGAGGAAGGTTATCAGTCGATTAGTAATATAAAACACCCAGTTGTAGAAGAGGTAGACAAACTAATGGATAGTAATGTTCATCAAATTAAACAAATGAATCAATTAGACGAATCAGCTCTAGTATCTGATGAAACAGACGGTGCTAGGGGGAAAGAGGAGGAAGAAGTTGTGAAAAATGTTGTAGAAGTGGCAAAAGAAGCTGAGATAAATGAAAGAGAAAATGATGTCTTAGCAGCTCAGATGCGCTACCAGCAGTACGGATTGAAAAATTTAAGCAATCCATACGTAAAACTACCTTGTCTCATTGTTAAGGAAACGATCGAACTTACAGCTTTTTGTCAGAATCATAAAGTCGACCTTGTGAAAATACAAATGGTGAATCCACATCTTGAATCATCTTTGTCGTCAGGTCAGGTCGTCATCTTACCCAGTACAGAATAAAAACGTTGTAAGAAAACGAAGTTTTTTACAACGTATCGGTTCAATATATAGAAAAAAGTTTATGATGTTATCGGGCGTTTAAGAATGAGTAGAGAGCACTCTTTATATCAATCAAGCAAGGTTTAAAAAGCAAATAAATGGATCTAGTTTACTAGATCCATTTGAAATAAAAAGCACAGTATGAAAATGCGAATAGGATTAATAAGACGACATCAAGACTTGTTGGCAACAAAATTGTTCGAAAAAATTGATAGACTAATAACGGAGTTAACCAGCACTCAAAGATAATCAATGCCTGCCGACAACCGGCAGGTAATTTATATCGGTAATGACGACTCAATAGATGACACCTCCTCTATCTAGTCATTAGTAAGGGGGCAATTTTTTTTACTGCTATATAAAAAGATATGTTGATTTTATGATCAATATTCGCTAAAATAAAGAACAGAACAATAATGATACGATGATGAGGAAGAGTAAGGTATTCTAACTTCAAAGAGAGAGAGTTCTTGGCTGAAAAACTCTTAAGCGCTGAATGCTCTGAAGGTAGCCTCGGATGTAGCTTGATTGAACAAAACAGTAGGTTAAGCCGGTCACATACCGTTATCAATGGATGAAGTGTATAGTGAAGTCATCACTATAAACAAAGGTGGTACCACGGAAATGTAACTCAATTCGTCCTTTATATTAATAAGGGAATGATTTGAGTTTTTTTATATTTTAAGGGAGGCAAGAAAAATGGAATTAAATAAACATAATTTACCGCCAAAGTACGATTCTACAGCTGTAGAAGAAGGACGTTATCAGTATTGGATTGACGGTAAGTTCTTTGAAGCAAAAAATGATGAAACAAAACCGCCATACACTATCGTTATTCCACCACCAAACGTGACAGGGAAACTACACATTGGTCATGCATGGGATACAACTTTACAAGATATCGTCACACGCATGAAAAGAATGCAAGGGTATGATGTTTTATACTTGCCAGGTATGGACCATGCCGGCATTGCAACGCAAGCAAAAGTAGAGGCTAAATTAAAAGAGTCGGGTATAAGTCGTTACGATTTAGGTCGAGAAAAATTCTTGGATAAGGCGTGGGAATGGAAAGAGGAGTATGCATCTTTTATCCGTAAGCAATGGGAAAAGATGGGCCTTGGACTAGACTATTCACGGGAGCGTTTTACGCTTGATGACGGATTATCTGAAGCAGTAAAAGAAGTTTTTATTAAATTATATGAAGAAAAACTTATTTATCGCGGCGAATATATCATTAACTGGGATCCGCAAACAAAAACAGCATTATCTGATATAGAAGTTATTCATGAAGATGTCATGGGACACTTCTATCACATGAAATACCCTTTGAAAGATGGCACAGGACATATTGAGATCGCAACGACACGTCCAGAAACGATGCTGGGTGATACAGCTGTTGCGGTTCATCCTAAGGATGAACGCTATCAACATCTGATTGGGAAGAAAGTAATTTTACCAATCGTCGGACGAGAAATTGAGATTGTGGCAGATGATTATGTTGACATGGACTTCGGTTCGGGTGCTGTTAAAATTACACCAGCACATGATCCAAATGACTTTGAAATTGGTAATCGACACAATTTAGCACGTGTTCTTGTCATGCATGAAGACGGGACAATGAATGCAAATGCAGGAAAATATGAGGGGCTTGATCGCTTTGAGTGCCGTAAGCAAATTGTGAAAGACTTACAAGATGAAGGTGTGCTATTTAAAATAGAAGAACATATGCATGCGGTTGGTCACTCAGAGCGAAGTGGAGCCGTTGTGGAGCCGTATCTTTCAACACAGTGGTTTGTGAAGATGCAGCCACTTGCTGAAGCAGCTGTTAAAGCACAAGCGAATGAAGATGAGAAAGTTCAGTTTGTTCCAGAACGTTTTGAAGGCACATTCTTACGTTGGATGGATAATATTCGTGACTGGTGTATTTCTCGTCAACTTTGGTGGGGTCACCGTATTCCAGCGTGGTATCATAAAGAAACGGGAGAAATCTATGTTGGAAAAGAAGCTCCAGCTGATATTGAGAACTGGAATCAAGATGAGGATGTACTGGATACATGGTTTTCATCAGCACTTTGGCCATTCTCAACGCTAAACTGGCCGGATATTGATGACGAAGAATTCAAACGATATTTCCCAACTAATGCACTCGTGACAGGTTATGATATTATCTTCTTTTGGGTGGCACGCATGATTTTCCAATCAAAACATTTTACTAATGAGCGTCCATTTGATGATGTGCTCATTCACGGACTGGTGCGTGATGCGGATGGACGTAAGATGAGTAAGTCACTCGGTAACGGTGTTGATCCGATGGATGTGATTGAAAAATATGGTGCTGACTCCTTGCGTTACTTCTTGGCAACAGGATCTACTCCAGGACAAGATTTGCGTTTCCAATGGGAGAAAGTTGAATCAACTTGGAACTTTATTAACAAGATTTGGAATGCATCGCGTTTTGTCTTAATGCATGCCGAAGGCATGACACCAGAAGATATTGACTTTAGTGAGAACCGTAATGTCAGTGATGAATGGATTTTGACGCGTCTTAATGAGACAATTGCACTTGTCAACAAAAACACCGAACGCTATGACTTTGGTGAAGCTGGCCGACATTTGTATAACTTTATTTGGGATGAATTTTGTGATTGGTACATTGAAATGGCTAAGTTGCCACTCTTTGGTGAAGATGAAAAAGCCAAACAAACGACCCGTTCTGTATTGGTTTATGTACTCGATCAAATTTTACGTATGCTTCACCCGATGATGCCGTTTGTGACAGAAGAAATTTGGCAACATCTTCCACGTGAAGGTGAATCGATTACTGTAGCAAGCTGGCCAGAGGTAAAGGAACAAGATATGAATCCGGCAGCTGCCGAAGAGATGAAACGTCTCATTAGTATCATCCGTTCCGTACGTAATATCCGTTCTGAAGTGGATACGCCGATGTCAAAACCAATTGAACTCCTTATTCAAGTCGATAATGTTGATGTCAAAACAGCACTTACTACACAATCGCACTATATTGAGAAATTCTGTAACACAGAGAGTTTAACAATTGATACGAAGGTGACGATACCAGAAAAAGCAATGTCAGCCGTTATTACTGGGGCAGAGCTCTTCTTACCTTTAGAAGGTCTAATCGATATTGCTAAAGAAATGGCGCGCCTAACGCAAGAATTTGAGAAATTAACAAAAGAAGTTGAACGTATAGAAAAGAAATTATCTAATCCAGGCTTTGTAAGTAAAGCGCCTGAAAAAGTTGTTAAAGAAGAACAACGTAAAATGCAGGACTACATTGAAAAACGCGAAAAAGTAGCGGCAAGAATGAAAGAATTAAATCAATAAAATAGGCATCATGTTAAAAGGGATGTAAGCACAAAGCTTATGTCTCTTTTGTCTATTTCTAGAGAAAAAAGATATTTGAAAAAGGACCTTTTCAAATGTGATAAAAACGTCTACAATGTTAGGCATGACTAAAGAGAGAATACGAAGGGGGTTCGTTGTATGTTTACAACGTGCAAGGCAGTAAATCACTATTTGGATCAACGTGAAAAAGTGGGAATTAAACCGGGTCTTTCGAGGGTGAAAAAGCTACTGGCATCTGTGGGATTTTATGATCAACCGTTTAAAGGGATTCACGTCGCAGGGACAAACGGCAAAGGTTCAACCGTCACGTATTTAGCTTCATGCTATGAAGCTTGTGGCAAACGCGTTGGAACATTCACCTCACCTTCGTTGACCGATCGTCGTGGAATGATCAAGTTGAATCAACAGCCGATGGATGCGATATTATATGTGGATTACTTTAATCAATTTTTCCCAGTCATTGATCAATTTGAAAAAGATCAAGACCCAGCGAGTCCTTTTGAAATCATGGTCGTTATCGCCTTAAAGTACTTTCAAGATCATAGCGACGTAGCAGTGATTGAAGCTGGACTAGGTGGTAAAAGTGATGCGACGAACGTTTTCACGCCGATAGCATCTGTCATCACCTCGATTGGCTATGATCACATGCAGTTTTTAGGGACAACGTTAGAAGATATAGCAAAGCAAAAGGCAGGTATTATTAAAGAAGAGGTACCTGTTATAATTGGGGATGTTACTGAAGAAGCAAAACTGGTCATTCGAAAAGAAGCCAATAGTAAACGTGCGCCCTTTTATTTCTTTGGTGATAGTTTTACAATCAAAAAAGACAACGATGAGTGGCTTTACCAGTCGATGAATTTAAAGCTAGCGTTTACTTTAAGAATGAAAGGGAAACATCAAGCATATAATGCTGCCGTGGCGATTAAAACATTGTTTGTGTTAAATCAAAACAGGGACAATGTGAGTTTAGGGCAGATTAAAAAAGGTATTAAAGAAGCAATAATCAAAGGTCGATTTGAGCAAATATCACAACGCCCAAACATTGTTATTGATGGGGCACATAATACAGAAGCGATGGAAATGTTTGTTGAAACGGTGAGGGAAATGGCAGAGGATGATGAAAAGAAGGTGGTATTGTTTGCGGCGTTTAAAGATAAGCCGATTAAAAAGATGCTAGAATTAATTGCCACAATTACTGATCATGTTGTTTTAACAACCTTTGACCATCCTAGAGCAGCTACAATAGAAGAGCTAAAGCAATTTACGCCAGAAAATGTAACCGTTACACAGACAAACGACTGGCTTAATTATTTACATCAACTAAAAGCAGATGATCATCAGGTGACCTATGTCGTAGGTTCGCTTGATTTCATTGGTAAAGTTCGCCAGAATATTGTGTAAATCGACTTGTATAAATAGTAAAAAAAGCGTATACTTTAGCATATATAATTATATTAAATCCAATGTCACATTTGTGATGTAATTACTAACTTCTTCACACATATTTAATATCTTAATGGAGACGATGATTGATACTCTTTACCTGGGCACTTTGAGTATTCGGAGTCAATAGTGCAACCGACCAACTGATTTTTTAAGTTGGTTTTTTTTATACAATCTAAATCTAGTTAGATAAATCATGTAATGAAATGAGTGATATAAGTGAATAAAAGAAAACGCTTAGGCGACTTATTGATTGGCGTTGGAGCTATCACATCGGAGCATTTAAATCAAGCGCTTGAAATTCAAGAGAACACTGATAAAAAACTTGGTGAGATTTTAATAAGTCAGCGCTTTATCACGGAGTCAGAGTTAATAGAGGTGCTTGAATTTCAATTAGGTATTCCGCATTTAGAATTAGAGAAATTTTTTATTGATCCGGAGATACCTATGTTAATTTCTGATACCTTGGCTAAACGTCATCAAATTATCCCCATTAAACGTAAAGAGAATACTCTAACACTTGCGATGAGTGACCCTTTAAATCTATATGCTATAGAAGATGTTGAATTGGCGACGGGACTAAATGTTGAACCCGTTATTGTTACGAGAAAAGATATTCAAGAAGCTTTGGATCAATACTATGGATCAGCGGATGTGGATAAAGCAATAGAAGATTTTAAAGAAGAATTTTCTACGGAGGAATTAGAAGATTTAGATGATGAAGCGCTTGCTGATATCAACAATGCTCCAGTTGTCAGATTAATCGATTCAATTATCTCTCAAGCAGTAAAAAGTAAAGCCAGTGATATTCATATTGAACCTTTTGATGATTATTTACGTGTCCGTTTTCGGATAGATGGCGATTTAAGAGAAATTATGCGTCCATCTAAAAGTGCTCACTCAGCTATTATTACGAGAATAAAGATAATGGGTAAAATGGATATCTCCGAGCGTCGTAAACCACAAGATGGTCGAGTGGAAAGGGAAATTAATAATCGTGATGTTGATATGCGTATATCCATTTTACCTACAGTGTTTGGAGAAAAAGTCGTTATTCGTTTACTTGATCGAAGTAGTTTCATGATGAGTAAGGAGGATTTGGGTTTCACTCAAAATAATTTGACTTTATTTAGCGATATTATTAAAAGCCCTAATGGCATTATTTTAATAACTGGACCAACTGGAAGCGGTAAATCAACAACCTTATATTCTGTTTTAAATGATTTGAATAGGGAAAATAAAAATATAGTCACCGTGGAAGATCCTGTTGAATACTCACTAGATGGTGTAACGCAAGTGCAGGTAAATCCAAAAGCTGATTTAACATTTGCTTCAGGTCTACGGTCTATATTAAGACAAGATCCAGATATAATAATGATTGGAGAAATTAGAGATATTGAAACAGTGAACATTGCGATTAGAGCAGCAATTACTGGGCACTTAGTTCTTAGTACGCTCCATACGAATGACACGGCCAGTACAATTAGTCGATTGTTAAATATGGAGGTAGATCGTTACCTAATTGCATCCTCTGTGGTTGGTATTGTGGCTCAACGCTTAGTGAAAAAAAACTGTCCATATTGTAAAGAGGAAGTACAAGTTAGCGCTGTTGATGCAGAACTATTAAAAGTTGAACGAGGTACACGTATTTTCAAAAGCAAGGGATGTAAAAAATGTGATCAAAGTGGTACGTTGGGTAGAACTGCGGTCCATGAAGTTATGCCGATTACTAGAGATATTAGAGATTTAATTAATAACAAGGGGAGTGTCGATCAAATAAAAGATAAAGCGGTATTTGCCGGGATGACCACGTTGCATGACACATGTCGAATGCTTGTTTTAGAAGGTAAAATTCCAGTGAGCGAAATGATGAAGATTACGTATAGTTTGGATGTTTAGGAGGTATAGAATGGACGTTAAACAATTGCTTCAAGAGGCAATGGCGTGTGGTGCATCCGATTTGCATTTAACTGTAGGTTCTCCTCCAGTCACGCGAATTGATGGTGATTTGAAGCGGATGAGTTTAAATAAGTTGTCACCTGAGGATACAGAGTTGTTAGTTAAGAGTTTATTAACTGAAGAGCAGTTTAACCTGTTGAATATGAATGGAGAAATTGATTTTTCATATGCTTTACCTGGTACGAGCCGTTTTCGGGTGAATGCTTATCGCCAACGAGGTAGTTATGCTATGGCGCTTAGAACAATTCCAATAGACATTCCTTCAATAGAAAAATTGTATTTGCCAGATGTCACGCATGCGCTCATAAATAAGCGTCGTGGTCTTATATTAGTGACGGGGCCAACTGGTAGTGGAAAGAGTACCACCTTAGCATCGATGATAAATTATGTGAACCAAACGAGAAAAGAGCATATTATCACGCTAGAAGACCCGATTGAATATTTACATAAACACAATGAAAGTATTGTTAATCAGAGAGAAATCGGAACAGATTCAAAAAGTTTTGGAAATAGCTTAAGGGCATCACTAAGGCAAGATCCTGATGTTATTTTAGTTGGTGAGATGCGTGATTTAGAGACGATTTCCACGGCGCTAACAGCAGCTGAAACAGGTCACCTTGTCCTTGCAACACTGCATACGATCGGCGCACCGAAAACCATTGATCGAATCATTGATGTTTTCCCACCATATCAACAGCAACAGATTCGAATTCAATTGGCTGGCGTGTTAGAAGGTATCATATCTCAACAATTGCTCCCGAGAGAAGGAATAAACGGTCGACGTGCTGCCTTTGAAGTTTTAGTTGCAACACCCGCCGTTAGAAACTTGATTCGAGAGGGGAAAACACACCAGATCTTATCCGCCATGCAAACGGGAGGACAGTATGGCATGATTACGATGGATAAGTCTTTGATTTCGCTTTATGAAGAAGGTGAAATATCAAAAGAAAACTTGTATCGTTATGCGAGTGATTTACAATATGTTAAAACACAAATAGGATCAAACTTTTAAGCATGATCAGATCTAGTAGGAGGTTGATGATATGCCTGCATTTCGCTATCAAGCCGTCTCAAGTGATGGGACGGAAGTTGAAGATGTTTTTAATGCCGGTACGCGTGCGGAAGTTATAAAAATGTTGAAGGCAAAGGGGTATAAGCCCATCCTTATAGAAGAAGCGCTAGTTAAGCATCAAGCACGTGAGAGCATAAGTGCACTCAGTGCTAAGATAAAGCCAAAAGATTTGGCGATTTTTTGTAATCAATTTGCTACGTTGATTAAAGCTGGTGTACCGGTTGCTTCAGCTTTAGATATACTGCAACAGCAATCAGAAAATAAAAAATTGAAGCAAGCACTTAAAGATGTTTCACAGGATGTACAAAAAGGCACACTTGTTTCACAAGCCATGAAAAAGCACCTTATGATCTTTCCGCAGCTCTTAACGGACATGACAGAATCTGGTGAGATGAGTGGGAACTTAGACAATGTGATGGCTAGACTTGCAATGCATTATGAAAAGGAAAGTAAGATTGAATCTAAAATAAAAGGTGCTATGGTGTATCCAATCGTTCTTTCAGCTGTTGCGGTTGTTGTGGTTATTTTTATGCTGATTGTTGTAATGCCGACGTTTCTTACTATGTTTGAGGGATCGGGCGTACCCCTTCCGGGACCAACAAGATTTTTACTTGGTATGAGTAATGCTTTGATTAATAGTTGGTATATTGTGTTAGTTATTGTAATAGGTGCATTTTTCACTGTAAGAACTGTTCTCAGAAGTGAAGCAGGTCGGCGTACTTTCGATCAGTTGAAGTTTAGATTACCTCTTATAAAAGGACCAATGTTGAAAATAGTGACGTCACGTTTTACTCGGACATTGGGGTCTTTGACAGCGAGTGGTTTGCCATTGATTGAATCACTAAAAATGTCGGCTAGAGTGTCGGGAAATGTAATCGTCGAAGAAAAGATCATGAACATGGCTAAAGATGTAGAAAAAGGTGAGGCATTAGGGCATGCGATGCGTCGTCATGATTTGTTTCCACCGATGGTTGTTTCTATGACGGAAGTTGGTGAAGAATCGGGTAGCTTAGAAGAAATGTTAGACAAAAGTGCTGATTTTTATGACCGAGAGCTTGAAGATGCCATTGATCGATTGCTTAAATTACTTGAACCGATGCTTATCTTAGTTATGGCTGTCGTCATTGGCTTCATCGTGATTGCGATGATGTTACCAATGTTTGATATGATTCAAACCATATAAAAATAGCCGAATGAAAGGGGTGTTGCCTCAAAATACTATAACGAAAGTCTAAGCAGGACCCATTATACTTAAGTGAAAAAATAAGGAGGAATTAACATGTTAAAGTTAATCAACAAACACTTAAACAAAACAAGAAACGAAAAAGGTTTCACCTTGGTTGAATTGATTGTCGTTATCGCTATTTTAGGTATCTTAATCGCAATTGCGGTACCACGCTTTGCCTCTACGACAGATGCAGCAGAAAAACGTACAGCTGAAGCGAATCACCGTACGCTTGTAAGTGTGTCTCAACTGTACTATGGAAATACTGGTGATTGGCCAGCGGATCTTGATGCATTAGATGGGGCTGATTTAATTAATAAAGAGGATTATGATGATTCAGGTAAAACTTTATATGCCGTTGCTGGTGAAGAAGATGGTTCAGATGTTACTATCACTGTAACTTTTGATGAAGAAACAAAAACTTGGACGCCAGCGGCTGGTTTTTCTGACTGGGAAGAATAACAACTATTGGTATGTTAGTCTAATGTGTCTCCCTCTTATTACAGAGGGGGAGACCTTTTAATACTGAATCGTGTTAATATTAATTAATAGGCTTCAATATTAAAAAAGAAGTAGGTGTAACCTATGTTAATTAAAGAACGTTTAACGAATGAACATGGTTTTGTGTTACCTTTAGTACTCCTTGTGATGGTTGTCTTGTCTGTTTTATTTGTGTCAATGTTTGCTTTGGCTGACGCAAATACGAATCAAGTCGTTGTACAGGAAAATAACCTGCGCGGGTACTATATGGCGCGGTCCGGTATAGAAATTGCGCATGCGGCCTTAATGACAGAAGATGCAGATTCTAAATATAACCTTCAGATAGACCGTTTTATAGAAGAAGTTGAAGGTGGTACTGTAACATTATTGACTGACACACTCTCTTTACCAGAAAACGATCCCATATCAGATGTTGAAATAGAGGTGACGGTCGTTGATGATGAAGTGAAAATTCATGCGATTTCTACACTGCACTCAAATGGGGCAATCCATGATTTATCGCTCTTTATTAATAAAAATAATTATAATAATACACGTTGGAGTAATCGGTAAATATGTTTAGAAGGTGGGTGCCATTGTTGAAGAATCAGAAGGGTTTTACGTTAATAGAAATAATTTTGGCGATGGGTATTGGTTTTATGTTGATGGCGGTCATATGGAGTATTCTTGGGCTTGGCGTTCGTTCGCAATCCTTCACTGCTAATGAATATGAAAAACAAGCAAATATGCGCTATGCGATTGAAACGATTAATAATCGCATGCGCTTTTTTACCGTAGGATTTGCGGTAACAGAAGACGATTTTAAACCTTCTTTTAATGACACTTCTGGTAAATTAGAAGGAGTTGCTGCACCATGGAATTATATTGGACTTAGCCCAGGTAAAACGCACTTAGTTCATTATGAATATAAAGAAAATGGCTATATTATGACAGATTTAACGTTACCAGTAGATGGTTTAACATTGGATTTGAGATTCATTAAAGAGTCCAGTCCACAGAACGATAACTTATTAACGCTTTTCTTAAACGGTTATGAAAATCATCAACAAACCTTTGATATTAAAACAACAATTGAAGCGCTAAACGCATTACATTTGGTTGATTGGGGAGATGGTACACATAGTGGTGCAGCAGTGGCATTAGCTTACCGGACCGAGGAGACACCTGAGATTGATAAGCGTCCCGTTGCGGCCATGTCAATGGTGTTAGATACATCAGGTAGTATGAATTGGCGAGTCAATGAAAAAGTAAATGGTAATGATAATACAGATAATCCTGATGAAAAAAGCAGAATTAGTATATTAAGAGATAGCTTAAAATTAATGGTAAACGATCTGAGTGAGGGAGAAAATGCATATGTATCCTTTGTTCCATTCCATACGAATGCAAATATTCCTAATAGTAATTTAGAAAAATCCAGTCCTGACAATAGCCATGGTTTTTCTGTAATAAAGCAAGATAATTTAGAAGAGTGGAGATCCTTAATTGATAATATCAAAGCGAACGGAGGTACTAATACTGGTGACGGTATAAGAAGAGGGTATTATCAATTGCTTAATTTTAGTAATGAGCTTTCAACTTACGAGTTAGAAACTACTCAAGAAGTTAAGAATTATATGATTATCTTAGTAGATGGAGTGACTACTATGGCTTCTGCAGAAGTTTCTAGAACTTCTAGTTGGTTTGTTGGAACAACCTATTATTACAATAATAATTATTTTTTGGGTAAAGACAATATTACTGAAAATTGGTCGAGTAATCCGTTATTAAATAACAGCTTACCTGGAAGGCGTCTCGGACCAAGTACAGTAGGCAATGGAGCTGAATTAGATGCTAAAGGCACAGATTACGTGAATATGGTTGGAGAACGTCTTGTTAGAGCTAAAAATCTTCCGCACGGAACAAAAGACCTTGAGCTAGAAGATAACGTTTTTGTTATTGGTTTTTCAGGAATTACAGAGGACTTGTTAAGTTTAAAAGATATCGCAAAGGCAGTTGGTATAGCTGTTCAATCAGATGATTCAGATATTATTAATGATTTTATGGAGAATGACAGAGTGTTTGTTGCACGAAGTGCTGAAGATTTAGAAGGTGTTTTTAAAAATATTAGTGGCTATATTATGGAAGATTTATGGCAAGTGAGCGGACCTAAATTACAACCTTAAAGGATGTGAGTGAAACATGAAAAATGAACAAGGTTTTACACTAATAGAAGCGATTATTTCACTGGCAATCCTAAGTGTAATGATCATTGGTTTCACAGGGGCTTACAGTCAAGGTTTCTTTCTAATTGGAGAAGGTAGAAATTTAACAAAAGAGACATTTCAACACCAAGAGCAAATGGAGTTAGAATTATTAGAAATAAAAACACATTTTACTGAACATCCAGACGACCCAGCCGCTGCTCAAATAACTGTTTTTCAAGAATCTAATTATGAGACAGAGATACCACTTATGGCGATTAGTCAAGAAATAAGAGGGAATCGACGATTTGAAGCATATGTTTCAAGTGTTGAGATAGGAAAGCCAAAACCTCCTGAATTAGACTTGAATATTGGTGTTTATGCAAATAATAATTGGACAGTAGAAGTATTTCCTTGGATTGATGATGACATTGAAATAAGAGCAGAATACAATATTCATAGTAATCCGCCTGTCTTTTTAAGCACCGCAAGGTGGCATGAATCGCAAGAAGATCATCACAACCCATACTTTCCAAGTGGTTTTAGAATATATAGAGAAGAGATTAAAGAGGAACCATCGGGCACTTATTGGACTTCGCTTGATAGTAGCGAGTTAAAAGCTGGGCATTTTTATCAATTTGAAGTCAGTCCTTATACTTTTGCTGGTCGCTTGGGTCAATTTACACATGAAGAACGTATCCCTGTACTAAGAAGAGCGGGAAGCCCTTACTGGCAAAATTTTATTGAGGACGTGTATTTTGATCGAGCCAAACTTTTTAAAACATCGGTAGCTAGTGATGTTTTATTGCATGCGAATCACCCTACGTTGAATTTAGATTGGGATCGTAACGATGATCCACAAGGTGCTTTAATAGGGATGGCTATCCCAGAAAGCTATGTTGGTAAGCCTTTTAGTGTCACAGTCGATTTTTCGGTGGATGATAAAATCCTGGAAAATAATCTTTATAACCATGGTGTTGGCCTGTCGTTAGGTGATGGTGATAATTCAGGTATTATGGTGACGTTAGACTTCGCAAATCATATGTTAAGGGTTAATGAAGTGGCAAATGGCAGTTATGTCAAGTCGATTGCTGAAATAAATCTATTGGATGATGCATCATTAACAGTCACTGATTGGACAGCGATAACGGGAATAAACATTGAATTCTCAGTTACTGAAATAGAAGTGAGTATCAACAAGGGAGAGGAAGTTTCAGAAACTTATAATATTAGTCACACTTTGGTTAGATATCCAACATATTTAGGTTTGAAATCCTATGGAAGCGAAGATTATTTTCCGAATTTAAAACATGAAATTATAGGTAAATATGATCGCCATTTTAGTTCATCTATAAAAGATGTAAGGTTTAAGGAGGTCATTCCTGATTTTTCAAGTGAACTACTCTGGGTACTAGGAGGTAGCAGTCAGATAAGTTCTGGTGAGTTAGTTGGTAAGGGTAAATCGCTTCTTATTGATACAACGATAGATCAAAATTGGATTAATAATAACGCTCACTTAAAAGTATCGAATATATATGTCGATGGTAGTGTCAAATTTACTAGCGGAAGTGAGCAGTTAGGGCATGCTGAAGAACCCGGAAACCTTGTTGTGAGAGATAGTTTTAATGATCGAGGAAGTCGAATGATTTATGGAGATCTTTACATTGGCTCAGATTTTTCATCAACGTCGACGAGTACAACCTATAATCATAATGTATATGTTCAAGGTAACGCTAATGTTGGTAACACACCAAGTTTTAAAGGTGATTTGTATGTTAATGGAAATCTAACTATATCGGGCTCGATTAAGTTTGAAGGAAATGTTTTTGTTAATGGTGATTTAATAATTACTGCAGGAGGAACACCTGATATAACAGATGGAAATAATATTTATTACCACGGGACAGTAACACATAACTATCAAGCCAATAATAGTTTTTTAAATAGATTGATTAAAAGTCCTTATCAGCCTGTCCCAAAACAAAACATCCCACGGGTTACGACACCACAACCCAAACTTAAAAATTGGTATTTAGATCATGGTTATGTTGACGTTGAAAATACTGAAGTGACAAGTAATATAAAGGTAGTTACAGAGAATGGGTTTACATCTTCCAAACATTTTGAGAGGGCAGAGAATGTCATCATTGTTGCATTGAGCGGTGATATAAAAATTAATGGATTTCAACGGTTAACAGGGATTTTATATGCCCCTAATGGTCAAGTGGAAATTAAAGGAGGGCACTTCGAAGGAATAGTTATTGCCCCGAAGGGCTTTAAGGATAAAGAAGGTGATGGAGCTGTTAAAATACTAGATTTGGACGAAATAATAGCGAACCCATCGGACGCACCTTTTATGCTCGAATAAATAATTTACTTTAAGGAGTTGCCATGGGAATAATATATCTTGTTTTAGTTAGTGTCATAGGTCTTGTCATTGGTTCATTTTTAAATGTCGTGATTTATCGTTTGCCTAGGGGGGAGTCCGTTGCTTACCCGCCCTCACATTGTCAGCACTGTCATAAACAACTTACACCGTTAGAATTGATACCATTGTTTAGTTATCTATTTTTAAAAGGCCGATGTAAAGGTTGCGGGGTGAAAATCTCTCCCCGCTATCCTTTTATTGAAACATTGAATGCTTTATTCTATGTCATCGTCTTTTACATAAATGGTATGGGCTTAGATTTAGACACATTATTTGCGTTTGGGCTCGTCAGTTTGCTTATTGTTGTCACGTTTATTGACTTAGATCATTTACTTATACCGGATAATATAACAGCAAGCATATTCGTATGGGTTGTCAGTCACAGCTTACTTCAATTAGTTCTTAATCCGTCTAATTTATCGGAGTTATTTAGTAATATCTATGGCCTCATACTAGGTGGCGGTTCGTTTTTACTCATCGCGATTGTTACCAAAGGCGCAATGGGTGGAGGCGACATAAAGTTAATGGGGGCTTTGGGTTATTATTTTGGTTTCACTCATACATTGGGCCTCATCTTTTTTTCATTCGTTATTGGTGGTGTGTTATCAATTGTATTAGTTTTATTTCATCTTAAAAAGCGCAAAGATATGATTCCATTTGGTCCGTTTATATCTTTAGCAGCTATTGTGATGATGACATTTGGTGACACTATAATTGACTGGTACATAAATTTATTATGAGAGGTGCTGTAGGAAGATGTTTAAACGGAATAAGAATGTTATTGCTCTAGATATTGGTAGTACGTACACAAAAGTAGTTATTGGCTCATTACACCATTTAAAAGCGGAGGATCAATCTCTAAAACCGTTACGTATTAAAAATATGTTTAAATTTGAAACGCCTAAGAAGCATGAACGTACAGAACGTCAAGGAGAAAAAAACTTTTTTGTGCCACATTTTGATGAGAATAAGCTAATAGTGGAACTTAAAAAGCATCTAAACGACTACGGTGTTAAAACGAAAAATATTGCCTTAGTTCTAGGTGGTGATCGTTATATTACTCGAGATATTTATATTCCAAAGGTGCAAGAAGAAAAAATCCGAGATATGTTGACATTTGAAATTGAAGAATATTTACCAGTGTCTGTTGAAGAATATGTGATAGATTACACTATTCAAGCAGAAGTCGAGCGAGAAGGGAGTCCACAATACAAGTTATTAGTAGCAGCGCTAGAAAAAAAAGAGGCAAAGTATTATTATGATTTTTTAAAACGCTCAGGTTTTACCCCTGTCTTATTAGATGCGCAGTTTAATGCGTTAAGTAAACTCATTCCGTATATCGATAGCGCTAATGGAAACAAGATAGAAACGTTAAACATGACCATTGCGTGTGTTGATATAGGTGCAAAATATATTGATGTGAGTCTGTTTGAGAAAGGAAAGCTTGAATTAAACCGCAGTATTGATAATGTTATGACTAATCAACCTCAGGATATGCCGATTGAACAGCTAGACTTCGATCGTTCTCAGGCCAATGTTCTTAGTAATATCGAAAGGATTTTTAAGTTCTATACGAGTAGATCCTCTAAGAATAGTATTGATCACGTGCTCTTGTATGGAGGGGGAGCGGGAGATCAAATATTTGTTGAAGCTCTTAAAAATCAATTAAATCAACCCGTGACTGTAATCGACCAAGCACAACAAATTGAATGCATTAATAGTTATAAAGATGAGTTGTTTCACTATTTAACTGCGATTGCTATCTTAATAAGGAGGTAAGTTAACTTGAGAGATTTTAATTTTTTCCAACCGTTTATTCCCTCTAAAATTAAAAAAAGTAGTACTGGCGAATGGGTTGGCTTAGGTGTGTTTATACTAGCGGCTATCGTCATTGCAATCCCGTGGATATTATCAAATGAATTGAGGCCTCTTACTAGGGAAGTTCAAGAGCTCGAAACAGATGTTAACGACCCGAAACTTCAAGAAGATATTGAGCGAGTAATTTACCTTCAAGCAGAAACAGAAGAATTAAGAACATCTGTTGACCAACTCACACATGCCATTAAGACGTTAAATGAAAGTGAGGTCGTTACGCAACAATTATTAGTTGATTTAGCTCAAGCTAAAGTAGATGAAGTGATTTTTGAAGAAGTCACCGTCAATGGTCAATCGGTTTCTATTAAAGGGATGGCTATTTCTAGAGAGTATATTGCAAATCTAGAATATAATTTGAGACAATTCAATCGATATGAGAATATATTTGTTCCATCTATTACATACAGTGACGGTTATTATGGATTTTCTGTAGAATTTAACATTCAGGGTGGTGAAGATGTTGAAGAACTTGATTAACAGATTGCGAGCTAGATTCAATTTAAGAGAGTTGATCCTTATTAGCGCTCTATTCTTCATAGGATTTACCTACCTTTATCTAGAGTTTATAATTTCACCTTTGCTGTCACAAATCGAAGAGAAGCAGATAGAGTCCGACTTTTTAACCGAAGAACTAATTCAAAAGCGCTCAATGGCTAATCGGTTGCCCAAATTAGAAGAAGAATATAAACTTCTCGAGGCTGAAATAATAGAGAAACGTCTGTTGTTTTATCCCACAAATGACCAAGAGTTTTTTATTAATACAATGGAAGACATGGTTTTGGGTGAGTCAGGCGTTTCCGTTCCATCTATTGTTTTCTCTGAGCCACGTATTGCGGAGAATTTAGCCGATGGGCTATATGAGTCCTCCGCCACATTTAACTATATTGCTGATTATAAATCTATTAAAGATTTTGTTATATTGTTGGAGAACGAAAAAGAAAAGGTGACTATTTCTAGCTTTGTTATGCAAGAAGATCGGATAAATAATCAATATTCTGGAAGTATTACCGTTCAATTTTATAGTGTGCCACGCCCATTTCAATACGCGTGGTCTAATGATATGTTGAATAGCGATGATTCGAGAGTATTAAATAAAGAAATTTTCCATAGAGATTTAGTTTTATGGAAAAATGTAGATCGACAAGAAAGCCAATCATCAGTACCATCATTAAACGCACCAAATAATAACCACAGCAATTCAGTCAGCAATAATTCAAATGACAGTCATAACGACCAAACATCAACAGGTTCAAATACAACGGAGCCAGATATTGATTATTTCGACGAAGTCTCTCACACGGTTAAAGAAGGAGACACGTTTGAAAAGCTATCCATCGAATACTACGGAAAGTCGTATTACGATATCTTTTTAAGAGAAATGAATAATTATGATTTAGATGAGGAGCTAAACGTTGGTGAAGAAATCATTATACCAGGTGTTATGTATTTGAAAGATAAGTGAGTGCGTTGTCGTGGGCGTAATAACGACGTTAAGAATCTTGCTTTATGTGAATGGGCAGGTCCTGTCCATCACGATGGAGATGTTAACGTAAGTAAAAGCATTGAAGTCGGAGCGATAAGGCTTCTGACCGAAGAACCGTCCGAGAGTAGCCTAATGAATTAAGGTTGGCTAGAATCCCTTACTTATGAATCTACTATGACTTTAGCCTAGTGGTAATTTTAATTGTTAAGTTTATAAATGATAATAGTGAGGTCTTTTCTGCACGTGATGTTTCAAACACGTGTAGAAAAGACCTCACTTTATTTTTAGTATCTAAATACATAGCTAAAAGCTAAAAACTCAGAACTTTTCATTTAATCCCCTTCAAAGGTGATCTCAATTTAGGTTGACTTGAAACAACTGAAACTTGATTCATCATGAGAAAAGAATAAAATAAAGTCATCCTATGTAGAAAGGAGTAATCAACTGCAATTGAATTCATATACAAAAGGTGTCAATCGCGATAAAAGGCATACGCGGATAAAATTTATAAACCAAGTGAATTCTCAGAAATATTGGGTGTAACCGTTAAAACTCTTCAACGTTGGGAAAAGGAAGGGAAATTGATTGCCTATCGAAACCCCAAAGGAAGGAGATTTTATACACAAAAGCAGTATGATGTGTATATGGGGGAAACGAAAAAAGAGCGTGGCAAAACCGTTCTTTATGCTCGGGTTTCGAACAGAAACCAAAAAGATGACCTGAAAAAGCAAGTTGATTTTTTAAGGCAATTTGTGAACGCCAACGGCGTGATTGTTGATGAAGTTATTGAGGATGTAGGAAGCGGACTAAATTACAAGCGAAAAAAATGGCATCAAGTTCTTGATGATGTTATGGACGGCAAAGTGAGCACGATTTATGTGACACACAAAGACCGATTCATCCGATTTGGTACAGAAATTGTTGTCGTGAATAATGAATCGTTTTCTCCGCAAGAAGAGATGATACAGGATTTAATCGCAATTATTCATGTTTTTTCGTGTCGGATTTATGGCTTGCGAAAATACAAAAAGAACATCAAGGAGGACGATGAACTGTGAAGAAAAAAGCATTTAAGACAGAGATTCGTCCTTCGGACGAACAAAAAATCAAAATCCACCAAGTTATCGGAGTTTCTCGCTTTTTGTATAATCGTTATATTGCCTACAACCAAGAACACTATGAACGTTATTTGGAAGGAAAAGAAACCTTCGGTTTCGTAAGTGGGATGGACTTTGATAAATATGTGAATAATGAGCTTTCGAAACAAGAAGGCTTTGAATGGATTAAAGGCGTCTCTTCGAAGGCGAGAAAGCAAGCCATCATGAATGGAGAAGGTGCTTTTAAGCAGTTATTCAAGGGAAAAGCGAAATTTCCGAAGTTCAAAAAAAAGCGAAAACAAGATGTCAAAGCGTATTTCCCCAAAAACAACAAAGGGGATTGGACAATTGAACGGCACCGCATTAAAATTCCGACCATTGGTTGGGTTCGGTTGAAAGAATTTGGCTACATCCCCGAAGGCGAGAAAGCTTCGAGTGGCACAATTAGCCAAAAGGCTGGTCGCTATTACGTTTCAGTCCTTATCGAAGTTGATGAAAACAAAAAGAAAAAGAGAAAGCCAAAAGAAGGTATCGGCATTGATTTGGGTCTGAAAACCTTTGCGGTTTTCAGCAATGGACAGACGTACAAAAATATTAACAAAACAAAAGAAGTAAGACGATTGGAAAAGAAATTAAAGAGGGAACAGCGTTCCCTTTCGAGAAAACAGGAAGTGTACAAACATTTAAAAACGAAAGGTGGTGAACCTGCTACTAACGAGTACAAAAGAAAAAACGTGCAAAAGAATGTGCTTCGTGTGCAAAAGCTTTATCAACGCTTAGCGAACATCCGAAAAGAGTACGTTCGTTCTGTCGTAGACCGTTGTGTGAAAACCAAGCCAACGTATATTACGATTGAAGATTTAAACGTGCGCGGGATGATGAAAAACAGGCATTTATCGAAAGCGATTGCCGGGCAAAACTTCTATGCTTTTTCTTCTTGGCTCAAAGCCAAGTGTGTTGAAAACGACATAGAGTTAAGGAGGGTTGACCGATTTTATCCGTCGAGTAAATTGTGTTCGAGTTGTGGCGCAAAGAAAAAAGACCTTAAACTCAAAGACCGTGTTTACACGTGTGAATGTGGGAACACAATGGACAGAGACAAAAATGCCGCGTTGAATTTGCTTAAAGCAAAAGAATATGCAATCTTAACCTAAAACTAAGATGCATATGTTTAGGGCGGGCTACGTCCGAATTTACGCCTGTGGAGTGCCATACAAACGTTAGCGTCAATTTGGCGCATGGTAGCCATTCTTCGTAAGAAGAAGGCGAAAGCGGGCACGAAGAAACAGGAACATTCTAAGGCAGTTGTACACTTTTGTACACAGTTTTAGTAGCAGATACACTATATGTTGAAGGAACTTCATGTCAGAATGAAAGATATACCAAAACAAGATAGGCCAAGAGAAAGACTCATAAATAAAGGTGCAAGTCATCTATCAGACCAAGAGCTCTTAGCTATTGTGATTGGGTCAGGGACACGAGAAGAAAGTGTCCATGACTTGGCCATTCGTTTGTATCAACATTTTGACGGGATAGAGTTATTAAGAGAAGCAACACTAGAAGAGCTTGTTCAATTAAAAGGTATCGGTGAGGTTAAAGCTGTCAGTATTTTAGCGGCTATTGAATTAGGTAACCGTATGGGACGATTTAAAAAGACCGATCGGTACGTCATTCGTTGTCCTGAGGACGGGGCGAACTATGTTATGGAAGATATGCGCCTCTTAAAACAAGAACATTTCATCTGTCTATTCCTTGATACAAAGAACCAGGTCATTCACCAACAAACCATCTTTATTGGGAGCCTGAACGCCTCTATCTCACATCCACGCGAGATATTTCGCGAGGCTATTAAGCGCTCTTGTGCCTCTATTGTTTGTCTGCATAATCATCCATCTGGCGTGCGCCTATACAGTTAATCAATCAAGTGGCATTGCCCTAAACTGCTTATAACGTTTAGTAGCCATGCATCTTACCAGTCGTTAAAAATAATTGCTGGGACCATCGCATGATGTTGTGGTTAAGTCATATACGGTAAAAGCTATACTGCCTGAACTCTAGACTTACGGATCTTTGGATGTGTTATGGAAAAAGATGCGCCGTATGCGTCAGATGCGCCGTATGATAAGCCTGTTTCCCCGAGTTTTCCCATGAAGGAAAGCAATAGTCAAAAGGAGTACCTAAGTATGACGCATCTTGGTTGATTAATAAGGTAGGGACTACCTAAGTAACGGAAGTTATAAGGTACCGGAGTCTTCATAGTATTCAACGTTTGCAGGTAATCTGTTTAGCATGGAAAAGGAAGACAGGTATGAGAGAGGAGGGGATGGAACGTGTGTCAATGTCATAGTGATCAACTTTTTATTGTCACAGTTGATCGGTGCACCTTAGAGGTTGGTGAGCGTTGTAGTCAAGGCATGATAAACATAATAAGAGTTATTGAACAATACCAAGGCTCGTATGTATATAGAAGTCGCTCATCAACTAATTTTATTATCTTTTCTTTAAATCAACCGATAAATCAGTTCTTATGTGCATGTCGTCTATTTATGCCAACGATAAAAATCAGTCGATTTAACTCTATTCAATATGAAGGTTACCTCGTTCATTTGGACAAATCGAACAAAAGACTTTATTTAGCCCTGACAAAAGATCAATTGGGGCATGTCATCAAGAATTTTGATTATGGTGCCTATAGTGATAAGTGTCCTAAGAGTCGAGGATATTTGGTTTATCATGATGAAAAAACAATTTGTTCGATCTATCAAAACGAGTTAGCTTCTATTCACCAGTATTATTGTTTATTACGCGATAAAAAAGTTTTACGTTCATTGGATTATTTTGCGTATGAAAGTCTTTATCGTACGATCGCGCATAAGTACCGATTGTCTAAAAAACAAGCCTATCATCGTCTGAAACAAAAGCACTATTTACCGACCGCTTCCAAAGATTTCTCCTCTAGTTTTCTCTCTCATACTGGCGAGCCGTATACTTTGAAAGGAGTACGTACGGTTCTGAGGGAGGTAGATTTGCTTCTTACTACCGACCCTACGATCCATCACCATCTCAAGAAGATATTAACGTGACAAAACGATTGGTTGAGTGTGGAGAATTGATTGGCATCTCATTACTCGATCATATCATCATAGGTGATCATAAATTTGTGTCATTAAAAGAAAAAGGGTACGTCTAACCCCTATCTATTTTTTTCAAATTCTCGTATAATTAAATAAGCAAGGTTAATTTTAAGCACCTAACACGAGGTGAGTAACTTGTGTTAGGTGTTTACTGTTACTCAAATGAATGATACACCATCAAAAAATATAGAGACGTGTAAATAAGGAAGGAAGATTAAAGTGGGGAAATTTAGTTTAACGCAAGATTTAGGGATTGATTTAGGGACAGCAAATACGCTCGTATATATTAAAGGGAAAGGCGTTATTGTGAGAGAGCCGTCTGTTGTAGCCAAGAACAACACAACAGGAAATATTGAAGCAGTTGGAAGTGACGCACGCAATATGATTGGACGTACGCCAGGAAATATTTCTGTCATTCGACCGATGAAAGACGGTGTTATTGCCGATTACGATACAACAGCCGTCATGATGAAATATTATATTCGATTAGCACAGAAGAACCGTTCACCGTTTGCGAGAAAACCGAATGTTATGGTTTGTGTACCTTCAGGTATTACTATGGTAGAAGAGCGTGCTGTTATTGATGCGACAAAGCAAGCGGGAGCAAGAGAAGCTTTCCCGGTATCAGAGCCATTTGCGGCAGCAATTGGGGCAGGACTACCAGTATGGGAGCCAACAGGCAGTATGATTGTTGACATCGGTGGAGGAACGACGGAAGTAGCGGTTATTTCTCTTGGTGGTGTTGTGACGAGTGAATCGATTCGTACAGCAGGTGATGATATGGATGAAGCAATCATCCAATATATTCGCAAAAAATACAGTTTAATGATTGGTGTTCGCTCAGCAGAGACAGTGAAAATGGAAATTGGTCAGGCGCGTGTGACAGAGGAAGAACAGTCAATTGATTTACGAGGCCGTGACTTATTAACCGGTTTACCAAAAACGATTACAGTGACATCAAAAGAAATTGCTGAAGCACTACATGATACTGTGGCAGCCATTGTTGAGGCAGTAAAAGTAACTCTTGAGAAGACACCACCTGAA
Source organism: Halolactibacillus alkaliphilus (assembly GCF_900115465.1). Lineage (GTDB taxonomy): Bacteria > Bacillota > Bacilli > Bacillales > Amphibacillaceae > Halolactibacillus > Halolactibacillus alkaliphilus. The sequence goes on from NZ_FOWN01000005.1 coordinate 58,776, forward strand.
CTTTCTTCAGATATTATGGAGCGTGGGATTGTCTTGTCTGGCGGAGGTGCGTTACTAAAAGGTTTAGATGACGTTATTTCAGACGAAACAAAAATGCCAGTCTTTATTGCTGAATCGCCATTAGATTCTGTAGCTATCGGGACGGGTAAAGCTTTAGAGTACATCGAACATTTTAAATCGCATCCAAATGTTGCTAACCGGAACAACTAACGCTTATTGGAGGTTTCATTATGTCGTTTTTTCGAAGAAAACGGCTATTTACGATTCTTTTAAGCCTCGTCATACTTGTTGGTTTGATAGGCTTCACTATTCGCGATCGTGAAGAGCTTTCTTCTGTTGAGGAATTTATCCAAGATACAGTCGGTTCATTTCAAAATGTGTTTTTACGTCCAGTATATTATGTTGTTGGTGTAGTTAATAGCATCGATGAGATGAAAAATGTCTATGAAGAGAACCGAGTGTTAAAAGAGAATTTATCAACGTATCAACAGAAGCTGTATGAAATACAAGAACTTACAAAAGAAAACGAGGAGTTTAGAGCCTTGTTAGATAAAACAGAGACAATCACAGATTATCGCCCTATCCAGGCGACTGTGATTGCCAGAAGTCCAGAGGATTGGTTTGAACAAATCACACTCAATAGAGGCAAGCAACATGGAGTAGAAAAGGACATGGCTGTTATTACAGCTAACGGCATGATTGGAAAAATCCAATCGACAGCCCAATTCTCATCAACCGTGTTATTACTCAATGGTTTTGATCGTTCAAATCGCATCTCTGTTAATGTAGATTTACCTGAAACTGATAATGATGCCAGAGGATTTATTCTCGGTTATGATGCAGAAAGACAACAGCTCTTATTGGAATTTACGGATAGTTATGAAGATATACCACTCGAAGCCACGGTCTTTTCGTCAGGATTAGGCGGTGTCTTCCCTAAAGGGCTAGAAATTGGTTCGATTGAAGAAGTGACAACGGATCAATACGGTTTAACACAAATTGCTTATGTAAAACCATCAGCTGATGTGGAAAACTTAAACCATGTGATTATTGTGGACCGTACCCTAACAACGCGAGATGAGATAGTAGAAGGTGAGTCAGAGTGATGTCACGCTTATTTCCTCCGTTGATCTTATTTATCCTCGTTGTTTTGCAAGGAGCAAATTTCTTGCTGATACCAGATATATTACCTGCAAATGGATTTACAGTCGTTATCCATGGTGTTTTTGTCTTCCTTGTATTAATCGGATTGTATTACGATCAAGAAACCACTTACCACGGCTTTTTATATGCGATTATAAGTGGTTTAATGATGGATATTGTCTACGCAAATATTATCGGTGTCTATATGTTTAGTTACGCAGTGACGTTGTATCTCGTTCACTACTTGAGGAAAATCTTACACGTGAATTTTTATGTGTCGAGTTTTGTTTTTTTCCTCGCCATTAGCTTGATGGATTTTCTAATATTTGAACTTTATCGATTTATCGGTGTGATTTCATTAACTACTGTAGAGTACTTTGAACAACGACTGTTAATGACGCTTGCGGTTAATTATGTTGTATTTTTGATTCAATTTGTTCTGTTTAAACGCTTGCTTACGCGCTATTCATTACAAAGGTTTGAACAGAAGTAAGAACGGAGGTGTTATGATGTCCCAAAAACAATTGGTGATGATTAAAGGGACACGGGATGGTTTAACATTATTCTTAAACGATGATGCGCCATTCCAAGATGTTTTGGACCAATTAATCGAGATGCTCAATCAAGATGACTTTGATGAAGTTGATTCGTTGATTACAATTAAAGTGGAACTTGGTAATCGCTTATTACATAATGAGGCAAAAGAAGAATTGCGTTCATTGATTCAAGCTAAACAGCGGCTTGTTGTCCAAGATATCGTTTCCCATGTCATCTTAAAAGAAGAGGCGTTAAAATTAAAAGAAGCCACTGATGTTCATATACACACACGAACGGTTCGTTCAGGGCAAATCATTGATATCGTTGGAGACGCGCTTGTGATTGGAGATGTCAATCCGGGTGGGACGATAAAAGCAACAGGCAATGTCTTTGTATTAGGCGTATTAAGAGGTATTGCTCACGCGGGATATGAAGGGAATAAAGATGTCGTTATTGCGGCTTCTTTAATGAATCCAGTGCAACTAAGGATTGCAGATATGTATTCTCGTGCACCGGATTATGAAACAGACGGTGTTTTTATGGAGTGCGCATACGTAGAAGATGGACAAATAATGATGGATCGATTGCAACACGTGATGAAGAAACGCCCGGTAATGAATGGGTTTGAAAGGAGTGTTTTAAATGTCTGAAGCGATTGTCATTACCTCAGGTAAAGGTGGTGTTGGTAAAACAACAACAACTGCTAACCTCGGGACAGCCTTAGCATTAATGGATAAAAAAGTGTGTTTAATGGATACGGATATAGGCTTGCGTAATTTAGATGTTGTGATGGGTCTTGAAAACCGCATCATTTATGACATTATTGATGTGGCGAAAGGGCGTTGTAAATTAAAGCAGGCGCTCATTAAAGATAAGCGCTTTGATTACTTATTCTTATTACCAGCTGCGCAAACAAGTGATAAACACGATTTATCACCAGAGGCAATGATTACTATGGTGGATGAATTAAAACAAGAATTTGACTATATTTTGATTGATTGCCCTGCAGGGATAGAACAAGGGTATAAAAATGCTGTCGCCGGTGCTGATCATGCGATTGTCGTGACAACACCTGAAAAATCTAGTGTGCGTGATGCAGACCGCATTATTGGCTTGCTTGAACAAGAAGATATTACACCGCCGAGACTCGTCATTAATCGGATTCGAAATCATATGATGGAACGGGGCGATATGTTAACAATCGATGAAATTGTTCAAGTGCTATCAATTGATTTAATTGGTATTGTGCAAGATGATGATGAAGTTATTAAGGCGTCCAATCACGGTGAACCAGTAGCATTAAATCCAAATATCAAGTCATCTATAAGTTATCGAAATATCGCACGCCGTATTTTAGGTGAGTCTGTACCGTTACAATCATTTGATGAAGAGCTCACCTTTTTAACAAAAGTCAAAAAATTCTTCGGGATGCGAGAAAAATAAACGCGTGAGAAGACATAAGAAAAAATCTAATAGCGTCATTAGGATAAATGCTTGGATTAAATTATGCGATTTGATCTCAAGCATTTTTGTTTTAAAGATTTATAGTCGTTATCTAAATAACTGACGAATGCAGGTCATGAACGTCCTCTTTTTTGCGTATGTATAAATAAGGTGATGGATAGAGAGTACATCCACATCTATTTAATCCAACGGGAAAAGAAGGAGAGGGCAATCAATGAGGCCAAATGTGTCATCGCATGTAAAAATGCTAAAGCGTCAAAAAGAACTTTACAGCAAAAAAATCGGACATGTTTCAAAAGAATCCTCACATCTTACAAAGTCTACCCGACATTTAATAAAACTTGTGTTAGCATCCATGTTATTTTGTCTTGTGAGTTTTAGTCAAACAAAGATGAGTCCCTATCTATTAAATCAACAAGTAACAAAGGCATTGACCGTTGAATTCCCTTTTGCTCCAGTCTATAGTTGGTATCAGTCACGCTTTGGGGAGGTCATTTACGTTATGTCACCTTTTACCCATACTAATAAGAATAATCTCGCTTTATCGGTCGCTCAAATAAATCAGTTAAGCGAAGGTGTGGTCGTTTCAACAACAAGTAAAGAGATTTATGCTCTTCGAGCGGGGGTTGTTACTTATGTTGGTAGAGGCGAGAAGGGGTATGAGTTAGTCAGGGTACAACATGAATCGGGCGAAGAACTTGTCTACCAGCATCTAACAAAGACAACGGTTTTACCTTATCAATATATTCAGGCAAATGAACAAATTGGTGAAGTGGCGATCGTTGGTGATTCAGGTGAACTAGCGTTACATGTGGTAGAGCGTCCATGACAAAACTACATGGGCGCCTGTTTACTGTCGACTTTTCGTTTTATTTGATGGTTGTTTTGGTCGTTCTGACGGGTCAACTGACGGACTATCTCATCTTATTGATCATCATGACATGGCACGAGTGTGGGCACTATTTTACCGCCGTCGTGTTCAAATGGCCGATTGAAGCAATGCGTTTATTTATGTTTGGTTGTGTGATGGATACAGATGCATTTTTAATGCGGCCGTATAAAGAACAGTGGCTTGTCTTGCTTATGGGGCCCTTACAACACGTGGCCATCGCTTCTGTGTGTATTGTACTTGGAAGATATACAGGGTATACAACGTTTTTTAACCATGCACAACAATTAAATATCACATTGTTAACGTTTAATTTGTTACCCATTTGGCCACTCGATGGTGGGAAAATACTCTATTTATTATTGTCTGTTGTTCTGCCGTTTAAAAAGAGTTATTATTTCACGCTTGCTTTATCAATAGGAAGTTTAGCAATCGTAGGTAGTTGGTTCATGTTTATCCATGGTTTTTCATTCTCTATATTAATCCTTATTGGTTTTCTTTTTCAGGAAATTCGGCTAGACTCAAAAAATCGAACGTATACATGGTATCGCTTTTTGCTTGCCCGACAAATGCTCAATCGACAACCTAAAATAAAACATATCCATAAAAATGCCATCCCACATCGTTTACTTGATGACTTAAAGTTAAGTCAACCATGTGTATGGATGGTTAAAGAAACGGGTCAATTCATACAAGAACAACAAATGATCCAATTGTATTTTAATCCGGTTAAATATTTAAATGAAATAGGTGAACAAAGTGATAACACTCTATCTTTTAACAACGCTAACAGAAACATTACATGTCACATTAGATGCAGGTAAACTATTAGATGTAGACTTTATTAGGCCTAACAGACTTCAAGGTGTTGGTGCGATTTTTCATGGGAGAATTGAAAAAAAAGATGATCAGCTACAAGCGTATTTTATTGATATTGGGACAGATACTTTCGGATATCTTGACTATAAAGACGCTCTGTCAACAGAACATTCGCCTTTAACAGAAGGTCAATATGTGATGGTCCAAGTTACTAAGGCCCCGTATTTATCAAAAGGTGCAAGATTAACTCAAAAAATTGATTTATCAGATGAAGCATTGGTGTATTTACCATTTGAAGAAAAAGTGAATGTCTCCAAAAAGCTTTCTGATGAAACGCGCGACTATTTGCGTACGTGTCTTACACCTCATATAGAGACAGGGGGTGTGATCGTTCGAACAAAGGCGGCTGAGTCCGACCCCCAAATGTTAATTCGGAAATTTCACTACTTTCATGCACAGTTTGAACAGTTTAAGGCGACGCAAAAACAAATGAAAAAGCCAGGAATGATTTCAAGTGAAGCAACGATTAGTGTAGCGAAGGTTCAGCGTCTAACATTTGACCAAGTAGAGACAATTATTGTGGATGACGTCAAGTTGAAACGGCAAATCGAATGTATGCTTCCAGAAATTGCTGATAGAGTGAAAGTGAAGCGCCAGGCCTTAAGGGATATTTCGTCCCAACTTACGACCTATATGAATCAATTGGCCTCACCTGTTGTCCAGTTAGCGGAAGGCGTGGAACTTGTGATCGAACAAACTGAAGCTATGACCGTTATTGATATTAATTCCTCTAGTTATAAGACAAACGCCTCGCGTAAACAGGCTGTTATTAATATCAATCGACTGGCCGTCAAGGCCATCGCGCGGGAGTTACAGAAGCGGAATATATCGGGCATGGTTGTCATTGATTTTATACGTATGATAAATAAAAAAGATCAACAACTAGTACATGATGCGTTGAAACGAGCGGTAACCAGTGATCCAGCGCCAGTCACACTGTATGGCTTTACGCGTCTTGGGTTATTTGAGTTAACAAGAAAACGTACAACAGAGAGTGTCATGTACACACTCTTTAACCAAGAAATCCAATCTTTAGAACGAACGCAAGAAACACATTGTTACGAACTTGAACGTGCTTTGATTGTGATGGATACAGATAGTTGTTTGATAGCGATGAATAAAAACTTCTTACAGCGATTTAAAACGCTGGTAAATGTTGCGCAATTAAAAGAAAAAGTAATGCCTGATACGTATGTTATACAAAGAGACATAAAAGCAGGTTATGAAATTGTTCGCAGTGGCAGTCACGCATTAATCAATGAATTTATTTTGAATAATCCAGCTGAAACTATTGACATGCTCCTCTAACACATGGTATGATTTGTTCGTTATGCAAGTAATGTAGCACCCGTTGCTACAACCGCGCAGATCAGGTTATAAGCATGTCGATGCGCCTGTGATGGCGAGTCTGAGTCTTTAAGGAGGTGCAGTAGGATGTACGCAATTATCGAAACAGGTGGTAAACAAATCAAAGTAGAAGAAGGTCAAGAAATCTACATTGAAAAGTTAGCTGCTGAAGCTGGTGAAACAGTTACATTTGACAAAGTTCTTTTTGTAAGTGGTGACGACGTAAAAGTTGGCGCGCCATTAGTAGAAGGTGCTTCTGTTGAGGCGAAAGTTGAAAAACACGGTCGTCAAAAGAAAGTAACTATTTACAAGTTTAAGCCAAAGAAAAACTATCACCGTAAGCAAGGTCACCGTCAGCCATACACTAAAGTGGTTATCGAAAAGATCAACGCTTAAGGTTGGATGAACAATGATTAAAGCAATTATTTATCGTTTGCCTGATACTTCAATTCAAGGTTTTGAATTAAGTGGACACGCAGACAGTGGCCCTCACGGGCACGATCTAGTTTGTGCTGCAGTATCTGCCGTGACTTTCGGTATGACCAACGCAGTCATGAAACATAGTGGAATTGAACCTATCATTGACCAAGGCGCGGATGGTGGTTATTTAAAAGTGATTTTACCTGATAATAGCGACCAAGAAGCACGTCGTGCGGCTCAGTTGTTGTTTGAAGGTATGCTAACCACTTTAGAAACCATTGCACATGACTATGGTCAGTATATAACTATCTTTGAAAAACAAGGAGGTTGAAACCGATGATGTTACGTTTAGACTTACAATTTTTCGCATCTAAAAAAGGTGTAGGTAGCTCAAAGAACGGTCGTGATTCAGAATCAAAACGTCTTGGCGCAAAGCGTGCCGATGGACAAATGGTTACTGGCGGATCAATTCTTTACCGTCAACGTGGTACTAAGATTTATCCTGGTACAAACGTTGGTCGTGGTGGAGATGATACTCTTTACGCTAAAACAGACGGTATCGTACGTTTCGAGCGCGTTGGCCGTAATCGCAAACGCGTAAGTGTGTATCCTGTTGCACAGGAAGCATAAGACGTTAGAATAAAAAGCGTGTCTCTTTAGAGTTATTCTTTGGAGATGCGCTTTTTTATTTGATTATTTTTCGCAATAGATTGTACACCTTAATGGATATTTGTTATAATTTTCTTACAATTATGCGTGAGGTGACTAACGGTGAGTGAATGGAGCCTGAAAACATTATTAAATAAAAAGCGGCACGACCAAGCGAATCAACTTCAGTTATTGCTGGGGTATCAACAGATGAATCAACGAGAAAAAGCAGCTGAAATTATGATGAACTGGATGGGACAACTCGAACGTGAACGTCTTGTATTAATGCTTACACTCGATAAGGTAAGTGCAGTATTAACGTATTATATAGCGGATTTGCCATTAACAGTAGATGTTGAAAGTTTTCATCTTCATAATGCGCCAACTGATTGGGATGAATCGATCGCTTTATCAGTAGCGAATGCTATGCGTTTTTTTGTGAAATGGTCTCCATCGATTGATAAGCTAGTCGTTTCCCTTGAACGTTTAGATATAGAATCAGTGACACTGAACTATCGCTGTACACTCAATCATTTAAATAAAAAATCAGACATGATGCAAGCAATACTTGCTGCATTCACTTTGGCTTCAGAAGAGGATCAACAGACGCTAATTATAAAAAACACATTATTAGTCAATAGTAAATAAGTACACAAATAATACAGATAAAAGAGGTGAGGTTATGTTTGTCGATCAGGTAAAAGTATATGTAAAAGCTGGTGACGGCGGGAATGGTTTAGCATCTTTCCGACGTGAAAAATATGTCCCGTTCGGTGGACCATCAGGTGGTGACGGTGGCGATGGTGCGGACGTGGTCTTTGAAGTAGATGAAGGCTTAAGTACATTAATGGATTTCCGCTACCAACGTCACTTTAAAGCAAAACGTGGGGAAAATGGAATGAGTAAGGGCCAGCATGGGAAAAATGCTGAACCAATGGTACTTAAAGTACCGCCAGGTACGACAATTAAAGATGACACAACAGGTGAGGTATTAGCAGACTTAACCGAGAATAAGCAACAGGCGATTATTTGTAAGGGTGGTCGAGGTGGTCGAGGTAATATTCGTTTTGCTTCAGCAAAAAACCCTGCACCTGAAATTGCAGAAAATGGAGAACCAGGTATTGAGCGTGATATTGTCATTGAACTTAAGGTTATGGCGGATGTGGGGCTTGTTGGATTCCCGAGTGTGGGTAAATCAACACTATTATCAGTCGTTAGTGCTGCGCGACCTAAAATCGCTGATTATCACTTTACTACCCTGCAACCAAATTTAGGCATGGTAGAAACAGAGGACCATCGCAGTTTTGTTATGGCTGATTTGCCAGGACTTATTCAAGGAGCAAGTGAAGGTGTTGGTCTGGGGCATCAATTCTTACGACATATTGAGCGCACGCGCTTAATTGTCCATATTATTGATATGGCTGCAACAGAAGGACGTGATCCTTATGAAGACTTTGTTACTATTAATGAAGAGTTGCGCGCTTATGATGAGACGTTATTAGATCGTCCGCAAATTATTGTGGCAAACAAAATGGACATACCAGAGGCTGAGGAACAATTGGCCTTCTTTAAAGAACAGTTAACAGAAGAATATCCAATTTATCCGATTTCAACTATCACACGTCAAGGGCTACGTGAGCTCTTGTTTGAAATTGCTGATCAGCTAGATAAAATTCCACACAGAATAACGTCAGTAGAAGAAGCACCAGAACATATTGTTTATAAACATCAGCCAGAAGAAGTGCCGTTTATTATTACACGTGATGATGATGGTGCTTATGTCATTTCCGGTCAGAAGATTGAAAAATTATTTAAGATGACAGACCTTACACGTGATGAATCCATTCAAAGATTCTCTCGCCAAATGCGTTCAATGGGCATTGATGATGCCTTGAGAGAGCGGGGGGCAAAAGATGGTGACATCGTACGCTTGATGAAATATGAATTTGAGTTTATTGAATAAAAGAGTTATTAAAGGGGGCAGCGACGAGTGAAAAATGAAAAAGACACATTTTATCTCGTAAGAGGAGACTTTTTACCGGAAGCGATGAAAAAGACGTTACAAGTAAAAAAAGATTTAGAGCGAGGTAAAGTGGCATCTATTTTTGAGGCAGTTCAAAAAGTTGGATTGTCTAGGAGTGCTTTTTACAAATATCGTGATGCTGTCTTCCCGTTCCAAGCTATTCAACAAACAAAAATCATTACCTTGTTTTTTCATTTAGAAGATAGGTCCGGTACGTTGTCTCACCTGCTAGATATGGTAGCAAAAGCAGGTGGGAATATTCTTACGATCCACCAGTCTATACCGCTAAACGGGAAAGCGAATGTCACGTTATCGCTGGATATTGAACATTTAAGAGTAGATTTAGATGAATTGATAACGTGCCTTAAAAAGCATCAATTTATTGAAAAAGTTGATGTTTTAGGCTCAGGCGCTTAAACATGAATGGAGGATAAGGGATGAGTTATTCTATCGGTTACTTAGGTCCAAAGGGCACATTTACGAGTATTGCAGTGGATGCGTTATTTAAGGGTGAGAGACACATGCCTTATCAAACCATTCCAAACTGTTTTGATGCGGTTAAGTTTGGTCATGTAAAATTTGTTGTTGTTCCTCTAGAAAACACTTTGGAAGGAACGGTCAACTTAACGCTTGATTATTTAATTGAATCAAAGTCGCTAAAAATCGTCAGTGAAATTGTTGTACCTATAAAGCAACATTTTATGGTACATAAGCGCAATGTAGATAAATGGCGAGATATTGAGGCTATATATTCGCATCCCCATGCACTAGCCCAATGCCACTATTTTTTAACACAAACGATGCGTGGAGCTAAAAAAGAGACGTTCAATTCAACGGGTGCAGCAGCAGAGTTGGTGAGTCAACATCCAAACAGACTAATAGGTGCTATTGCTAATGAACAAGCAGCAGCCACGTTTGATTTAGAGATAGTCAAAGCGAATATTCATGACATTCTCAACAATCATACACGTTTTGTCGTATTACATAAGAATGATACAGCTCTGCGAACAAAACACATGCCGATTAAAGGTTTTAAAACAACGTTTATGATTGCTTTACCTACTGATCATGCAGGTGCGCTTCACCAAGTTTTATCAGCATTTGCATGGCGTCGAATTAATTTGTCAAAAATTGAATCACGACCGATGAAAACATCGCTAGGTCAATATTATTTCTTGATAGATATTGAACAAAAAATGGACGATATACTCATTCCAAATACTATACAAGAGCTTGAGGCAATTGGGTGTCAAGTTGAGGTATTGGGAAGTTATCCTTACTATCATGTGAATGAACGGTAAGGGGACTAAATAAGGAAAAGACTTAAACCATCCAATTGGATAATTTAAGTCTTTTTTAGTTGGGTAATATTTGGTGTTGTTGGACAACCAGGCGTAAGTGTTGCTTATTATAGATCCGCGTTAAAAATAAAGCCGCGTGCTTCTAAAGCCGCGATACAACTTTCAATTTTTTCTTCGCGATCACTTTCAAGTGTATGAATATGCACCCCATCAGTTAGTTCAGATAAATAAGGTGCATTAGTTGTGTGAATTTTATCAAGAAATTCTTTTACGTCGTGACGGTCTTTTAACATTAATGTTGCCTCAAGGTCCCCGTATACCGGGTGTTCGATGACAACGTTTCTTACAATAACGCCTTGGTCTACCATCAAATATAATTCTTCTGCTGTTTCATCAGGTGTGTGTTGACAAACAATCATCCGTTTAAATGTTTGATTATTTTGAGTATGTCTAAAGAGTAAATAACCTTGACTCGTGGCAATAATTTGTTCCCCGGTTGCTTTTAATAATGAAATATCTTGTACAATGACTTGGCGACTGACGCCAGCTTTTTTAGCGAGGGCGTTACCTGTCAGAGGGTTAGACGCTTGATTAAGTAATTGTAATAAAAGTTCGCGGCGCTCGCTCCCGGATAATTTTTTTTCTCCCATAATTGATCATCCTTCATTGTGTTTTTGTTGTTTGTTTCTTTTAGTGTATGTGTTCAGCGTTGAAAATGCAATGATTTCTGTTAAACCAATAGGAGTTAATAATCTAATTATTATCACGTTTTTTTATATTTTTACCTTCATATGCATAAGCTAGAGTTAAAGGAGGTAGCTAATGATGCGAATTCATATTGTCCGACCGAAAGAAACGTTTGTGACGATTGCGAATAAATATCAGGTGACAATGGATGATTTACGCCAATTTAATCCAGATTTTATTCAACCAGATTGTTTAGTCGCAGGTATGAAAGTGTATATACCTAATTTGAAAAAAGTAACAGAGACGTTTAGTGAAGAAATTGAGGAGGAAAATGAGATTAAAAGCAATGTGGACAAAAATAAGCAGGATAACTTCATGGGTTCACTTGAACTGAAACAATCAATTGCTCATGTGAGTAGCGAGAAGCAACACGTATCATCTGATAATAAAGACTCACAAGAAGATGTGACAACAACGAGCGATGCTGCCATGAAAAAGGTAAAGCACTTGCCGACAAAGCAGCCAATAGAAAAGTACGGTAGCACACTATCAGGGGCTAAGAAAAAAAAATATCAACCTTGGCCACCAATTAAACGCCCTTTACATCATTCCTATCCATGTCCATATGGCTGTTGGCGTTGGTACCTATAAGATAGTGACTAATGGATATTTAGGTGATTAAACTCATCGTGTGATTCGATTGAAAATTTCATCTGTCTAAGCAATAATAGAGAGAGGTTGATTAAAAGGAGCGAAAAACAGATGGAAAAAAAAGTAGAGTATTTAGTTTCGTGGTTACAAAAAAAGGTGAAAGAAGCAAATGTTAAGGGGTTAGTTGTTGGTATTAGTGGTGGAATTGATTCCGCTGTCGTCGCACATCTAATTAAACGTGCAGTGCCTGAAAATAGTTTAGGTGTAATGTTACCGTGTAAGAGTCATCCTGGTGATTTTGATGATGCGATGCGTGTGGTTGAGTCAGCTGATTTAAAGGCGATGACGGTTGACTTGACAGATACACACAATACCCTCTTCGGAACGATCACTCATGTATTGGATGAAGAAAAAATGCATAATAAAGCCAATGATCAGTTAGCGGATGCCAATCTACGTGCGCGGTTACGCATGAGCACACTGTATACGATTGCTACGAATCACCAGTACCTCGTTGTTGGTACCGATAATAAAGCAGAGTGGCATACAGGCTACTTCACAAAATATGGTGATGGTGGTGTTGATTTGGCACCACTTGTTCATTTGACCAAGGGTGAAGTTAGAGAGATGGCTAAATACTTAGGGGTACCGAAAGAAGTGATAGAAAAAAAACCGAGTGCAGGGCTTTGGGAAGGGCAAACTGATGAGAATGAAATGGGCACAACATACGATATGATTGATCGTTATTTAAAAGGAGAGACGATTCCAGAAAAAGATAAAGCAACCATTGAGCAGCTCCATGCCAGGTCACACCATAAGCGTGATGGTATTGCATTCCCAAAAGCATATGAAGACATGTAAACCGAGTAGTGTACTTTAGAATGAGGCTTAACGTGTGCATAATAAAAAGTTTATGATATTATTTTTGGAGAAGGTACGGTTTTAAATTAAGGTAGAATGATTTTTCGTTAGACTGTTGCTTGATAATGCATAACCTAGCAGGACTCTCGTACGGGACTTGCTAGGTTTTTTTGGTGTAAAAAGAAGAGGTCATATTAAAAAACAAAAAAATCTTAAATAAATAGAGACATAATGTCACGTTATTTGTTTAAAAAGTCTTAAAAGCTAAACAAAAGTCGGTTAAGAAATGTTATAATGATGTATTGTATGCACGTGGCATTACTACGATAAGTTGCAAGAGCGGATGGAGTGACAATATGTTTGATTATATAAAAGGAACACTGGTTGAAATGACAGACATCTCTGCTGTTATTGATATAAACGGTATAGGCTATGATATTATTTGTGCTAATCCATTTGATTTTGAACGACATGTTGGAGATGTCGTTAAGATTTATACGCATTTTCATGTAAGGGAAGACGCTCACATATTATATGGTTTTAAAACAAGGGAAGAAAAAACACTGTTTAGAAAAGTCTTAAATGTTTCGGGTATTGGACCAAAAGGCGCGTTATCAATTGTTGGACAAGGTGAAGTAGATATATTTGTTCAAGCAATCGAAGAGGAAAACGAGAAATACTTAACTAGTTTTCCTGGTGTTGGCAAGAAAACAGCCCGTCAGATGATTCTAGATTTAAAAGGTAAATTACCGTTTATAGTGACTGAAAAAATCCAGTTGGCAGAAGAGGTTGAAAGCAATGATCCTAGTGCGTTAGCTGAAGCGAAAGAAGCTCTAAAATCTTTAGGTTATAAAGACCGGGAAATTAAAGCAATTGAACCACAATTAAAGCAAGCCAAAGAACAAACGACAGATGCATTAATCCGTAAAGGACTTATGTTATTGATGCAGTAAAGGGGGAGTTGACTTGGAGGAACGAATGATTCAAGGTGTACCTTTAGAGGGTGAGGAAGAAGAACTCAGCCTGAGACCACAGGCACTTAGTCACTACATTGGGCAGACAAAAGCGAAAGAGAATTTGGCGATTTTTATTAAAGCGGCTAAAATGCGTGAAGAACCGCTTGATCATGTCTTGCTTTACGGTCCACCAGGTCTTGGGAAAACAACACTTGCGCATATTATCGCAAACGAAATGGGTGTGGCATTTCGAACGACTTCTGGTCCTGCTATTGAAAAAGCAGGTGACTTGGCTGCTATTTTATCGTCACTGGAGGCTGGAGATGTACTATTTATCGATGAAATCCATCGTCTCCCTCGAGCTGTGGAAGAGATATTGTATCCAGCAATGGAAGATTTCTGTCTAGATATCGTCATTGGTACCGGATCAACAGCACGTTCTGTGCGCCTTGATTTGCCTCCTTTCACGTTGGTTGGTGCAACCACAAGAGCGGGACTGTTAACGGCACCTCTTAGAGACCGATTTGGTGTGCTAAGTCGATTAGAGTATTATGATGCTGCTGCGTTAACAGAGATTATTATTCGAAGTGCAGACGTTTTTCGCGTCGGAATTAATACCCAAGCTGCGATTGAGATTGCTAAACGCTCAAGAGGCACACCAAGAATAGCCAATCGATTACTCAAACGTGTACGTGATATTTCACAGGTTAGAGGCGAAACAGAAATTAGTAAGGTGACAACTGAGCTAGCACTTGATATGTTGCAAGTTGATAAGATCGGACTTGACCATATTGATCATAAATTACTACTGGCTATCTTAGATCAATTTGGTGGTGGTCCTGTTGGACTTGATACACTTTCAGCAACAATAGGTGAGGAATCACAGACGATTGAAGATGTTTATGAACCTTTCCTACTTCAAAAAGGCTTTATTCAACGGACGCCTAGAGGACGTGTGGCAACCGATCAAACGTATAAACATTTTAAACGTCCATTGCCAGGAAACGAACAGATACGTTAAATTAAGCATAAGTAAATGTTAAAGAGGTGATTCTATTGAACATAGAAGATTTTGATTTTGATTTACCAAAAGAATTGATTGCGCAAACCCCCTTGATAGACCGTTCAAGTTCTCGGTTACTTGTTATGAACCGAGAAAAACGGACGATTGAGCATGGTCGTTTTACTAATATACTTAATTATTTAAATAAAGGAGATGCCTTAGTATTAAATAATACTAAAGTGCTCCCAGCTAGAATTTTTGGTACAAAAGAAGATACAGGAGCTAACATTGAGCTCCTCCTTCTCACGCAACGCGAAGGAGATTCGTGGGAAGTATTAGCGAAACCAGCAAAAAAAGTTAAAGTAGGTACGGTTATATCATTTGGTGAGGGCAAACTTAAAGCAACGTGTACAGAGTTGTTAGAACACGGTGGACGTCTTGTGTCATTTAGTTATGAAGGTATTTTTTTAGAAGTTTTAACCGAATTAGGAGAGATGCCGCTCCCTCCTTATATTAAAGAAACTTTAGATGATCAAAGCCGCTATCAAACAGTGTATGCTAAGGAACAAGGTTCTGCGGCAGCGCCGACAGCAGGGCTACATTTTACAGAAGCCTTATTAGATGAAGCTAAAGCTAAAGGTGTTGAGATTTGCTTTGTGACACTTCATGTCGGTCTTGGGACGTTTAGACCTGTCAGTGTGGAGAAGATAGAAGAACACGATATGCATAGTGAATTTTATATTTTAACCGAACAAGAGGCAGAAAAAATTAACCGCGTAAAAAGCTCGGGTGGTCGCGTCATCTCTGTAGGTACAACCTCAACGCGGACGTTAGAAACTATTGCAAGGGACTATGATGGCGCGATTCAAGCGGCATCTGGGTGGACGAATATATTTATTTATCCTGGATATAAGTTTAAAGCTATCGACGGATTGATTACGAACTTCCACTTACCTAAATCGACGTTGGTTATGTTAGTTAGTGCTTTTAGTGACCGAGACTTTATTATGGAAGCTTATCATCAAGCGATCAATGAACGTTACCGATTTTTTAGTTTTGGTGATGCAATGTTTATTTATTAACAGAAAGTAGGATTATTATGACAGCTATACGCTACGAATTAATTAAAACATGTAAACAAACGGGTGCCCGTCTAGGGAGAGTTCACACACCGCACGGTTCGTTTGAAACACCGGTTTTTATGCCCGTTGGGACTCAAGCCACAGTTAAGACGATGAGTCCTGAAGAATTGACGGACATGGGTGCAGGAATTATTTTATCGAATACTTACCATTTATGGTTGCGACCTGGCGAAGATATTATTGAGGAAGCTGGTGGATTGCATAAGTTCATGAATTGGGATGGCTCAATATTAACCGATTCAGGTGGTTTTCAAGTCTTCAGTCTAAGTGACTTACGCCGGATCGAAGAAGAGGGGGTTCACTTTAGAAATCATATCAGCGGAGAAAAATTGTTCCTCTCACCTGAAAAGGCGATGCACATTCAAAATTCGCTAGGGTCAGATATTATGATGGCCTTTGATGAGTGTCCCCCTTATCCAGCTGAACATAAATACATGAAGAATTCTGTTGAGCGAACGAGTCGATGGGCTGAGCGATGTTTAGAAGCGCACAAACGCCCACATGACCAAGGGTTGTTTGGTATTGTTCAGGGAGGAGAATATGAAGACCTTCGTAAACAAAGTGCTAAAGATCTTACATCGTTAGATTTTCCTGGTTATGCCATTGGTGGTTTATCTGTAGGTGAACCAAAAGATGTCATGAATCGTGTGTTAGAATTCACAACACCGCTGTTACCTGATGAAAAACCACGTTATTTGATGGGGGTGGGTTCACCTGATTCATTGATTGATGGTGCTATTCGAGGTATAGATATGTTTGATTGTGTGTTACCAACACGTATCGCAAGAAATGGAACATTGATGACATCCGAGGGACGCCTTGTCGTACGTAATGCGAAATATGCACGTGATTTTTCACCCATTGATCCTAATTGTGATTGCTATACGTGTAAAAACTATACACGTGCTTATGTGCGACACCTCATTAAAACAGATGAAACATTCGGTTTAAGATTAACCTCTTATCATAATCTATATTTTCTGGTAAAATTGATGGAGCAGGTTCGACAAGCGATTAGAGAAGATCGTTTAGGTGATTTCCGTGAGGAATTCTTTGAACAATATGGTTTTAATAAGCCGAATGCGAAAAACTTTTAAGTAAGAGAAGGGAGGAAAAATTATGAATGATATTTTACAAATGTTAGCTGGCCTTTCACCAATACTAATCATGGTAGTTGTTTTTTACTTCTTCTTGATTCGTCCACAACAAAAGCGTCAGAAACAAGTAAATCAAATGCAGCAAAATTTAGCTAAAGGTGATCAAGTTGTTACCATTGGTGGCCTTCATGGCGTTGTTGATGCGATTGATGAAAATGTTGTAGTGATTAAAGTAAATGAAAGTCAAAAACTTCGCTTTGATCGTTCAGCTATCCGCTCAGTTGTACAGCAAGAACAAGCATAATCATTAACCCTAACACATGAAGTTGTGTTAGGGTTTTTTAAAAGTTTGTTAGTATCGTGATGTATATTTTTTAGATGGTATCATAGTTAAGCGGAGTTAATACTGAACGAAATCAACCAGTATGGTAGTTCTTAACCACAAACATGAACCTTTTGTGAACAAGTTAAAAAACTTGTTTACTGTTTCACAAATTAGTAATACAATTAAACGGATTATGGAAACGTTTGAAAATGAGAGGGGAAAAAACTATGGAGCAACTATTACAACAAGTAGAGAGTTTACAACTACTTAATCACTTTTTATTATCGTTGTTTATCATTATTCCAATGGTGCTGATTTCCAGGACCGTGGTAGCTGGAACGAGGTATTCACCGATTTTAATTATTGTTATTTTTGGATTGACAATGGGTTTTATTCTCGTATCTAGTGGAGTAGCAGAGCCGGGATTAGCGCAATTCCCTGTTGTTGAACTTATTTCAAAAACAACAAGTATTGCACTTATTGTAACATTCTTTGTTGGTGGGCAAGAAATTAGAAAGATCTTTGGTAATAAAGAAGGAGCAACAAAAGATTTATTGATACATAATGAAGATGAGGCAGTACTTGGAACAACACGCACGCAAATGGTCCTTATTGTTCGTTCATTCTTTTTATTAATTGGTATTGAAGCATTAAGTCGTGTTATTTTAGGTTTGAATAGTAGTCCGTTATCAAGTTACTATCCGATTATGGCTTATTTAGGTTTAGTTGGTTCAATCATTCTGATTGATAGTAAAGCTAAAATTTTAGAAAAGCCATTGTACATTCGAAAAGGTGTGCTTGAAATTATCGTCATTACAGGTATATTAATATTAGCATTTCACCTTGCTGCTTTTGTGAATCAGATTGTCGCATTACCATCCATTTTCTTCGCGATGGTTATTGCAACAGCACTCGGTATGATTTACTACAACTATGTTTTTGGTCCAACAATTAAAGCGTTACTATTTGCCGGTATTCCAGTAGTACTAGCGGGTAACTTTACAGTTGGTGGTTCACGTATTATTGAAGTATTTGATATGGAAGGTGCGGCTAGTGTCCTAGGGTATGGATTCTTTGGTCAAATATTCTGGATGTTTGGTGGTATGGCGCTATTGATGTACTTTGGAAAAACACAAGCGGTTAGAAACCTCGCACCAGGTATGGCCGGTGCTTTATCACACACGGGATTAACAGGAGCTTGTACAGCAGGTGATTTAGGTAAACGTGCAGCTAATCGCGCGCCTATGTTAGTTAATATTCCCTTCGCTATGCATATTTTTGTCTTTTCGATTTTAGCTATGAGTTCGGATAGAGGTTCACTCTTAATGATTCCAGCAATTATAATGTCTGGTATTGGTTTTGTCTTGCTCATTCTAGGACTGAAAAATATTAAGAAACCAGACAATGACGATAAGGGCGAAATGACGGCGCTCTTACAATTCGGTTTTGGCTGGCAGCTTATTGCTATTTTCGGCGGGTTGATTTTATTGAGTTTCAGTTCAATGGGTCTAGACTTTGGAGCAATGGCTAAAGCAAGTGCTATTTCTCACTTCGGCTTGTTTGCAGCTATTCAAGAAGGGATGTTTGGTGCTGAAGCAGCAGGGTTAATTACTTTTACGTTCTCTATGACATTCCTTGTACACCCATTTGTCTTCTTTATGTTTGGTAAGGCCATGGAGAATAATGAGGAGATGCCAAAATTGCCGGTATATATCTTAAGTGTTATCGGTTTTGTTGGTATTATTAGTTCAGTTATATTCTTGTAATCTGTGTATGAACTATTAATAAATTAAGATAAAAGTTGTCCGCTATAAAAGCTATGGTTATTGAGTAGATATGACTCAATAATTATAGCTTTTTTCATTTTTTACAGTACATAAAATAAACACTTGCGACTCATGATAATCATAATTATGAGTGGAGGTAATAAATCATGGTAGTCTTAACGATAATTTCTTATCTATCAATGGTCATTGTGTTTCGTTTAATGGGAAAAAGAGAAGTTGGAGAACTTAGCATATTTGATGTCGTTATATTTATGATGATTGCTGAGCTAGGAGCAAATTTAATTGAAGACCCATCCTTATCATTTACCGATATTTATATTCCTATAGGTATCTTAGTGGTTTGCCAACGATTCAGTGCCACTCTGGCTTTAAAAATACCATATATTCGTCAGTTTTTTGACGGAGAAGCAGTTATAATTTATCGAGAAGGGAAATTTAACCTTCAGGCGATGCGTAAGGAACGATACAGTTTAACAGATTTTATCCAACAGCTGCATGATAAAGATATAAGGGGTATTCAAGAACTTGATTATGCTCTTTTGGAATCATCGGGAAAGTTAACGGCCTTTAAAAAGACAGGCAGTGAAGGGCATGGTGTAGTGTATGACGTCATCCTATATGGCAAAATTCAAAAGCAAACATTGCGTCAGTCAGGGTTAACAGAACAAGCGTTGTGGGATTACTTAAAACTTGCTCGTGTTGATGCAATGACTCATGTATTATACTTGAGTGTCGATCAACATGACACCTGGTTTTTAAAGAAAGATACCGATATTTTTACTGTTTCGTAATGAAGGTTATCCATTCAGATTTAGGAATAAGCCCAATTAACAACACAAGAGCTATATAGTTAATAGTCAATAAAATAAGACCTGCAATTTCGTGTAAAAATAAAGCATTGAACATCTCTAACAAATATTTGGTGCCGATTGTTAAGAAAAAAAAGCATAAAAACAAACCGATTAATTGCATGATAAATGATTGAGTGATGCAATAGCCTGTTGTTTTAGTAACACTCCTATAATGGAGCCATGTTGACGCTATAGAGAGTATTGAGAAAGCGATAATAATCCCAAGAGTAGGTTTAAGAATTCTCATAAAAAGAGTTAATGCAGCAATTTTAATAAAAAAACTTATGAGACTATTGATCATAGCCTTATCTGTATTGTCGCTTGCTTGTAGGACAGCGTGGAGAGGGAAATGCAAGTAAGTAAATATATAACAAGGTGCCATAAGCTTAATAGTCGTTAGTCCCTCTTTTGTGTCGTAAAATAAATGTAGCAAAGTGTGTGGGAATACCATCAAGATTACAGTGAAATATATCCCAATCATCATTGAGTAACGGATGACTTGATGAATCCGGTAATGGATAAGGCGGTGATTTTTCTTTTCAATCGCATCTGTTACACTAGGGATCGTTGCGGTGGCAATTGCTTGCGTAATAAAAATAGGAAAGCTTAGGAGAGGGAATATATACCCTGTTAATAGGCCATAGGCTCTTGTCGCACCAGTAATACTTAAACCACTTAAAACAAAATGGTGATGAATGATCAGAGGTTCTAAAAAATGACCGAAACTATGAACAAGTCTCATACCAGTAGTTGGTAGTGCAATAGAAAACAGCTGTTTCATTAGATTGTTGGCTTTTAATTTAGTGACGGTTTGGGGCAATGAGGTTCTAAGGTATGTCACTGCTAAAAAAACTAATCCGACACATTCGCTATAGACGCTTTGCCATAATAATTTTTCTGTTAGCATGGCAACGGTGTCGTTCGAATAGTCCTTCATACCGTACATAAGAAGTGCTAATCGGGTAACTTGTTCAAGTAATTGAGAAACTCCTTGAGGTTTCATATTATGTAGTCCTTGAAAGAATCCTTTTAAAATACTCGAGACAGTCGCAAGTGGAATGAGACATAGGAGCGGTGTAAGGGCAAGTTTAACGCGACGGTCGGAGAAGAGTTGGATGAGTAACGTATCTTTAATTATATAAAGGCAACTACTTGTGGCGAGACTAATAGCCAATCCTGTAGCTATACTTAGATACAAAACCCGTCGAACAGTTACAAAGTCTTTATTGGCACAATATTTACTTACGCGTTGACTTACAGCTACAGGTAAACCAAATTGGGTAAAAGTAAAAATAAAAAAGAAGGTAGGTAAAATGAGGTGGTAAAGACCTATAGCTTCTTCTCCTACCGCTCTAATCATCACTAAACGAAGAAAAAAGCCTAATACCCTTACCGCTAATCCCGTCATTACTAAGGTTAGTGTACCTTCTATAAATGACTGTGGTTTAGACATTTTTAAATCCCACCTTTCCAAAATATGATTCTTCCGATACAATAGATGTGTTATACTTTTATACGCTAGTAAAATGAATTTACAACTACGTTTGATTGATACAGATGACCCACCTTAAGATGAGAGGAGGAAACCGTATGAACAGTCAATTAATATCAGAATGGAAACCGCAACTAGGCCGTGTTATTGATAGTAAGGTAAATGAATTGATCTACCTTGGATATAACGAAGCCACAAGCGAACGTGTCTGGCAGTGTTTACTTAAAAAAGTTTGGAAAAAAGATGGCGCAATGCCGCTACACCAAATAGTTGAAGATATTCTTCATTTAAAACCGCACATTTTTATGAGTTATATGACCCAATTAGCCTATCAATCCGATGATCTAGAGGGAGCAATTGCGGGTGTATTATCAGATTAGACGCATGATTAAATAATCAAACAACAAAGAGAAACAATTAGAATTACAGAGATGAGAGGAAAAGATACATATGATTAAAAAGAACCGTATCATTGGCTTTTTTATTGTCCTAGTGACATTAATTGCCGTGATTTCAACAACTGTATTTAATATTGCGAGTGATGTAAAGTTAGGCCTTGATTTGCAAGGCGGCGTCGAGATTTTGTATGATGTCGAAGCTTTAGATGATGAACAAGAAGTGACACCAGCCATGCTGGATGCTACTGTAGAATCCTTGCGTCAACGTGTTGATGTTTTAGGGGTAAGTGAACCGAGTTTTACGATTGAAGAACCAAATCGCGTCAGGGTTCAATTAGCTGGGATTCAAAATGAAGATGACGCACGGGAAATCTTACAAACGACAGCACAACTGTCTTTTAGAAATGCTGAAGACGAGGTTATGCTCTCAGGTGCTGACCTTGTTGAAGGAGGCGCACGCCAAGATTTTGATTCAAATACTAACCAGCCTATTGTAACGCTCCAATTGAAAGATGGTGCGCAATTTGGTAACATTACGCGGACCATTTTAGAAGATAATACATTACAAAATGTTTTGGTCATTTGGCTTGATTATGAAGAAGGCGACCAATATATAGAAGAATTTAGAAAAGAACCTTTTTACACTGGGGAAGATCGATTAGAAGGAGAGCCTAAATACATTTCGGCACCTTCTATTAGAAATGTGATTAATTCTGCTCAAGTGCAAATTGATGGCAACTTCTCAGTTGATGAAGCAAAACAGTTAGCGGACCTCTTAAATGCAGGTTCATTACCGGTTGATTTAACAGAAGTCTATACTACATCTGTTTCAGCACAATTTGGCGTGGATGCATTAAATCAAACACTGTTTGCTGGGGCATTAGGCATACTGTTTATTTTTATCTTTATGCTCGCTATTTATCGTTTTGGTGGTGTCATTACCGTTATTACACTCAGTCTTTATATATACTTAGTCGTTTTAGTATTTGAGTTAATGAATGGGGTACTGACTTTACCAGGAATTGCTGCCCTTATTTTAGGGGTTGGTATGGCTGTGGATGCGAATATTATAACTTTTGAACGGATGAAGGAAGAGTTGCGTGAAGGGAAGTCGATGATTGCTTCATTTGAATCGGCTAATAAAAATTCATTATCAACTATTCTTGATGCGAACATTACAACACTTATCGCAGCAACAGTGCTATTTATATACGGGACTAGCTCAGTAAAAGGTTTTGCAACATTACTCATTGTAAGTATCGTACTTAGTTTTATTACGACCGTCTTTATTTCACGCTTCTTAATGGGGCTATGGATTAAGAGTCGTACCTTAGATAAAAGACCACATTGGATTGGTGTTAAAAAAGAGCAAATACGTTCACTTAGTGATACAACGGAAGAAGAACCTAAGTTCTTTGGTAAACGCATTGATTTTGTTCAGCACCGGAAGAAGTATTTTATCGCAAGCGGTGCACTCATCGTTGTTGGAATTATATCGATGTTGATTGCCGGGCTTAACTTAAGTATTGATTTTACAAGTGGGACGCGTATTGAAGTAAACACAGTCGAGAGTATTTCTGAAGAAGCTGTGTTTGACCACTTTGAGCAATTTGATTATGAACCGGATACAGTTACTTTTGCTGGAGATAATAATGAAGTAGTTGTCATTCGTTTAAGTGATCAATTAAGTCAAGAAGAAGTCGCGGAAGTACGCAGTTACTTTAATGAACTATATGATACAGAAGCGAGTATTAGTACAGTAAGTCCAGTTGTAGGTCAACAATTAGCTCGTAATGCGATGATTGCCGTGGCTATTGCATCTGTCTTTATTGTGATTTATGTGACCATTCGTTTTGAAATTAACTTTGCTATTGCAGCAATTATCGCTCTACTTCACGATGCCTTTTTCATTCTTGCTGTTTTCAGTTTAACGCAAGTAGAATTTAATGTGACGATTGTAGCGGCTATCTTAACCATTGTTGGTTATTCAATTAACGATACGATTGTAAACTTTGATCGAATCAGAGAAAATGTGAGAAAGAAAAAAACTATTCGTTCATATGATCAACTAGCACGTGTCGTCAATGATAGTTTAATTCAAACATTGGTGAGAAGTATTAATACCGTTGTGACGGTTATTGTAGCAGCCATCTTTTTATGGATATTTGGTGCGCCTGCCATTACTAATTTCTCCTTTGCTTTAGTGATAGGCTTATTTGCAGGGATGTATTCATCTAACTTTATCGCAGCTCAACTTTGGCTTGTCTTTCGTGGGCGAAACATTAAAGAAAAACCGATTGTGTTTGTAGAAAAAAAACGCAATGATGGTCCTCAAGTCTAACACGTGTGTTTAAATCATTCCTATTAGTGGTAAATAAAAGTAGCACTAATATAAGTAAATGAGGTGAAGTGATGAAAGGACAAACTTATGTAATTGCCGCTCTTGTTTTTGCACTAATCGTCGCAACGTTTGCGGTCATTAATGTTGACCCAGTTGAAGTGAATTATTTGTTTTTTACAAGTGAATCACCGCTTATACTTGTTATTTTAGTTTCTACCTTGTTAGGTGGCTTGATTACGAGTGGATTTGGTATCGCGCATTTAATTGGAGCAAAGAAAAAAATTCGTCAATTAGAGTCTGAAAATAAACAACTAAGAGCAGCTGCTGCCGTTAATTTTGAATCGGAAGAGGAAGAAGCTCAAGTAGAAGTTATCGATTCTGAAAATAATTAATCAACATGAATTGAACCCCCTGACCATGTCTAGTATAATAGATGGGTCAGGGGTGAATTTATGTTAGAGAGTAAAATGAAATGGATGTTTGATTCATTAGAACCTGTCAATGAATTAGATGCGATTATTGAAGGTTTATTAGAACAACGGGGATTAACTACAGCGCAAGAAAAGCAAGCATTTCTATATCCTCAAGTTGAAGATTTGATAGATCCTGCTCATTTAGCCGATATTGACAAAGCTAAGACGCGGATTTTAAGAGCGATTGATAACAATGAACAGATTATGATACTTGGTGATTACGACGCTGATGGTGTAACATCAACGACACTTATGTTAGAAACACTTAGAGAGCTCGGAGCGATGTGTGATTGTTATATACCGAATCGTTTTACTGAGGGGTATGGACCAAATCCGACAGCAATGAGACAAATTAAGCAAGATGGCTTTGATTTAGTAATTACAGTAGATACGGGAATTGCGGCATTTGAGTCGATTGATGTGGCAAATGAGATTGGTCTTGACGTGATCATTACTGATCACCATGAGGTACAAGAGACACTTCCTGCAGCATATGCTATTATTCATCCTAAAATATCAGAGGATTATTCGTTTAAAGCTCTTGCGGGTGTTGGCGTTGCCTTTAAGTTAAGTCAATACTTGCTAGGCTATTTACCTGAAAAGTTTTTAGATTTAGTGGTAATTGGAACAATCAGTGATCTCGTCCCTTTGGTGGGCGAAAATCGTGTATTAGTGACACTGGGCTTAAAGCAATTACAGCAAACAAAAAGACCGGGACTCGTTGCGTTAAAACACATTGCTGGTATTAAAGATGATGTGGATGAAGAAGATATTGGTTTTGGTATCGGTCCAAGATTGAATGCTGTTGGCCGTCTTGGAAGTGCTATGCCAGCTGTGAAGTTATTGATATCAGAAGACCTAGAAGAAGCGAATCAATTAGCACAGATGATTCATGATATGAATACGGAAAGACAAGAGATTGTCAAAGAGATAGCCAAAGAAGCAATAGCACTCGTTGAAGCGAATCCGGATGAACATCGTCATGTCATAGTCGTAGCAAAAGAAGATTGGAACGAGGGTGTTTTAGGTATTGTTGCTAGTCGGCTTGTAAGGGAATACCAGCGACCCGTTTTATGTCTTGCGATAAAACCTGAACAAGGTATTGCAAAAGGATCGGCAAGAAGCATTGATGCGTATAATTTGTTTGAACACGGCATGTCAGTCAGAGAGTTATTCGTTCATTTTGGAGGTCACGCACAGGCGGCAGGAATGACTGTTGAACTTGGTAAATTACCTTACTTACGTTCGGCATTAAATAAAATTGCTGAAGAGACATTATCCGAAGAAGATTTTAAAGAACATAAACAAATAGATTTAGCCGTCGATGTAAGCCAGTTAACCCTCGAATTAGTAAGTCAGTTGAATCGTTTGGCGCCTTTTGGTATGGCAAACCCTAAACCGCTCTTCTACTTAAAAGGTGTTCCTAAAGATATCCGAAAAATTGGTGCTGATCAAACACACCTGAAATTCAGTCTCGAACAGAATAAATTTCAAGTGAATGTGATTGGTTTTGGTTTCGGTGAAGATTATTTTCATCTCAATCAAAACCAAACAATCGAAGTAATTGGTTATTTATCTATAAATGAATGGAACAATGTGCGTTCTGTTCAATTAATGCTTGAAGATCGAAAAATATCTACCCAACAATTGTTTGATTTTCGGGGGCGGAAATTTTGGTACAAGGATGTACTTCCACATTTAACTGGTGATAGTTCAATCGTGCATTTTACTCAGCCGTTTGAACACAATGGGATTAAAAGTGATCATGTGGTCGATGTTATCAATCAAGCATACCCAGTTCGTAATCTGATTGTGACCGATTTGCCTGAATCGATGAATAGTTTCGTTACATTAGTTAAAACATTAAAACCCGATAATCTTTACTTGTGTTATCAGGCACCGTTAGATTCTATGCAAATGATGCCTTCACGTGATGACTTTAAGTGGTTATATGCGTTTATTTTAAAACAGCAACAGTTTTATCTAGAAAGAGACGCGACACGAGTAGCGGAACATAAAGGCTGGAAACATAATAAAATTAAATTCATGATTGACGTGTTTTCTGAGCTAGAATTTGTTAAAATAACGGATGGGGTTCTCATACCTCATTCAGCGGTAAAAAAACAACCACTTGAAACAGCTGATGTCTATAAAAAACAACAAGTAAAAACTGACATTGAATCGTTGTTATATTATTCAAGTTATCAAGAGTTAATGACGTGGTTACTTACCGCATTAGAGTCGGAAGACTCATTAGAGGAGGAAAAAATACATGGATTATAAAAAACATATTGCCTTAGTAGAAGATTGGCCGAAAGAAGGGGTACAATTTAAAGATATTACTCCGCTTATGGATAATGGCCCCGCTTATAAAAAGGCGGTTGATGAGATTGTTGCGTATGCGAAAGAACGTAACGTTGATATTGTTGTTGGACCAGAAGCGAGAGGGTTTATTGTAGGATGTCCCGTATCATACGCACTCGAAATTGGTTTTGCGCCTGTACGTAAAGAAGGTAAACTACCTCGAGAAGTGATTAAAGTAGATTATGGTTTAGAGTATGGAAAAGATGTGTTAACGATTCATAAAGATGCTATTAAACCTGGTCAACGGGTGTTGATTACGGATGATTTATTAGCGACTGGCGGCACAATAGAAGCTACAATTAAACTTGTAGAAGAACTCGGTGGAATTGTCGTTGGGTGTGCCTTTTTAATTGAACTAGACTATTTAAATGGTCGAGAAAAGTTGGAAGGTTATGATGTTTTAACATTGATGCATTACGAGTAAAATGGACGCGCCTTTTGGCGCGTTTTTTCTGTCATTCAAAGAGTAAAAGTTATTTACTGGTTGCTTAAAGTTTAATTTTATGGAGAATGAGCTTGCTTTTATTGATAATATCGTAGAAGTTATTATAAAATATAAAGAATACATGTTATGATGGAAAGAAATAATTTAATTATTAGCAAGTGCCTAATGAAAATATAAACTCTTGGAACAAGAGGGTTAGCTTGGTCAATTTCGTCAGCTATCAAAATTGGCGATTACCCAAGAAGCCCCCACTTCAAGCAACCCGTAAGGGTGGTAAGTGGTGGGAGTAGTTCACACTCTAAGAATTAAACTTAACTGACAAGGGATTAAGGTGATAAATATGGCCAGGGATTTAGTACTAACTATTGATGAGGTGATTGAAGAAGCCTCACGTTATTTAAATGAAGACGAACTCGCCTTTATACGTCGCGCATATGATTTCGCTGAAGAGGCGCATAAAGAACAATTTAGACAATCAGGTGAACCATATATCATTCACCCTGTGCAAGTCGCTAGTATTATTGTGTCTTTAGGTTTAGATAAAGAAACAATTGCAGCAGGTTTTTTACACGATGTAGTGGAAGATACCCCGATTACATTAGAAGAACTAGCTAAAACATTTGGTGAAGAAGTTGCTATGCTAGTCGATGGCGTGACAAAGCTAGGTAAAATTAAATATAAATCAAAAGAAGCCCAGCAAGCAGAGAACCATCGAAAAATGTTTGTGGCCATGTCAAAAGATATTCGCGTCATTATGATCAAGCTAGCGGATCGTTTGCATAATATGCGGACGCTTAAACATGTACCTGCAGAGAAACAGCGTCGCATTGCAAACGAAACGTTGGAAATCTTTGCGCCACTTGCTCATCGGCTAGGTATTTCAACAATTAAATGGGAGTTAGAAGATGCAAGTTTGCGCTATTTAAATCCACAACAGTATTATCGCATTGTAAATTTAATGAAGCAAAAACGTGAAGAACGAGAGCATTATTTAGATGATGTTATTGGAGAAGTTAAAAAACAGTTAGATGAAGTGAATATTAAGGCGGAGTTTTCAGGCCGACCAAAGCACTTATATAGTATATATCGTAAGATGGTATTGCAAAACAAACAATTCAATGAGATTTATGATTTATTAGCCGTAAGAATCATTGTTGATAGTATTAAAGATTGTTATGCGGTACTGGGCATCATTCATACATGTTGGAAACCAATGCCG
Organism: Halolactibacillus alkaliphilus; assembly: GCF_900115465.1. Lineage (GTDB taxonomy): Bacteria > Bacillota > Bacilli > Bacillales > Amphibacillaceae > Halolactibacillus > Halolactibacillus alkaliphilus. The sequence continues at coordinate 87,519 of NZ_FOWN01000005.1, forward strand.
GGTCGTTTTAAAGATTACATCGCTATGCCTAAACCGAATCTATATCAGTCACTTCATACGACAGTGATTGGGCCGATGGGGTCACCTTTAGAAGTGCAAATTAGAACGAAAGAAATGCATGAAATTGCCGAATACGGTATTGCTGCTCACTGGGCTTATAAAGAGGGCAAAACTTTAAGCAAAAAAGCAAATTCTGAAGAGAAGTTAGCATGGTTTAGAGAAATTCTGGAATCACAATCAGACACACATGATGCAGAAGAATTTATGGAATCATTAAAAGTAGAATTGTTTGCTGACTTGGTTTATGTCTTTACGCCAAAAGGTGATGTGATAGAATTACCTAAGGGCGCTGTTCCTATTGACTTCGCTTATAAGATTCATACAGAAGTCGGAAACCACACAATAGGCGCGCGTGTTAATGGCAAGATGGAACCTCTCGATTACCAACTAAAAAATGGGGATATCATTGAAATGATGACATCTAAACATTCCTATGGACCATCACGAGATTGGCTAAAGATGACAACAACGTCACAAGCTAAAAATAAAATCAAACAATTCTTTAAAAAACAACAGCGTGAAGAGAATGTTGTGAAAGGCCGAGAATTAGTTGACCGGGAAGTACGCGCTACCGGATATGAGCCTAAAGAAGTTCTAACTCAGGACAATTTACAAAAGGTAGCGGACCGATTTAATTTTATTAGCATTGAGGATATGTATGCGGCGGTAGGTTACCAAGGAATTAATGCCACCCAAATTGCGACCCGCTTAACAGATAAATTCCGTAAAAAAGAAGACAAGCAAGAATTACAAGAAAGTATTGAAAAGGTACAGCAAAAACAAAGAGCGAAGCCAGCAAAGTCAAAAGCGTCAGGTGTTAAGGTTGAAGGTGTAGATAATTTACTTGTTCGTTTAGCAAAATGTTGTAATCCAGTTCCTGGAGACACGATTGTTGGCATAGTTACAAAGGGTCGTGGTATTTCTGTTCATAGAAAAGATTGTCCGAATGTGAGCAGTAAGGAAATGCAGGAGAAAGCATTATCTGTAGAATGGGAAAATCACGAGGGAACCACAAAACAATATCATGTTGATATTGAAATATCAGGTTATGATCGCCGCGGCTTATTAAATGACGTTCTTCATAATATAAATGAGATGGGCACCAACATCATTGCTGTAAGTGGAAAGTCAGATCGTAATAAGATGGTATTAATTCATTTGACGATTCTTATCCATAATGTTCAACATTTACGTAAGGTCGTTGAGAAATTAAAACAAATAAAAGACGTTTACACCGTAGAACGGATTGTACAGTAAAGGAGTTTTAGTTTGAGAGTTATATTACAGCGCAGCAAAAGCGCGCAAGTTATCATTAATGACACTGTGAGTGGAAAAATCGATTTTGGCTTCGTATTGCTCGTCGGTATTACGCATGACGATACGGCATCAGATATTGATTATCTTGTGAACAAAATTCCTCACCTACGTATTTTTGAAGATGAGGATGGAAAAATGAATAATAGTTTAATAGACGTTGGTGGTCAAGTGCTGTCGGTATCGCAATTCACCTTGTATGGAGATACAAAAAAGGGTAGACGGCCTAATTTTATGGCTGCAGCAAAGCCGGACTATGCAGAAGAACTATATCATCAGTTTAATGAAAAGTTAGCAGCAACGGGTGTCCATGTAGAAACAGGAGAGTTTGGAGAAATGATGGATATCTCGTTAATAAATGATGGACCAGTGACATTAATTTTAGATACAGACGAAAGAAAATAATCAACGTAACTGACCCAACGTTATACATCAGTGTATTGAAATAAAGACGCAAGTAATCTATTCAGGTTACTTGCGTCTTTTTTGGTATGTTAATGGAATAAAGAAAGGATCGATTGATACAACGAGGTTAAATAAAAACTGAATTTACAACTTCTTTACATCCGATTAACGATAGCTTCATATCTATTGGTTATGATGAATTTGTGGCAAAGAGATATGTCATAAAAAAAGAGATGCCAATAAGGAGGACGAAAGAAATGCTAAAAATGAAAAAGGTATGGATACTGTTTACACTGATTTTAATGTTGGGGGTACTTGCAGCTTGTGGTAACGACGATGATACTACATCAGAAGAAACAACAGATAATGCTGGAACAGAAACTAACGATACAGCAGAAGAATTATCAGGCAGTGTCGTTATCGACGGCTCAGGTACAGTTTACCCGTTGATGGCACGTATTGCTGAGGAGTATATGTTAACTGAACAAGAAGGTGTGTCAGTAGAAGTTGCGCGATCTGGTACAAGTGCCGGATTTAAAAAGTTTTTAGTAGAAGATGGTACAGACTTTAACGATGCTTCACGCCATATTAAAGAAGAAGAACAACAAATGGCAGATGACTTAGGTATTGAAGTAAAAGAATTAAAGGTTGCACTTGATGGATTAACTTTCGTCATTCACCCAGATAATGATTGGGCAACAGAGTTAACGCAAGAAGATGTAATCAACATTTTCAAAGCAGATAGCGATATTGAAAACTGGTCAGATATTAATCCGGATTTTCCTAGTGAAAAAATCAACACATATGGTCCAAACGAAAACCACGGAACATATGAGTTCTTCTATGAAAATATATTAGAAAAACAAGATTTAAATGCAGATGTTAACTTACAACAAGATTATTCAACGCTTGTAACGCTAGTAGGAGAAGATGAAAATGCCATTGGCTTCTTCGGCTTTGGGTACTATGTAAATAACCAAGATCAATTAGGTGTGGTCAGTGTAGACTTTGGTGAAGGGGCAGTTGAGCCATCGCTAGAGACAATCGCAGAGGATGGCGATTATGCACCGTTTACTCGTCCGGTATTTACTTACTTGAATGTTGATATGGCTAAGGACAAAGCACAAGTTAAAGACTTCGCTATCTATCTAATGGAGAATGTAAACACGTTTGCTGGTGAAACTGGTTTTGCACCATTACCAGTAGCTGAAGTAGAAGCATTGGTAGAGGAATTATCAGGCATTTAATTTAGATTAATGAAGGTCCAATAAGTTGAGCTTTTGCTCAACTTATTGGCTTGATAAAAAAGGTGGGTTTAATGTGGTAGAGAATAAAGCTGAAAGCGCATCTACTGTGCGTGTAAAAAGTATGATTGAAGAGAATCGACAAAAAAAATCTTTGCAAACCATTGGAGAAAAAGCGATGCCTAATCTCCTATTAGGGATAGCGTTGATTTCAATTTTAACGACGATTGGTATTGTATTTGTACTCATTACTGAAACCGTCGAGTTTTTTGATCGTGTATCATTTGTCGAATTTTTTACAGGCACAGTACTTAGGCCGCTCAGTCAAGATCCGAAATTTGGTGTCTTACCATTAGTAAATGGTACGCTTATTTCCTCAGTCATTGCGATGATTGTTGCTGGTCCAATCGGTATGATGACAGCTATTTATTTAAGTGAATATGCGTCAGATAACATGCGGCGTGTATTAAAGCCAGTACTAGAATTACTTGCCGGGATCCCGACGATTGTGTATGGTTTCTTTGCTTTTACATTTGTGACCCCATTTTTGCGACAATTTATCCCGGAAATGAGCGCGACAAACATTTTAGCCCCAGGTTTAGTTATGGGTGTCATGATTATTCCAATGATTGCCTCTCTCTCAGAAGACGCTATGAATAGCGTGCCAAATGCGATGCGAGAAGGTGCCCTAGCTTTAGGTTCGACAAAGCTTGAAGTGACATTTAAAGTGATTATTCCGGCGGCATTTTCAGGTATCGTTGCAGCCTTTGTTTTAGGAATTTCACGTGCTGTAGGTGAGACAATGATTGTGGCTATTGCATCTGGTAGCTCGAAGAACTTCACTTTTGATGTCACGCAATCAATGCAGACGATGACGGCATACGTCGTTGAAGTCGCTGGTGGAGATGCAAGTCCTGGTTCTACGATTTACTATAGCTTGTATGCTGTAGCAATGACGCTATTTGTTTTCACACTTGTGATGAATATTTTAGCGCGGTATATTTCACGTCGATTTAGGGAGGAATACTAATGGCTACACATATGACATCAAAGAAGATTCAAAATCGCATGAAACGTCGGGTAGCTTTAAACAAAGGCATGAGTGGTATCTTCTTACTGGCAACATCCTTTGGTGTATTTATACTTGGTGTGTTATTTTATCAAATACTAACAGAAGGCATTCCTTATATCAATCTGGAGTTCCTAACAGGAAAGCTATCGACAAATCCAGATCGTGCCGGGATAATGGGCGCCATTTTAGGAACGCTCTGGCTTATGGCTGTTGTCATTCCGGTTACGATTATTCTAGGTGTTGGCACCGCCATTTATAACGAGCTTTATGCCAAACAAGGGAAACTGCAATCTATTATTCAAACAAATATCTCAAATCTTTCTGGGGTACCATCGATTGTGTATGGTATTTTGGGGATGACTATTTTTGCTAATATGCTCAACCTCGGTAGTGTTGTATTAGCCGGCGGTTTGACTATGTCATTACTCGTTTTACCGATTGTGATTGTGTCAAGTCAAGAAGCTTTAAGGGCCGTTCCAGGTTATTTGAGTGAAGCATCCATAGGACTGGGTGCGACGAAATGGCAAACGATTAAAAACATTATTTTGCCAGCGGCATTACCTGGTATTTTAACTGGTTCAATATTGGCACTATCACGTGCAATTGGTGAAACAGCCCCGCTTGTAGTTTTAGGTATTCCAGCATTACTCCTACCGTTTCCAGGTGGATTGTTTGATCGGTTTACTGTATTACCGATGCAGATTTACTACTGGACACTTGACGCATCATTAGTCGGAGAGTATCAGTTTTTAGCATCTGCCACTATTATTGTGTTACTTATAATGCTATTTATTTTAAATGGGACAGCCATCGTGATTCGTAATAAATTCCAAAGACGTTATTAGAAGGGGACTTTATGATGAAATTTGTGACAGATATGCAACAGCAACGTGAAAAAGAGAGAAAGAACGCAACAAAAGTATATGATACAAAAGATTTAAATTTATGGTACGGTAATACACACGCTTTAAAAAATGTGAATTTTCCCATATATGAAAAAGAAGTAACGGCAATTATTGGCCCCTCGGGTTGTGGGAAATCAACCTTTTTAAAAACGTTAAATCGTATGGTTGAACTTGTTCCAAGTGTTCATACATCGGGAACTATTGAATACCGTGGGGAAAATATTCTCGATCCGAATTTTATGGTAGAAGATTTACGAACTAAAGTAGGTATGGTATTTCAAAAGCCCAACCCATTTCCAAAGTCAATTTACGATAACATTGCTTATGGTCCAAGAATTCATGGTATTAAAGACCGTAAAATACTTGATGAAATTGTTGAGAATAGCTTACGAGGTGCAGCGATTTGGAATGAAGTTAAAGACCGCTTGAAGGAGAATGCTTACGGTATGTCTGGGGGGCAACAACAACGCCTATGTATTGCACGTGCGCTAGCTATTGAACCCGATGTCATTTTAATGGATGAACCTACCTCTGCACTTGATCCAAAATCAACACTAAAAGTAGAAGAGCTCATCCAAGAATTAAAGAAAGATTTTTCTATTGTCATCGTGACACATAATATGCAACAAGCTGCACGTATTTCTGATCGCACAGCGTTTATGTTAAATGGTGAGTTAATTGAATATGATTATACAGATGATATATTCCAACATCCAAAAGATGAGCGTACAGAGGATTATATTACAGGACGTTTTGGTTAAATTAGAGGAGGCTAAGTTAAATGGTAAGTAGACAACAATTTGAAGATGAGTTACTCCAAGTGAAAAGGCGTGTTATTGCTCTATTAGAGGCAAGTAAAGAACAGCTAAATCGATCAGTTAAGTCGCTTTATAGCTCTGATGTTGCCACGGCTAAACAAGTGATCGAGGATGATAAAGCACTGGATGAGTTAGATTTAGAAATAAATAACATGGCGATTTTATTGATTGCAAAACAGCAACCTGTCGCAACGGATTTGCGCCGGCTTATTGTTGCTATTCGACTAGCAACTGATATAGAACGTATGGCAGATAATGCTAAAAATATTGCACGGTCAACAATTCACCTCGGTAACCAACATAATTTAACCATTGATCCTCGTTTAGAACAAATGACTGAAATAGCTAATGCGATGATTGCTTTAGCCATTGAAGCTTATGATGAAGAAGATATTCATAAAGCAAAACAGCTCTCACAAAAAGATGATGAGATTGATGCGTTATTTGGCCAGGTATTAAAAGACATGCTGTCAAATAAAGCGACACAAAAAAATGAGATTCAATTAATTATGCAAGTCGCTTTTAGTACCCGCTATATTGAACGCTTTGGTGATCATTTAACAAATGTCGCTGAAAATATTATGTATTTAGTAAAAGGTGAGATTCACGACCTCAATAAATAACGAACTATAAATAAACTAACCTCTTCCTAACGTCATAAGTAAGTGGGAAGAGGTTATTAGTTACTTAATATGAGCGGTTTTCGAAATAGTGATAAATTCCATCGGTAATCCCTTTAGCCAATTGTTCATGATAGCCTACGTTTTGTAGCTTCTGTTCCTCTGTTGGATTAGATAAAAAGCCCAGTTCTAATAATAATCCAGGTCGTCTGTTATTTCTTAGTACACTATAATTACCTGATTCAATACCTCGATCGTTAGCGCCGCTTTCATCTAATATTGCTTGATGCACAGTTTCGGCTAATATCTTGAATCCTGGCTCTCTGTAGTATGTGTTTATGCCATTTGCAGTTGGATAACTTGGCTCACTATTATAATGCAAGCTTAAAAACATATCCGCCTTGACGTAATTACTTAGTGTTGTTCTTGAAGATAAGCTATAGTAATAATCATCGTCTCGTGTAAAGACGACGTGTGCGCCGTGCCTAGACAACATGCGCTCAAGCACACGTCCCGTTTGCATAGTCAAATGACTTTCATAATCATTATTAATGCTGATTGCACCAACATCAATACCGCCGTGTCCCGGGTCAACAACGATCGTCTTATCTAAAAGTACCGATTGACCTATAGGTGTAGTTAAAACTAAATCAAGAATATTTTTCTTAATATAACCTGATGTGTCAGCTGTTTCGACTGCATACCAATCACCTTCTTCATTAAGCACGGTAATTAGGGTGTTTTTTTTAAGATGAGCTACTATGTCACTCGATATACTCGCCGATTCTCTTAGGTGAATGCTGTCAAGGGACGTGCGTCGTTGTTCTGGAAAACGTTGTGTGATATCTGTCATTGAGTCTTTAGTCATATCTGTATTCGTGTCAAGAACATTCTCATCTTCTTCAGTAGCCACTATATTACTATCTATTTGCGTGATGTAATCTTCATGTACCCACCCGGTGCTGTCATTGTAAGATATTTGAACCCAGGGAGAATCACTTCCTTCAATTTGAAATGTATCCCCGGTATTCACGTGACCTATCGGTTCATATTGGGTACCAGGCCCACTTCGAACGAGTAAGTCATCTGTTTCAATGCGTATAGTTTGTGCGTGCGTATGTATCGGATAGAAAATGGTCATGATTGTGATTATAATCAATAAAAAAGATGTTAATTTTTGCAGTAGTTTCATTATGTTCGTTGCTGATTGTTAGCAACAGCTCACTCCCTTCGTTTATGTCAATGTCTATATTACGTGAGAGTGTTTAATCAGTCAAAACATTTCAATTTAATTGGCCTATTTTGATGAATTGCTTTATCTTATAATAGTAAGAAATGATGGATCTTTTATATTTACGGTGCTATTGTATTTGTAAAGAGGGTATTGAGAAGTAAAAATATCAAAAACCAGCTTGACATTCCCCTTGTTTATCAGTAATATTATAAACAATTCAAATAATTTGATCGAACATCACCGATGATGAGAACAGTAGTTAAAAAGTGCGAATCAAGAGAGGAGATTGCGAGGCTGAAACAATCTCTATTTAGCATTTTAATGAAGGACATCTCTGAGGTACTATATTGAACTAACAGTAAATATAGTCGCGAGCAGGCGTTATTGTGATAAGTGGTTCACTTAAATAAGTGTTCAACTAGGGTGGCAACACGGGTAATCGCTCGTCCCTTTTATAGGGAGGCGTTTTTTTTGTGTCTAAATTGTAAAATTATACTAATTGTTAGGAGAGATTTATATGATACGTTTGCCAAGAGGTACACAAGATATTTTGCCGGGAGATTCAGAAAAATGGCAATATGTCGAAGCACAATTTATTGATTTATGTCGTCGCTTTAATTATCAGGAGATACGAACCCCTATTTTTGAGCATACAGAGTTGTTTCAACGAGGTGTTGGTGATACGACAGATATTGTCCAAAAAGAAATGTACACATTTAACGACCGTGGCGACAGAAGTTTAACATTAAGACCAGAAAGTACAGCATCTGTTGTACGTGCATTTGTTCAAAATAAACTATATGGTTCAGCTAATCAACCACAAAAACTTTTTTACAATGGACCAATGTTTCGTTATGAACGTCCACAACAAGGCCGAATGCGCCAATTTGTCCAGTTAGGTGTTGAAGCGTTAGGTTCTAAAGATCCAGCTATAGATGCAGAAGTCATTACATTAGCTATGACGTTTTACCAATCACTCGGTTTAACATCACTGAAATTGGTCATTAACTCATTGGGAGATAAAGAAAGTAGAGAACACCATCGTAAGGCGCTTGTCGAGCATTTTAATCCGCATCGTGAGGAACTATGTGCAGACTGTCAAATGCGACTAGATCAAAATCCTTTACGCGTTCTTGACTGCAAGAAAGATCATGATCATCCGGCGATGAAGTCAGCACCCAAAATATTAGATTATTTAACTGAAGAAGCAAAAGACTATTTTGATGAATTAAAACAATATTTAGATGCATCTCATATCAAATATGATGTTGATAGTAATTTAGTGAGAGGACTAGATTACTACAATCATACTGCTTTTGAGATTATGAGTGATGCCCCAGGTTTTGGAGCGATTACAACACTATCGGGTGGTGGTCGATACAACGGTCTTGTAGAAGATTTGGATGGACCAGAAACACCAGGGATTGGTTTTGCCTTGAGTGTTGAAAGACTGTTAATGGCGCTTGAAAAAGAGGGCATAACTTTACCAGTCAATCAAGGTTTAGATGTTTATGTTGTTAGTCTGGGAGAAAAAGCAGCAATTCCAGCCTATCGCTTGACGCAAGAACTAAGACAAAACGGCTTGAAAGTTGATAAAGACTATTTAAACCGTAAAATGAAGGCCCAATTTAAAGATGCCGATCGTAATCAAGCGCAGTTTGTTGTCATACTCGGTGATGAAGAGGTTGAAAACCAACAAGCTACAGTGAAAGAAATGGAAACAGGTGCACAAGAAAAGGTTCAATTTGATAAGTTAGTCCAGTATATTCAGACAAAACGATAAAGGGGATGTAACAATGACACAGAAAAGACAACTTGCTGGAGATCTTAGGATTTCTGATACAGGTAATCAAGTAGTTTTAAAAGGTTGGGTACAAAAGCGTCGGGATTTAGGTGGCTTAATTTTCATTGATTTACGTGACAGAAGTGGTGTTGTGCAAGCGGTATTCTCACCAGCAAAAAATGAATCAGCACTTAAAATTGCAGAATCTGTACGTAGTGAATATGTCATTGAAGTGCGCGGAGACGTCGTTAAACGTGATGAGTCAACGATTAATGATAAAATGGCCACAGGTGACATTGAAGTACTAGTTGAAGAAGTATACGTATTAAACGAAGCGAAAAACCCACCATTTACTGTATTAGATGGAGAAGACGTTTCAGAAGATGTGCGCTTAAAGTACCGTTACCTTGATTTGCGTCGTGAATCAATGCAACAAACATTTAAATTGCGCCACCAAGCATCACAAGTAATGCGCTCATTCTTAAATGATGAAGGTTATTTAGAAATGGAAACGCCTATGTTAACGAAGAGTACACCAGAGGGTGCGCGTGATTACCTTGTGCCTTCACGTGTTCATCAAGGCCATTTCTATGCTTTGCCGCAATCACCACAATTATTTAAGCAGCTTATTATGGTTGCTGGATTTGAACGTTATTTCCAGTTTGCTCGTTGTTTCCGAGATGAGGATTTACGTGCTGACCGTCAGCCGGAATTCACTCAAATCGATATTGAGACAAGTTTTATGAGTGAAGAAGAAATTATGGCTATGACAGAGCGTATGATGCAACGTGTGATGAAGGAAGTAAAAGGTGTTGAACTCACATTACCACTTCCTCGCTTAACGTATGATGATGCAATGAGTCGTTATGGCTCAGATAAGCCTGATACTCGTTTTGGCTTAGAGTTAGTTGATTTATCAGACGTTGTCGAAAATGCAGGTTTTAAAGTATTTAAAGATGCCGTAACGAATGGCGGCAAAGTGAGTGCGATAAACGTACAAGGTTTTGCTGATGCATTCTCGCGTAAAGATATTGATAAATTAACGGAATTTGTTAAGATTTATGGTGCGAAGGGACTGGCATGGTTAAAAGTAACTGAAGGTGAATTAACAGGTCCAATTGCCAAGTTCTTTGATGCTGATGAACAAGCTGCTATTAAAACAACACTTGAAGCAAAAGACAATGATTTATTATTATTTATCGCTGATAAAACAGCTGTTGTCTATGATAGCTTAGGTGCACTTCGTCAAAAGATTGCTAAAGACTTAGACTTAGTTGATGAGACAGCCTTTAACTTTTTATGGGTTACAGACTGGCCATTATTAGAATATGATAAAGATTTAGGGCGTTATTTTGCGGCACACCACCCATTCACCTTGCCACAAAAACAAGACATTGATAAGCTTCATACAGCACCTGAGGAAGTGAAAGCGTCAGCTTATGACCTCGTTTTGAATGGTTTCGAATTAGGCGGAGGATCTTTGCGTATTTATAAAAAAGATCTACAAGAGAAGATGTTTGAAGTGCTAGGATTCACAAAAGAAGAAGCCAATGAACAATTTGCTTTCCTTATGCAGGCGCTTGAATATGGTGCGCCACCACACGGTGGAATCGCTTTAGGATTTGATCGTTTAGTGATGCTATTAGCGGGTAAAACGAACTTGCGTGATACGATTCTTTTCCCTAAAACAGCCTCAGCTTCTGACCCGTTAACAAACGCGCCAGGAACCGTGAGTGAGCAACAATTAGATGAGCTGCATTTAGCATTTAAAGTTAAAAATACAGAGGGCTCATGATGTGAAACCCCTTTCAAATAGGGTTGATTCTCCTTGTGAAGTATGCTAAGATATTCTTACAAGCTAATCCTGATGTGTACGTTGAAAATCCAAATGTTTTGACCGAACATTTTAAAGTCGGGAGCCCAATGTTTTCTTGAGGATTACATGCCCCACTCGTTTGAGGACTTAAGAGTCAAGGGACAGGGCACCCACCTGCCTAGAGCGGGTTCAAAACTTTCTATTGAGACGGCACGATCGGGATTATCTTTACACATGATTTTAAAGCTCACTGCTTAGCAGTGAGCTTTTTTGGGTTGTATAATATTTGGTGTTGGTGAAGGGATTTTAAGTGAGGCATAGATTGCTCGCTAAAATAACTCACTAGCACCTTTTTTCTTTCAAATAAAACAAGTGAGTTTCCCTGTAGAACTGAAGTCGACTAAAACTAATCCTTAGGAGGGAACTCACTTGCCTATATCAAATAATATAAGAATCCCCTTTGATATTCAAGATGAACATATTATTTTTGAAGAGGATTGTGCCTGCGCGTGAACAAAGAATGGTCATGCCTGCACTTATGCGGAAGGTTGACAACAGAACACTAACCTATACCCCAACGCACTGTGATCACTACCAAGTTGACAATGAACACGATACGATTATTAAAAATGGCACGAAGACCTCTGCGATTGTTATTCCAGCTGGGGAACTAAAAAGGTCTATCTCAAATTGAGAAAACAACGCTTCTATTGTAAACATTGTCAGATGACGTTCGGAGCGAAAACAACGTTAGTTAATGATGGGTGCTTTATCTCTCAGGATACATCCCTTCAAGCAGGGGTGAAAATGGCTGAAGTATAATTAGTAAAGGATATTGGACGTGATTGTGCAATTGGACAATATTTGTTGTTGCTCGAGGGGTTAATATTGAACTACCCCCACTTAACATTCTAACAAATGTTTGAAGAAGGTGCCTTCTTGCTCTAAAACGATAAAATAAAAGTCTTCAATCTCTCCACTTATAAACGCTTGACGTTTTAATAATTGTAAGAAACTCCTATATTTTACGTATGAGTTAAGTTGATCGAACAAAGAAACACTAATACGGCTCAGAAGAGGACTTTGTCAACGGATTTTAAAAATATTTTGAAAGTACGAGAGGAACTTAGGTGAATGAATCACCTAAGTTCCTCTTATGTGATGTTTATTTTGCAATGAACTGTAAATTACCATTCTTGTCCATCACGAAATGGGTTTGATCAATTGTTGAATCGAGTACGACCATTTTTCGTGCGCGTTCCATAATCGTTATAAATGTTTGATAATCTTCTTCGACCGTTTTCAGTTTAGCCTCAAGTGTTGAAAATTGATGGGCTAAGTTTTGATTTTCTTCTGTTAATTTATCAATCGTCGCGTATTGTGACTCTATTAAATGTTGCTGTTTCATTGTGTGTTGTAAAATGCTAGAAAAGCATGTCTTGATTAACTCAGACGAGTGATGGACATCTGGACAATTTGAATTTTTTTGAATAGCAGCTACTTCTTTATTGTTTAGCCGAAGGCGTTTAGCTTCAGTAATCTCTTGAACGTAATGCTGTCTTAACTCTTTATTCCATCGAAATCCACACGCAGCTGGTGTGCGGTGTATGTGACTGGCAACTTCTTTAAAGGCTTTTAGCTGTGTACCGCCTGATTCGATGTTATATAAAACTGTGTCTTTTAACAAGACGTCTTCTTCGTGGCTCCACGCATCGTGTCGTAATTTTGTCATAATTTTCACACTCCTTATCTCTACTCTCTCATCTTCAGTTATGTTAGTCTATGAGCGAAGATAGAAAGATATAAGTAGTGTGAACATCATTCGCTTTTTTTATTCAATGCTTTAATCTGCTCGTGCATTTGTTTTAGCGCTCTTTCAAACTTTCCTGTTTCTACAGGGCGATAATATGATTTATGTTTTATTTTATCAGGCAGGTATTGTTGCTTAACGCGAGCATTTGGATAATCGTGTGGATATTTATAACCTATCCCGTGCCCCATTTCTTTCGCACCTTGATAATGGCTATCTTTTAAATGTTCTGGTACTTCACCTGTATTCATCGTACGGATATCTTTTAGTGCATGATCAAGGGCTTTATACGCCGCATTTGACTTTGGTGAGAGTGCTAGCTCAACTGTGATTGTTGCAAGTGGAATCCTAGCTTCTGGAAACCCTACCCGCTCAGCCGCTTCAATGGCGTGTAATGTTCGTGGGCCAGCTTGGGGGTTGCCGAGACCGATATCTTCATAGGCGATGACAGTTAAACGGCGGCCAATACTGTCTAAATCTCCTGCCTCAATTAAGCGACCAAGGTAATGTAGGGCGGCGTCTACATCACTGCCGCGAATCGACTTTTGTAGGGCTGATAATACGTCATAGTGATGATCGCCATCTTTATCATGGCTAAAGCTCTTTTTTTGCATACACTGCTCAGCAACCGTTAAATCAATTAAGATAATGTTATCACTATTTTTAGCTGTTGAATAAGCCGCAAGCTCAAGACCATTTAAAGCAGCGCGCAAATCGCCACGTGAACTCTCGGCAAAATGACCAAGTGCCTCCTCTGTCACATGAACCTTTAATTGACCTAACCCTTTGTCAACATCTGATATAGCACGCTGTATGGCTATTAATACATCTTTTTTAGTCAATGCTTTTAACTCAAATAGATGAACGCGACTTCTAATAGCTGGATTAATCGCATGGTAAGGGTTGCTTGTCGTACAGCCGATTAAAGTGATGAGATTGCTTTCAACGTGTGGGAGTAAATAATCTTGTTTAGCTTTATCTAATCGGTGAACCTCATCCATAATGACGACTAAGTTGCCGTGCATTTTTGCCTCCTCAATGACGATTTCAATGTCTTTTTTCTTATCAATTACCGCGTTTAATAATCGATAACGAAGATTTAAAGTTGCTGATAAGGCCATAGCCATGGATGTTTTTCCTGTGCCAGGTGGTCCGTATAAAATCATTGAACTTAAGCGATTTGCATCAATCATGCGCCTTATCATGTTGCCCTCACCGATTAAATGTTGTTGACCGATAATGTCTTCAATATGTGTAGGGCGTAAACGATAAGCGAGTGGTTGTTTAGCCATATAAAAACTCCTTTATTACAAATTGGTATGAATCATTGCTAATGACTTGACGTCTTATGACGGTTTCATATAAAATATACTACATTTGTAGGAATTTATATAGTCATGCGTTTATCAAATGTGAAGACATAGCGAAATAGCTTGCCTTCATGCTATAATGACAGCAGAATTAAACGACTAGGAGTGTTAATAGATGAAGATTTCAACGAAAGGACGTTATGGCTTAACGGTTATGATTGTTCTCGCAAAACATGTAGGTGAAGGTCCGGTATCTTTAAAAAAAATTGCAGAAGAACATCAACTAAGTGAGCATTACCTAGAACAACTCGTGCCACCTTTAAGAAATGCCGGATTAGTGAAAAGTGTTCGTGGCGCTTATGGGGGCTATAAACTCGCTAAATCTGCCCATGAAATTACCGCAGGCGATATCATTCGAATTTTAGAAGGACCCATCACACCTGTAGAAGGTATTGAAGATGAAAGTCCAGAAAAACAACATTTATGGATACAAATTCGTGATGCTGTAAAGAATGTTCTTGATACAACAACGTTAGATGATTTAGCTAGTTATAAAGAATCAGGAGAAAATGATCCTTATATGTTTTATATTTAATTAGCCGCAGTCAAGAGATGTAACAATTAGAATTGGAAAGGATGACGGTAATGGAAACGATCTATTTTGATCATGCTGCAACAACCCCGCTCCATCCGGAAGTCATCAACAAAATGACGGATGTGATGAAACAAAACTATGGTAACCCGTCAAGTATTCATCAGTATGGCCGTCATGCAAGAAAAGTGGTCGATGAAGCGAGACGTGTCATTGCTCAATCTATAAAAGCAGATGAGCGGGACATCATCTTCACAAGTGGTGGGACAGAAGCTGATAACTTAGCCGTTGTCGGTACAGCGTTAAAATACAGAGATAAAGGTAAGCATATCATTACGACTAATATTGAGCACCATGCTGTGTTAGACAGTTGCCATTACCTTGAAACAATCGGTTTTGACGTCACTTATTTGCCGGTAAATACTAAAGGTGTTGTTGAACTGGACGATGTTAAACAAGCTTTACGTGATGATACGATATTAGTATCAATTATGATGGTCAATAATGAAGTAGGATCGATTCAACCTATTGAAGACATCGGGGCATTAATAAAAGACCATCAAGCATACTTCCATACCGATGCTGTCCAAGCGTATGGCATTATGCCAATGGATGTTAATAAACTCGGGGTAGATTTATTAACTCTGACAGCCCATAAAATTAATGGACCAAAAGGCATTGGTGCTTTATATAAAAAGCATGATGTGAAGTTACAAGCACGACATTTTGGTGGTGAACAGGAGCGTAAGCGCCGTCCTGGAACGGAGAATATTGTTGGTATTGTCGGCTTTAAATCTGCTGTTGAATTAATACATGGTACGGAATTACATCGCAATGCACATTATCAACGCATAAAAAAGCTATTTTTCAATGAGTTAAATACGTTAAGTAACGTATGCGTTAATTCAGAGCTTGATGAGACAAGTCCATTAATCTTAAATGTAAGTTTTTTAGGGACACACATTGAACAAGTTCTAATGAACTTAGACTTGGAGGGTATACTTGTGTCATCAGGAAGTGCTTGTACAGCAGGTGCGATGGAATCCTCTCATGTTTTAACAGCTATCTATGGTGAGCAGAGTGAACGAACAAAAAGTGCGATCCGATTTAGTTTCGGTATCAATCACTCAGATGAAAATATAAAAGAAGCGGCGAGACGTGTTAAACAAGTAATAGAGCGTCTGCGCAAGCTAAACAACTAAAGGAGAAGATAACGATGAACGACAATAAAAATACACGTGTTGTCGTCGGTATGAGTGGTGGCGTTGATTCTTCAGTTACCGCCTTACTTTTAAAGGAACAAGGTTACGATGTTATCGGTATCTTTATGAAAAATTGGGATGATACGGATGATGACGGATTTTGCACCGCGACAGAAGATTATGAAGATGTAATTCGTGTTTGTAATCAGCTAGATATACCCTATTTTGCGGTTAACTTTGAAAAGCAATATTGGGATAAAGTGTTTAGCTACTTTTTAGATGAATATAAAAAAGGGCGTACACCGAATCCAGATGTGATGTGTAATAAAGAAATTAAGTTTAAAGCCTTTTTGGACCATGCACTTTCACTTGGTGCTGATTATGTGGCGACAGGTCATTATGCACAGTTGAGGCGAACAAATGGAAAAATCGAGTTATTACGTGGTGTTGATACGAATAAAGATCAAACATATTTCTTAAATCAATTATCAAGTGATGTACTGGAAAAAGTGATGTTTCCACTAGGTCACCTGCCTAAAAGTGACGTGCGTAAAATCGCAGAGACACATGGTTTAGCAACTGCTAAGAAAAAAGATAGTACGGGTATATGCTTTATTGGTGAGCGAGATTTCAAAACGTTTTTAAGTGAATATCTCCCTGCGCAACCCGGCCGAATGACAACGATGGATGGCGTTGACAAGGGTGAGCATGATGGATTGATGTATTACACGATTGGCCAGCGTCAAGGTCTAGGCATCGGTGGCCCTGGTGGCCCGTGGTTTGTTGTTGGTAAAAACTTAGAAGAGAACGTATTATATGTTGAAGCAGGCGAAAATAATCCGTATCTATCATCTGATGCATTATTAGCTAGTGATGTTAATTTTGTGAATTCTATCCAAGACAAAACTTTTAAAGCAACCGCTAAATTCAGGTATCGCCAAAGAGACTCAGGTGTGACGGTCACACAACAAACTGATGGACGACTATATGTTAGCTTTGATGATGAAGAAAAAGCTGTTACACCAGGTCAAGCTGTTGTCTTTTATCAAGGTGACGTGTGTCTTGGTGGGGCAACGATAGATGAAGTCTATAAAGATGGTCAACGTCTAGACTATTTAGGATAAGGCGGTTATAAGGAGGCCAATAATGACGTTAATAGAAACAGGAATAAAATATATGCAAGAAGAGAATTATGAAATGGCGGTTAAAGCTTTTCATGATGCGATTGAAATAGAGCCTCAGAATCCAATAGGCTATATTAATTTTGGACATGTTCTTGCGCATTTGAATGATTACCAACGCGCAGAGGAGTTTTATAATCAGGCAATTGCACTTGATTCAAAAGCGGCGACAGCTTATTATGGACTAGGTAATATTGCATTTGAGCTTAAAAAATATAAACAAGCACTTCGTTTTTATAAAGAAGCGCTTGATTTAGGGTTAACGGAAGCAGATGTTTACTTTATGATAGGCTTAGCACATATTAATCGGGAAGAGGTTAAACAAGCACTTCCCTTTTTCATGCGTGCAACTGAGCTTCAACCGTATGATAATGAAGTCGCTATGCAGTATGGGTTAACATTGGCTGAATTATCAGAATTCGAAAAAGCACGAGAAGTGTTTGATAGAGTCGTCAAAAGTCAGCCGACACATGCAGACGCACGATATAATCGAGCGCTTGCCGACTTATTTTTAGAAAAAACAGATCAAGCAATGAAAGACTTAGAGCATGTGCTGACAATCGAACCAAACCATACACTCGCACAAGGAACGCTTATGCAAATAAAAACATTATTAGACCAATAGTAAGAAGGTGGGCGGTGACTGTGTCAGAAGAAACGCATTATATCCGTGGTGAACTGATTTATACCATATATACTAATCAAGCCGAACACTTTTCTATTGCGAAAATTAAAGTGTTAAAAACGAATGAAACATTGGATGAAGATGAATTGGTTATTAAGGGCTATTTCGG
The DNA here is from genome assembly GCF_900115465.1 of Halolactibacillus alkaliphilus. Lineage (GTDB taxonomy): Bacteria > Bacillota > Bacilli > Bacillales > Amphibacillaceae > Halolactibacillus > Halolactibacillus alkaliphilus. The sequence continues at coordinate 105,679 of NZ_FOWN01000005.1, forward strand.
TGAAATATTTCCTGGCGAAGTGTATGTCTTTTACGGCACCTTTGTTAACCATAAAAAGTTCGGGCAACAATACCAAGTGGATCATTATGAAAGATATGTGCCAAAAACCGAAGAAGGACTCGTAAGTTATCTATCCAGTGATTTATTTCCTAAAATAGGAAAGAAAACAGCAAACCGCATTGTCGAGGCATTAGGTGAAGGGGCAATCAATAAAATCATTCAAGACCCAACAGTTTTAACCGGTATTAAAGGGCTGAATGATGAACGTCGTGAGATCCTCGTTGAGCGATTAAAAACATATCAAGGTTTTGATACAATTGTAGTCGCTCTGCAAAAAGTAGGAATTGGTCTTAAACTTTCTCAAAAAATCTATCAACATTATCAAGATGAGGCCATTAAAATACTAGAAGAGAACCCCTATCAATATGTCTTTGATATAGAAGGGTTTGGTTTTCATCGTGCTGATTTAATTGCTTCTGATCGAGGCATTCAATTAAATCACCCTTCTCGCATCCGAGCAGGGATTCTTTATGTGCTTAATGAAGCGCTCAATGAGGGGCATGTATATTTGCCTACACCAGTACTGATTGATAGAGTGGGACGTTTACTTGAAGCGCGGCGTTATCATATTACAGATGAGCTGATTTTAAAAGAGTTAACAGAGATGCATGAAGAAGATTATTTAGTTGAAGAAGACCAGCGCATTTACTTACCTGTAAGTTATTATGCGGAGGCGGGCTTTACGACACACTTGAAAAGAATTAGTGAACAAGTAGTTGAGGAATCCTTAGTGGAAGCGGAATTACTGAAAGTGGTTGGTGAAATTGAAGAAGATGAGCACTTAGCATATGGTAAAGTTCAGTATGAAGCTATTAAACAAGCGCTCACGACGAAAATTATGATTTTAACTGGTGGACCAGGAACAGGAAAAACTACCGTTATTAAAGGAATATTAAAAGCGTTTAGTGAGCTGAATAATGTTAGCATACAGCTACAAGATTATAAAAAACGCAGTGAATTCCCCTATATTTTAGCTGCGCCAACAGGTCGTGCAGCTAAAAGAATGACTGAGTCAACGGGGCTTCCCGCGTATACGATTCATCGCCTACTGGGCTGGGACGGGCACCAAAACTTTGAAAGAGACCAAGATAATCAGTTAGAAGGAAAAATGATTATTATTGATGAGTTTTCGATGGTCGATATTTTTCTAGCTAATCAACTTTTTAAAGCCATTCCTTCCAGTATGCAAGTACTCCTTGTCGGTGATGAGGACCAGTTACCTTCAGTTGGACCTGGCCAAGTGTTAAGTGATTTACTCCACAGTAATCAAATGCCTAAAATTAAATTAGATGAAGTGTATCGACAAAAAGAAGGATCGAAAATCATTACCTTAGCCCACAAAGTCAAACACGATACACTCGTATTACCGGACTTATCGAAGGCAAATGATTTCAACTTTATACCTTGCCAGCGTGAACATCTCTTACTTTCCATTGAAACGATCGTCTTACGGGCAATTGAGCGAGGTTTTGATATTCAGGACTTACAGATACTCGCGCCAATGTATAAGACTGACGTAGGTATTAACGAAATTAATGCGCGCATCCAAGCGATGGTTAACCCGAAAAGACAAGGCGTTCGTGAACTTCATACCAAAGATCAAATCTTTAGAACAGGCGATAAAGTTATTCAACTTGTCAATCAACCTGAAGATAATGTTTTTAACGGTGATATTGGTAAAGTTACCGCGATCTTTAGGGAAAATGAAAACATCGAACAAGAGGAACAAGTGGTTGTTACTTTTGAAGATGATGATGTTATTTATACGCGTAATGATTTACTTAACATTACCCATGCGTATTGTATTTCGATTCATAAATCACAAGGTAGTGAGTTTCCAATCGTTGTGATGCCTGTAGACCGCGCGTATCGCCGGATGTTAAAAAAGAATTTATTATACACCGGGATGACACGAGCGAAGCAATCATTGATTATTTGCGGTGATAAACAAGCGTTTTTAGATGGGGTGTCTCAAATTGATACGAATGAACGCTACACATCACTGATTGAAAAAATCACCAACGTATTTACCGATGAAGCGTTCCGTCAACAGCTAGAAGAAGATATAGAAGAACAGACATTATCACCTTTTGACTTTTTATAATAACATCAATTCGTGTATAAAAGTCGCTATTTTGGCCATACTGAGCCAAAAAGAGGTGATTTCGGTTGCGCTGTTATCATTGTCAATACATTACCTTAGGTGTTATTGGTCCTGGTCACTACTATTGCGCTGAGTGCTGCTTAGAATTTAAAGTTAAAGGCGCTGAGTGGTTTGGATACATGATTGATGAAGAAGGCGATGTGCATTTAGCGGTCTCTTCGCGAGAAGAAAAAATAGAGGATGTTCAGATGAGTCAAGTATGCGATTGACATCTGGTGAAAGATTCTCTATAATATCGATGAAACGAATGAAAAAACGTAGACAAACAGGAGTACATATCAGCCCATTTATAGAGACGTTAGCCCATAGGCTGAAAGGTTAACGAAATGAAGAGATATGGAAGCTCGTTTAGAGTGTAAACTAATCCTTTACCGGCTGAATACCGTTATCATTCACCTAAGGTGATAGCTAAAGCTATAATCAGGGTGGTACCGCGAAGTTAACTCTCGTCCCTGCAATTTTTGCAGGGATGGGGGTTTTTTACGTTGTCTTCGGTTTACTGGTTAGATGGATAATGGTAAATATAAACAAAAAATGCGAGATTAAAAGGAGAGAAAACAAATGAAAGCATTAACCTCAAGTGAAGTAAGACAAATGTTCTTAGATTTTTTCGAATCAAAAGGTCATCGTGTGGAACCGAGTGCATCACTCATTCCCCAAGAAGACCCAACCTTACTATGGATTAATTCAGGGGTAGCGACGTTAAAAAAATACTTTGACGGGCGTGTGATTCCAGAGAATCCGCGTATAACAAATGCGCAAAAATCGATTCGTACAAATGACATTGAAAATGTAGGCTATACGCCTCGTCACCATACTTTCTTTGAAATGTTAGGGAATTTTTCAATTGGAGATTACTTTAAAGAAGAAGCCATTAAGTATGCATGGGAATTTTTAACGAGTGACAAGTGGATAGGTTTTGATCCGGAAAAAATTTCGGTGACTGTTCATCCAGAAGATGATGAAGCATTTCATTATTGGAAAGACGCAATCAAATTACCTGAAGAGCGGATTATTCGTTTGGAAGAAAACTTCTGGGATATTGGTGAAGGGCCGAGTGGTCCAAATACAGAAATTTTTTATGACCGTGGAGAAGCTTATGGCAATAATCCTGAAGATCCTGAGCTATATCCAGGCGGCGAGAATGACCGCTATCTGGAAATTTGGAATTTAGTTTTCTCACAATACAATCATAATCCGGATGATACGTATACGCCATTACCGAAGAAAAACATTGATACGGGAATGGGCTTAGAGCGGATGGTGTCAGTTATTCAAGGGACTGAAACAAATTTTGAAACGGATTTGTTTTTACCAATTATTAAAGAAGTTGAAAAATTAACAAGTTATAATTATGGTGATAGTAAAGAAACAGATACAGCTTTTAAGGTAATTAGTGACCATATTCGTACTGTGAGTTTTGCGGTAGGAGATGGTGCTTTACCTTCAAATGAAGGGCGTGGCTATGTTTTACGTCGTCTATTAAGACGCGCGGTGCGTTTTAGTAAACAATTGGGCATTGAACGCGCATTTATGGCATCGCTTGTACCGACAGTGGCATCAATAATGGAAGCTTTTTATCCTGAAGTCAAACAAAAACAAGCGTTTATTATGAATGTTATTCAAACAGAAGAAGAGCGTTTCCATGAAACATTACATGATGGTTTGATTATCTTGTCAGAAATTATCGATGAACAAAAAAAGAAAAATGAAACAGTTGTCCCAGGCGCTTATGTGTTCAAGTTATATGATACGTATGGTTTTCCTAAAGAGCTAACAGAAGAATACGCGCACGAAAAAGGTTTTACAATTGATGAAGCAGGTTTTGCTGAGGAAATGCAAAAGCAAAGAGAACGCGCACGTAATGCGCGTCAAAAAGTTGATTCGATGCAAGTACAAGACGGTGTTTTTAGTGAATTAACAAGAGAGAGCACGTTTGTCGGTTATGATCAATATCTCGTTAATACAACAGTTGTATCAATTATTGAAAACCAAACGTTTGTTGAACAAACAGGCGGAAAAACAGCGTTTATCGTTTTAGCCGAAACGCCATTTTATGCAGAAAGTGGCGGTCAACAGTCAGACTTAGGTATAATTTTTAATGATACATTTAAAGCGCTAGTTAAAGAAGTTAAAAAAGCACCAAAAGGCCAACACCTCCATCGTGTGGAGATTGTTCAAGGACATCTAACGCTAGATTCATCTGTGTCCGCGGAAATTGATCAAACGCGTCGATTATTAACTGAGAAAAACCATACAGCCACACATCTTCTGCATCAAGCATTAAAAGACGTACTCGGTACACATGTGAATCAAGCCGGATCACTTGTTGATGATGGACGCTTGCGTTTTGATTTTTCACACTTTAGTGCCGTTACAGCTGAGGAATTACACTTAGTTGAGTCAAAAGTAAATGAACAAATTTGGGCATCCTTACCGGTTGATATCGCTCACTATTCAATTGATGAAGCGAAAGCGATGGGTGCCATGGCGTTGTTTGGTGAAAAATATGGTGATGTTGTCCGCGTTGTTAAAGTAGGTGAATATAGCCTCGAGCTTTGTGGTGGTTGCCATGTGAATAATACAGCAGAGATCGGCTTGTTTAAACTTGTTTCTGAATCAGGTATTGGTGCGGGCACGCGCCGAATTGAGGCTGTTACAGCAAAAGGGGCGTATGAATTTGTTAGTAACCAAGAGCGCGCGCTAAAAGAAGCAGGTCACTTATTAAAAGCGACACCACTTGCTGTTCCAGAAAAACTTGACCAGTTATTTAAGGAATTTAAACAATTGCAAAAAGAATATGATACGCTGCAACAGAAATTATCGACCCAGGAAGCAAAGAATATTTTAGATAAAATTGAACAAATTAATGAGGTAAGTTGTTTAATTGAACAAGTAAATGTGTCTGATATGAATCAGTTACGTGCCATGGTTGACGATTTAAAGCAGAAAATGCCATCGGGTATTATTTTACTTGCGACAACCAATGATGGAAAAGTACAATTTGCCAGTGGGGTATCAAAGGATTTAGTGGCACGTGGGTATCATGCTGGGAAGTTGATTAAACAGGCTGCAACAATTTGTGGCGGTGGCGGTGGTGGCCGTCCGGACATGGCTCAAGCGGGTGGTAAATCACCAGAAAAAATTCAAGAAGCACTTCAAGAAGTAAAAACTATGATTTCTTCTATTGGATAACTTGTTAATTGATCCAGTTTAACGGTATAATGGACGTAAGTCTAAGAATACGAAAAAGAAGAAAACTTCAGTTAAGGACGAGGTGTTAGTATGGAGAATATGGATCAGACGATGAAATTTAACTTCTCAGAGGAACCAGTTGAAACGAACGTTAAAGACGTCTTATTAACTGTGTATGACGCATTAGAGGAAAAAGGCTATCACCCTATTAATCAAATTGTTGGTTATTTGCTCTCAGGTGATCCTGCGTATATACCGCGTTATAAGGATGCACGAAACCTTATTCGTCGCCTCGATCGTGATGAACTCATCGAAGTGTTAGTGAAAGATTTCATTGATCAACATAAAGAGGTATAACATGAAAAAAATGGGTTTAGATGTCGGTTCTAAAACGATTGGTGTTGCTGTAAGCGATATGTTAGGGTGGACAGCACAAGGCATTACAACGATTCGTTGGGATGAAGAAGATGTAGCATCAGCAGACGAAGCGTTAGCCAAAATTATTAAAGAGCATGAGATTTCAGAAGTTGTTGTCGGTTTACCGAAACACATGAATAATGATGTAGGTGACCGAGGTAAAAAGGCGATAGAATATGCTAAGTATATCGAAGCGACATTTAATTTACCAACTGTTATGTGGGATGAACGTCTATCTACCATGGCAGCAGAACGTATTTTACTTGAAGCAGATGTGAGTCGAAAAAAACGAAAAAAAGTCATCGATAAAATGGCTGCTGTCATGATTTTACAAGGTTACCTTGATTCAAAATAAAAACAAAAGGAGGCTATATTAAATGGCTTTAATTGAAGAAGAACGCATAATTATTCCTGGTGAAAATGGAGAAGAAAACTTGTATGAGGTGATTTTCACTTTCGACATCGAGGAAAATAACCAATCATATGTTGCGGTTGTCCCTGTTGAGCAATCTGAGGATGAAGAGCAAGAAGTGTTTGTTTTCCGATATGAGGAAAAAGATAATCAGGACGACTTAATGTTATTTTCAATCGAATCTGACGAAGAATGGGATATTGTTGAAGAGACTTTCAATACGCTCGTTGATCAGATGGATCTATAATATATGTAAAAGCATACAAAGGTGCGTGATGCCATTGTATGCTTTTTCTTTGGTGTTACTAAGCTAAAGGAATGATGATTGTGCATCCCCTCTTTTTAAATATAAGCTCGGTTGTTGACCCATTAGCGATAATTAAGAGAAACCTGTGGAAAAATCACGCAGCTTTTAGTATAATGTATCAGATGAGGAGGGACGCATGTGACAAATGAAAAAAAAGACAACTCAGAATTAACTAATAAAAATGAAATTAATGATGAATCAGTTTCAACTAATACATTTGAAAAGACGAAACAACAAATGCGCGCTAATTTCTTAGTGCGAGCAAAAGAGGCAAGTATTACCCGAAAAATTGTCGTCGTTTCACTGCTTGTTTTATTGTTGTTGTTTGGAATTGGCGGGAAGTTAGTTTATGATTATATTACAGATGGATTGAGCCCTGTAAATGAAGCAAGTGATGAGCAAGTGGTTGTAGATATTCCATTAGGATCTTCATCATCAACCATTGCAGATATTTTAGAAAACAATGGCATTATTAATAATGCGCTCATCTATCGAATTTATATTAAAGTAAATAACGTGGCTGATTTTCAAGCTGGAGAATATACACTCTCACCAAGTATGACGCTTGCAGAGGTTTCTGATGCTTTACAATCTGGTCGTGTATATGAAGAGGCACTTTTTTATGTAACCATTCCTGAAGGGCGGACAATCGAAGAAATTGCGGGACTTTTAGCAAATAACGCGAATATTGATGAAGACGCTTTTCTAGAATTAATGCGTGATGAAGATTACATCAAATCACTTATTGAACGTTATCCTAGTATTTTATCAGAAGTCATCTTAGATGATGACATTCGATATCCGCTAGAAGGTTATTTATTCGCGGCAACATATCCCGTATATGAAGAAAATCCAAAAGTAGAGTCATTAGTTGAACAAATGCTTGATAGAACAGAAGACGTTTTGTTGGAGTATTATGGTGAGATTGATGAATTAGAGCAATTTAGTGTCCATGAGATTTTCACTTTTAGCTCAATCGTGGAACGTGAAGCGCGTAACGAAGAGGAGCGTAAGTTAATTGCTGGCGTCTTCTATAATCGACTTGAAGAAGGTATGCGCCTTGAGACAGATCCTACAGTGCTTTATGCGCTCGGAGAACATAAAGATCGTGTGCTCTTTTCAGATTTAGAAATTGACTCACCATACAATACGTATAGAGTCTTTGGTTTACCTATTGGTCCTATCTCTAACTTTGGTGTTAGCTCACTTGATGCTGTGTTGAACCCAACAGAAACAAATTATTTGTTCTTTGTTGCGGCAGAAGGTAATATTTATTATTCTGAAACATTCGAAGAACATCGTCGAAAAGCAAATGAATATTTAAATCGTGATATTTAAAATCTAATCAGGGAAGTTGACTTCCCTGATTTTCTATGTACAAGTAAAAAATAGGGGGGAACTAAGTGAAAGATCATGTATTTGGCTATGTAGCCTCATTGATTAAACCGTCTGATTTTCCTTTTGATCTCATTGAGCAAAAAGCAAAATTGCAAAATGTTCCCATTATGGAACGTGATGGGATTGCTTTTTTAAAACAATTGATTCGATTAAAAGCACCTAAGCGCATTTTAGAGATAGGGGCTGCCATTGGCTATTCATCTTTACAAATGGCAAGTGTGAATGAAACTATACACATTGTGACCGTCGAGCGTGATCGCGCGCGTTACGATGAAGCTGTTGAGCATATAAAGGCTTATGATAAACATCACCAAATTGAACTATTACTTGGCGATGCGTTTGATATAGCTGAAGAACTTAACAGTAAGGGTCCATATGACATGATATTTATTGATGCGGCTAAAGGTCAGTATCAACGCTTTTTTGAAACGTTTACTCAACATATTCAATCAGATGCGGTTATTATTACGGATAATGTCCTATTTAAAGGTTATGTATCTGATGCGCAAGAAGCAAGTAAGAGATTAGCAAAACTCTCTCAAAAAATAGATAAATACAATCAATGGTTAAGCAGTTTGCCAGGTTATGAGACCATCATTGTCCCAATAGGTGATGGTGTGGCTATTACAACGCAATCTGATCAACCGAATGAAGAAAAGGAGTTTTCTAAATGACAAGTGAAAGAAGTAAACCAATTGTAATTGGTGTATCAGGCGGTTCAGGTTCAGGCAAGACGTCAGTAACCCGATCAATTTGTGATCGTTTTGAAGACAAATCGGTTTTAGTGATTGAACAAGATTTCTATTATAAAGACCAATCGCATTTACCATTTGAAGAGAGATTAAAAACAAATTATGATCATCCATTCGCATTTGATAATGATCTATTAGTTGAGCATATGCAACAGTTATTAGATCATCAAGAAATAAAAAAGCCAATCTATGACTTTAAACGTCATACACGATCAGACGATACGATGTTAGTTGAACCAAAAGAAGTGATCATCTTAGAAGGGATTCTTGTCCTTGAGGACGAGCGCTTAAGAGATTTGATGGACATTAAAGTTTTTGTTGATACGGATGCGGATTTACGGATTATACGCAGATTATTACGTGATATTAATGAACGTGGACGGACGATTGATTCAGTCATTGAACAATACTTAACGGTCGTAAGACCCATGCATTTGCAGTTTACAGAACCAACCAAGCGCTACGCGGACCTTATTATCCCAGAAGGTGGAGAGAATCATGTGGCTATTGATATTATGGCCACTAAAATCGAAATGATTTTAACCAAACAACATAAATAATGCAAAACGCTTTCAGAAGTTATGAAGGAAATGTAAAAAGCTATTGAAATATTGTTGAGAATCCGTTACTATGATTTTTAATAGTCTTTTAATCATCATTGAATAAAAGATGGCATACTATAAAAGAGACACATAACGTGAATTGTATTAAAAGGAGAGTTAGTCATGGCTTTAGAAAAAAGTTATTATATGACCGAAGAAGGTAAAGAAAAGTTAGAGCGTGAATTAGAACATTTAAAAACAGTTAGACGTCCAGAAGTTGTCGAGCGTATCAAAGTTGCACGTGATTTTGGAGACTTGTCAGAGAACTCAGAATACGATGCTGCAAAAGATGATCAAGCCTTCGTTGAGTCGCGTATTACTCAAGTTGAAACAATGATTCGTAACGCTGTTATTATCGAGAATGATGATAGTGATCAATCAACTGTGCAAATGGGGCGTACAGTGACATTTGTTGAATTGCCAGATGGTGATGAAGAAGAATATACTATTGTTGGTAGTGCTGAAGCTGATCCGTTTGAAGGTAAAATTTCAAACGATTCACCTATAGCTAAAAGCCTTATCGGCTGTGAGATTGGTCAGGAAGTGAGTGTCCCGACACCTGGTGGCGATATGCTTGTGCGTATTACAGGTGTAAAATAATTGTGAATACAGTGGCTTTCTTTCGTCTAAGAGACCGGTCATCAAAGGCTGCTCTCCCTCGCCTAAGAAAAGTCACTTTTTCTTTTGATTTATAGCGCGTGATCGAGAACTATTGTATACTAAAGGTTGTAGTATGAAGTATAGGGAGGCGACTCATTGTGCAAGATGAAGACTTAGTATTCAGCAGAACAAGACGTCTAAAGAAAAAACGTAAAAACAATCGTTGGATCATTGTTTTGGTAGGCATTCTTCTGATTTTTATACTATCAATTATAAGTGCGCCGATCATCGCAAATTTGATGTACAGTGACCGTGGGGCAAATGAAGAGGGAATGGACGACCCAACAGCTTTGGATCAAGAGAATGATGAATCAGAACGATCAGATATCATTCCTACTGACGATGAAGACGACGAAGAGGATGGACCAACGGATAGACCAAATACAGAGGCTGATGGGGATTTGTCACCTAAAACGCCGGATGATTATGAATTAACCTTTGTTGAGTCTGCGGAAGAAAATGTCGTTTCAAGCTATACGGCAGATTGGCAACCTATTCTTACGGTGCAAGAAGAGCCACACGCGATTAGCTTTGAAAAAGATTCAACGGACTGGAAAGAAATGTTACAAGCAGCGACACTCGCTACAGGGATTGATGCGGAAAATATGCAATATTTATGGGTCAGTGGTAACGGACCTGGAAAAGTGATTACGACATATACTGACCGTTTATCTAGTGAAAACTTCCGCGTACATATCGAGTGGAGAGAAAATCAGGGCTATACGCCGACACAAGTAGATATGTTACATAGTCATGACCAGATGAATCGTTTTTCATCTAATAGCAATAGTGACAACGACCAAGAAAATATAACAGAAGTTGATGAGACCAACTAGAAACGTATATGGAGATAGGGGATAGAGATGTGACAATTGGCATTATAGGTGCAATGGATGAAGAAGTAAGACTGCTAAAACAGCAGATGGTTGTAAAGGATGAGGTGACTGTCGCCAATTGCCAATTTACTGTTGGTACATTAAAAGAAAAGTCCATCGTTTTATTGCAGTCAGGCATAGGAAAAGTAAATGCGGCGCTTGCAACGACGATCTTACTGGAAAGGTTTAATGTAGAAGCGGTGATAAATACAGGTTCTGCTGGTGGACTTGATGAAAGTTTGTCTGTAGGTGATATTGTCATTGGCAGAGATGTTGTGCATCATGATGTTGATGTGCGTGCTTTTAATTATCAATATGGTCAAGTGCCAGGCATGCCTGCTATGTATCATGCAGATACCCGATTAATTCATGCGATTGAAGAAGCGATCAGTGAACACGATCAAGTAAAATCAAAGCAAGGCTTAATTGCAACAGGAGATAGTTTTATGCAATCAAAAAGCCAGGTGGGCGTTGTGTTAGAACATTTACCTGAGGCAATGGCCGTCGAAATGGAAGCTGCGGCAATTGCTCAAGTATGTTATCAGTACCAAGTACCTTTTGTAATTATTCGGTCATTATCTGATATTGCTGGAAAAGAATCAAATGTGTCTTTTGAAGCGTATTTAGATCAAGCAGCAAAACATGCGGCTGAAATGATTATGACTGTATTAACAAAATTATAAACTTTAAGATGCCGTGTGAGAGCAGGTGCTTTTGCATGGCATTTAATTTGATGATATATCTTGTTGATAGGCTTGGTATAGTTTGTATAATGCACGTTTTTCAATACGTGAGACATAGCTACGAGAGATATTAAGTTGTTGTGCTATTTGTTTTTGTGTTTTCTCTTCACAGTTAAATAAGCCAAAGCGCATAACGAGCACATTTTTTTCACGTGCGTCTAATAGGGGGAAGTACTTCTTTATTTTGACGAGGTCCTGATGTGTTTGGAGTTGTTCATCTAGGTCAATATTAGGGGAAGTTAACACGTCCAATAAGGAGATAGCGTGGCCATCTTTATCATGTCCGATTGGTTCTTCTAAAGATGTTTCTTTAGTCGTTTTCTTTTGTTGCCTGAAGTACATGAGAATCTCGTTTTCAATACAACGAGCGGCATAAGTAGCTAATTTGGTCCCTTTGTCCGGGTGGTACGTATCAATTGCTTTAATTAAGCCGATAATGCCTATGGATATTAAATCATCTTGATGTGTTGACTTTTTTTCGTATTTCTTGACTAAATGGCAGACTAGCCGTAGGTTATGTTCAATGAGTTTATGCCGGGCATCTTGATCTCCAGCTATAGCTGCGGAGATAAAGGCATGCTCTTCTTCTTTTTTTAACGGATGAGGAAAGGTTTGGTGTTTAACATATGTCACAAACAAAAAGCTGTTATTCATCAGGAAGTGAAGAAGAAAAAACCAAGTTGACAATACAATCACCACCATTTTCGTTATAATATAACTTATGATGAATGAACTGAATTATGCTGATGTTTTTTTGGTTTGTTAAGCTGTCTTTTCTCCATCTCTAAAAAAATTAATAAAATGAAGTGTTTATCTAACGAAAGTTGTTTCGCTTTTTCTAATGTTTCAATGAGTTGGTGATTGGATAGATGGTGCATTAATTTCGTTCCTTTCTTTTAAGGATAAGTATACTCTATCAAATCCGTTTTATTTTGACAACTTAAGACGAATTGTGTAAAACCTGTAGATAAACTGTGTGTAATTCAGCTTGGACTATTAGAAAACCTTTATATACGTAAACTTACGAAGTTATTGGTATGTAGATAAAGTTATCCACAACGAAAATAATGGAGAGATTTGTCGAACGCTTTTTGTCATGTTATGATAAAATAATGTCAGTTTGGCTGAAACATATGTGAATAAACTTGTTCACGCATATAATAAAGCTATACAATGAACATATTGAGGTGAGTTAATTTTGTTGAAAAAGTTTTTACCTGACCAACACGTTAAAGATATTTTTGAAATCACACCAGAATTATTAAAGGAAAGAAATATTAAGGGAATTATAACTGATTTAGATAATACCTTAGTCGCTTGGAATGAACCTGATGCTACAGAAGCTATTACTGAGTGGTTTGATCAAATGGCTCAACATGGCATTAAGGTGAGTGTTGTGTCTAATAATGATAAAAAGAGAGTAAAGCATTTTACTACACCACTTAATCGACCGTACATTCATCGGGCAAACAAGCCGTTAAAAACAGCTTTTTACAAGTCTCTAAAAGAGATGCAGTTAAAGAAAGAAGAAGTGGTCGTCATTGGTGACCAGATTATGACAGATATACTTGGCGGTAATCGTAGCGGTTTTCATACCATTCTTGTCGTACCAATCTTGCAAACAGATGATAAAGCAACAAAGTTTAACCGAAAAATTGAACGTTTTATACTAAATAAACTAGAGAAAAGAGGTTGGATCGAATGGCAAGGGAAGAAAAAATAACATGTCAAGGCTGTGGTGTAGAGATTCAAACAGAAAATAAAGAAAAAGCAGGATTTGTACCCAAATCAGCACTTGAAAATGAGGAAATTATTTGTCAACGTTGTTTCCGACTTAAACATTATAATGAAGTGCAAGATGTAGGGTATTCTGATGGTGATTTCTTAAAGATGATCAGTCAGATTGCAAAGACAAAGAGCTTAGTTGTAAAGATTGTAGATGTGTTTGATTTTAACGGTAGTTTTATTAAGAGTTTACACCGATTAACTGGCAATAACCCCATTATTCTTATTGGTAACAAAATTGACTTATTACCTAAATCAACAAATTTACGTCGACTAAAGCAATGGATGAAAAAATCAGCAAAAGATTATGGCTTGACTGTACAAGATGTCTTTTTAGTTTCATCTAAAACAGGTAAAGGTTTTGGAGAGGCGAAGGAAAACATTGAGTGGTATCGTAAAGGGAAAGACGTATATGTTGTTGGATGTACCAATGTAGGAAAATCAACATTTATTAATTATTTAATCAGTGAATCAACAGGAACAAAAGATGCGATTACAACATCATACTTTCCTGGTACAACACTTGGTTTTATAGATATTCCTCTCGATCAACATGCGAGTCTTTATGACACACCAGGCGTTATTAATCGTCAGCAACTTACGCATTATTTATCTAAGCAAGATATCAAAACAATTACCCCAACAAAAGAAATAAAACCGCGTGTATATCAATTGAATGACCAACAAACGTTGTTTGTTGGTGGATTAGTCCGGATTGATTTTATTAAAGGTGAGAAGCAACCGTTTGTGTTATACTTTTCTAATGCCTTAGATATTCACCGAACGAAACTTGAAAAAGCGGATCAACTCTATGTAGACCATTTAGGTGATTTATTAACTCCGCCAAGTGCCGAATCTAAAGCTGAATATCCACCGTTACAAGAGAGAACGTTTAAAATATCTGAAGATAAGACAGACATTGTTCTACCAGGTCTAGGTTGGATTACACTTTCAGGTGCCCCTGCAACGCTCGCTGTGTCATCGCCAAGTGATGTCCCTGTTAGCGTTCGACCAGCTATTATATAAGTAGGTGAAAAGATGCAGTTTTATTTATTAGGTTACCCACTTGGTCACTCAATGTCACCTTTTTTACATCAAGCTTTTTTATCGCAAGCCAAGCTAGAAGGTCACTATGAATTAAAAGAAATATCACCGAAAACATTTAGTGAAGAAGTAACACGTTTAAAGGAAATGGGCTGTGATGGCTTTAACATTACGATTCCGTATAAAGTAGATATCTTGCCGTTTCTTGATCGTGTTGACTCAGAAGCAGAAGCAATAGGAGCGGTCAATACGGTAGTTGTAGAGGATGACAAGTGGATTGGATATAATACTGATGGGAGAGGTTATGTCACCTCGCTCAAATACCATTTTCCAGCGTTATTTACAACGAAAAGTCGCTTTCTTGTGTTAGGTGCGGGTGGTGCAAGCCGCGGAATTGTTCATGCGCTTAATAATGAGATATGTGACGCGATTACTGTTTGTAACCGTACGGTGGAAAAAGCAGATGCATTACTTGAGTCACTATCAGGTTCAAAACAATTGGCGGGTATCAGCTATGAAGAAGCTGAAAAAACGCTCGATATGTATGACTGTATAATCAATACAACGTCTGTCGGAATGGAACCTCACACCCGAAATCAAGCGATCAGTCTAAAACACTTATCAAAGGATACCGTTGTAAGTGATATTGTCTATAAACCATTTCATACAACGCTATTACAAGACGCAAAAAAAAGAGGGGCTCAGATTCATCATGGGCATGAGATGCTCGTTTATCAAGCGGCATTAGCGTTTAAACTTTGGACAGGTTTTACTGTTGATGTACGACCAGTTATTCAAGCATTTGAAGAAAAATTAATAAAATGAAACGAGGGAATATGTATGTTAACAGGTAAACAAAAAAGATTTTTACGTGCGGAAGCACACCATTTACGTCCGATTTTTCAAGTGGGAAAAGATGGTGTAAATGAAAACATGGTGACAACAATTAATGAAGCGTTAGAAAAACGTGAGCTGATCAAAGTCACCGTGTTACAAAACTGTTTAGAAGAAACAGCAGAGGTTGCTTCAGCCTTAGTTGAGGGGACAGATAGTGAGTTGGTTCAGGTTATTGGCCATACGATTGTTTTATATAAGCCATCAATAGAAAAGCCAACTATTCAGTTACCTTAAGGGAGTTTGTCTTTATGAAAAAGATTGGACTGTTAGGTGGGACATTTGATCCGCCTCATATCGGTCACTTAATTATCGCAGATGATGTCTATCATGAGTTAGGTTTAGATGAAGTATGGTTTATCCCTTCTCAAATACCACCCCATAAAAATGCTGCCAGTGTAAGTGCAGATAAGCGATTAGAGATGGTGGAAAAAGCAACAAGTGGCAGAGATTACTTTTTCGTCAAAGGTATAGAGTTGCAACGCACAGGTCCATCATACACAATTGATACAATTAAACAGTTAAAAGAATTATATCCAGACATTGATTTTTACTTTATCATTGGTGCAGATATGGTCGAATATTTACCACAATGGCAAGCAATCGATGAGTTGATTCATGCTATTCAATTTGTTGGTGTTAAGCGTCCTGGTTTTGATTTAGTGACTCCTTATCCTGTTCGACTTGTTGACAGTTTAGTGGTGGACATCTCCTCGTCAGACGTTCGTTCACGAATCAAAACGAGGCGACCAGTGCGCTATTTATTACCTGAATCCGTTGACCGGTATATAAGGGAGCATAAGCTGTATGAATAAACAACAAGCATTAAGTTTAGTCAAACCACACTTAACGGAATCACGCTACTTACACACAGAACGTGTGACAGAAACGGCACTTGAACTTGCGGCTCGGTTTCATGTTGTCCCAGAAAAAGCGATGCTAGCAAGTGTCTTTCATGATTATTGTAAGTATCGACCACTTGATGAGATGAGACGCATAATAGAAATGACAGCAACGTTACCTAATGACTTGTTAGATTATCACCATGAGCTCTGGCACGGTCCTGTTGCTTCAGTACTTGTCGAAACTGAACTCGGTATCAAGAGCAGTGACGTACGTGCCGCAATTTTTTGGCACACGACAGGGCATAAACAAATGACGGATTTAGAAAAGGTTGTTTATTTAGCGGATTATATTGAACCTGGTCGTGATATACCAGGAATAGAAGTAGTTAGACGCAAGGCGACGTATGATCTTGATGCGGCTGTTTTTTTAGCTTGCAAAAACTCTATAAGCTTTCTGGTAAGTAAATCACGTAAAGTGTACCCAGATGCATTGAATTTATACAATGATTTGGTGGATCGAGTTAAATAGGCAACGACAGAATAAAAATGAATAGGAAAGATATTTAGGAGGGGTTTTATTGACTAGTAAAGAACTTTTAGAATTAGCAGCAAAAGCGGCCGATGAAAAACGGGGTTATGACATTATTGGATTAGATGTAAGGGAATTAACATCAGTTGCGGATTACTACTTAATTTGTGATGCGTCTAATGAACGTCAAGTTCAAGCTATTGCACGTGAAATAAAAGACCAAGCAGAAAAAGCTGGAATTGAAGTGAAAAAGCTGGAAGGCTTTGATAAAGCGCGTTGGATTCTCGTTGATATTGGCGATGTAGTTTGTCATGTCTTCCATAAAGAAGAAAGAAATTATTATAACTTGGAACGCCTCTGGGGAGATGCACCTGTATTAGCTTTATCTTCAAATGACGAGGCTTAGTGATGTCGTATCAATATTTAGCTTCACTGTATGATGAACTTATGCAAGATGCACCTTATGATATGTGGGTTAATTTTACTGAGAAAATGCGGGCCAACCCGGTGCAATCAATTTTAGATGTTGGTTGTGGAACAGGTCAGATTACACGTCGTCTTAGCCAGTTGGGTTATCACATGACTGGGGTAGATTTATCAGAAGAAATGTTAACAGAAGCAGCCTATCGAAGTGGTGGTAATAACCGTATTCAGTGGGTTAAACAAGATATTAGAGAGCTTTCAGGCTTTGTTGATCAACAGCTTATCATAAGTTATTGTGATGTCATCAACTATGTGACAGAAAAAGAAGACGTCCTTAAAACATTTCAAGCAATCTATGATAGTTTAAGTCCTGGTGGTCAGTTTATGTTCGACGTGCATAGTTTAAATCATGTGGAAAAAATGAGTGATCAAGTCTACTCAGAAGTTCAAGAGGACTATAGTTATATCTGGTTTTGTGATCGCGGTGATTCACCTGGTGCGATGACACATGATTTGACTTTTTTTATTAGGGAGGGCGAACACTACAAACGTTATGATGAGTCGCATCACCAACGAACGTATAGTATGTCCCAATACAAATCTTGGTTAAGCCGCGTTGGTTTTAGTGAGGTTATGACTTATGGGGATTTTAGTGAAACACCCATTGATATCGATCAAGAGAACAAAACTGAACGAATGTTTTTTGTCGCCAAAAAATAAATAAGCTGAATAAAACATAAAAGATTGAATTAAAAACAAACAAGTTGTATTTTTGTTTGCTTTTAATCCAGCTTTTGTGTTTTTTTTATTTTATTCTCCTTTTTAAAGGGCGTAGCGTATGTGGTATAACTAATGTATCTTTTTTGGCAAGATGATGCTTTCCGTGAAAATCCAAGCGGATTTTAGATCTGGGAGTTCAGGGATTCTCTTAAGAAGAGGGGTAATGTATGGAACGGTTTAAAGAATATAAATTAGTCATTGCACTCATCATATTATTTATTTTCGGAACAATTATCGTGCTAATACAACCGTCACAAGGGATAGATGAACGCTCCCCGTTAGCAGAAATAGAGTTAAGTAGTACGCCGTCTAGTGGTGGATTGAATGATAAAGCGGTGAGCGATGCTACCAATGATCAAAATGATAGTCTAAAGGATCAGCCATCTTTATACGTTGATATCAAAGGTGAAGTGTATCAACCGGGTGTGTACCGTATAAGAAATAATATGCGGGTGATCGATGCCATTGAAATGGCAGGTGGATTTTCGCCAGAAGCTGATATAAGGTATGTGAATTTAGCGATGAAAGTACATGATGAGATGGTTATTTACGTTCCTAATGTAAATGAGCAAATACTTGAAGAGAAGTTGGACCTCTATACGGGTCAAAATCATGATAAAATAAGAATCAATTCTGCGACAATTGAAGAATTAACATCACTTCCGGGAATAGGTCAAAAAAAAGCAGAGGCTATTGTTCAATATATCGAACAACATGGTCCGTTTCAAACGATTGATGACTTAGTAAACGTATCAGGTATTGGGGAAAAAACCATTGCGGCTTTCGCAGAAATTGTCCAAATTCCCTAGGGTAAAATGAAAGGAATGATTGAATGGAAAGAATTTCTTGGCATCAATATTTTATGGCGCAAACACATTTAATTGCTTTGCGTAGCACATGTGAACGATTAACGGTTGGAGCAACAATTGTTAGAGATAAGCGGATTATTGCTGGTGGATATAATGGTAGTGTATCAGGCAGTGCGCACTGCACGGATGCCGGGTGTTATGTAATCGATAACCATTGTGTAAGAACAGTGCATGCAGAAATGAACGCTGTATTACAATGTGCAAAGTTTGGCGTCCCAACAGATGGTGCTGAAATTTACGTGACACATTTCCCTTGTCTACAGTGTACAAAATCTGTCATTCAAGCAGGGATTAAAAAGGTGTATTACGCAAAAGATTATAAGAATCATCCGTATGCAATCGAACTTTTTAGAGAAGCAGGTGTAGAAACAGTGCATGTACCTTTAGATGAAGATGCTTTGGCCTTGGTACATAAACTTGAGTAAAAGAGGGGCGCCTTACATAATATGTGGGGTGCTCTTATGACACATCGTCTCTATATTTTTGTTTTATTATGTTGTTTAGTTGTTTATGTATCCTCCACTACCTCCTCACGCAGTCTTACAATCATCTTTACACTATTGCTAGTTAGTATGCTCATCATATTAAATCGGATCACTTTATTTGAGGCGTTCTGTTTGTTTTCTTTTCTCTTACTCCTCCTCTTTAGGTTCACTCACTACAACACAATCGTTAAATACGATCAAGAGAGGCCTTTTGAACCTGAATTAATGGTTGAGGTCAAAGACGTGAAAATAAATCGCACAGACTATCAGCGTTTTATAGTTAAACCAAACAATCAGCAGACACATATGTTAATCACTCACTTTGATGAACTTAGCTTTAATCTTGTTGAGGGACAACAACTTGCAGTGACTGTTGAAGAAGATCGTCGAGAAATACTAGAAAATCCAGGAAGTTTCGATTATGAGTCATACTTACTATCAGAAAATGTTACTGCGCAAAGGATTGCAACGCATGTTACCTACACAGGAGAAAGGTTTTATACTCCCTTGTTCACCCTAAGAGGAAGCGTGTTAGAAAAAGTGATAGCTGAATTAAGTGAGACATCATCGAGTTTAGTTAGTGCCCTTGTTCTAGGAGATAGAAGTTTCCTAGATGAAGATTTCACCTCCTTATTTACACGATGGCATCTAACGCATTTACTCGCTATTTCTGGCCTGCATGTTGGCTTGTTTATTTTATGGCTATCATTTATGTTTAAACGACTATTCTATTTTACTAAAGAGCTTACACTCCGTTTATTACTTGTTGTTTTTTTGCTGGTTCCTTTTATTGCAGGTGGTTCACCATCGGTTTTTCGGGCAAGTTTAGTAGGTTTGCTGGGTTATTTTGCACTTAGTATTAAGTGGAAAATCGAAACAATGGATGCATTGTCGCTTGTTTTCTTATTCTTAGTGATTGTTTGGCCGCACTGGATTTATCAATTAGGCTTTCAATACTCCTTTCTCGTAACGTATAGTCTCCTCTTATCTAAACCAATTTTTGCTAGGTGCAATAAATCATGGCAGCTCTTGCTATTTGTCACCAGTATCAGTTTCTTTATTACTTTACCCCTCCAACTGAGTCGCTTTTATTACATTAACCCCGTTAGTTTATTGGTTAATCCGCCAATCAGTCTCTTTTTTTCACTTATCATTATCCCGCTAGCATTTTTAAGCTTTTTTATCAGTTTGTTTATACCGTCTGTTCTTTGGTTAGTTGATCCTCTGTTAACCTGGCTGTTCTCAACTATATATTATTTTTTAGATAGTGTGGACAGGATGTTTTACTGGCCACTTGTTACTGGTAAGCCTGATACGTTTCATATGTTATGCTATTTTATCGTGTTATTTATTGTGCTAAAATGGATTGATTTAAAGCGCAATAAAAAAGCCTGTATGTTTGGCCTATTGCTTTTTTTTGTAATAGGTATGATGAAATTAGCCCCGTATCTTAGTCCTTTCGGATCTGTTACCCAGCTCAGTATTGGCCAAGCCAATGTGTTGGTAATTGAAACACCACATCGGCAAGGTGTGTTTATTTATGATATTGGTGCAACGGTTGGCAATGATTTTATTGAGCCAACGGATAAAGCATACTTACGTATAATAAAGCCGTATTTACATTACAGAGGCATTACGCAAGTTGATGGTGTTTTTTTATCTCATGCTCATCAAGATCACTTCGGTAGTTTAAAGTATCTTATAAAGGATTTCAAGGTGATGAATGTTTATACATCCCCTTACTTCGATGATGCGCTATTACCCGATAAACTATCCAATACCGTATTAAATAGTGGTTTCAGATATAACATTAAGGGGAGTAATTTTGATGTTTTACTTCCGGTAAAGTCGCACTCAGATGAAAATGACCAATCCATGGTGATACGTGTCTTATTGGGTCCACTAACATTTCTTCTTACAGGAGATATTTCAAAAGAAATAGAAAAAGACTATTTAGACACATATCGTTTACACAGTATTGATGTATTAATGGTGCCTCACCACGGCAGCGCTACTTCAACGCATCAAGCATTTCTTGAAGCGATTCAGCCTACCTATGCATTTATTTCGGTTGGTCAGAACAACAGTTTTGGTCACCCGCATGACGATGTTTTAACCCGATTAGAAAAAAAGCAAGTTACAATCTATCGTACCGATACACATGGTGCAATTACTTACCGTTATCATAAGTCCAACGGTTGGTATCGAATCGACGTTGTAAATCAACAAACAATTAAATGAATGATGTTTTGAATGTTTTAAGTGTTGCGAAGTAGCTTAAACATCTTTAAACTAAATAGAGAGTCATCGTTACAAACGATGTATGAGGGGAGGTCGGCTCTTGAATGTTAAGAGCAAAAAATTATGAATTATTTATCAGCAAAACAAAACATTAAGAAAATAGCTAAACAACCGGTGATTGTCGTATACGGTGATGAACGCTATCTTATAGAGTCGCTTATTCAATCTATTACTGATCTTAAGCTTAACCAAGATGAAAAAGAAGATCAATTAATTACATTTGACATGGAAGAACAACCTATATCTAATGCGTTGTTAGAAGTTGAAACGTTTCCTTTTTTTGGCGGGAGTAAGGTCGTTGTTTGTGAGATGAGTTATTTCTTAACTGGAAAACGGGTAAAATCAGTCGTTGAACATGACTTAGATCGCTTACAAGAATATTTGTTGAACCCGGTTGACTTCTCGACATTAATATTTGTCGTCCCTTTTGAGAAATTAGATGAAAGAAAAAAAGTTGTCAAACAGTTAAAACAGTTAGGGGAATTTATTGAATGTAAATCAATTGTGGAACGTGATTTAGACCCATGGCTTCGCTACTTTAAAGAACAGTATCGGATTGATTTCTCTAAGCGTATTGAGGATTTATTAGTTCAAGAAGTAGGAGCATCGCTTCAACTTTTGGAAAAAGAGATAGAAAAGTTAAGTTTATTTCAAGGGACGGGTGTCATCAGTGATGCTGATGCTAGGGCGTTAATCTCACACTCTGCTAAAGCATCAAGCTTCACATTAGTAGATGCCGTTATTAAACAAGACTTAGCGCTAGCGCTAGATACGTATAAAGATTTAACCCGATTAAATGAGGAAGAAATTGCGCTTTTGGCATTGCTATCATCACAAATACGCACGATTTATCAAGTCAAGACGTTGTTATTAAAAGGCTATAGTCAACGGCAAATCGTCCAGCAAATCAAAGTGCATCCTTATGTAGTTAAGATGTCAGAAACACGCGCTAAGCGTTTTACACATGAGCAACTTTATCGGGCAATTGATCTATGTGCTGAGACTGACTATACAATCAAGCAAGGTAGAATGGATAAAAAGATAGCTTTTGAAATGCTACTTTATAAATTAATAGCTGAATAACGGTGCCTAGACTTAAAATGGAGCATATAAAAAACGATCCTTTTCGAATGAGGATCGTTTTTTTATGTTGGTCATTGAAGTTTTTTATGCACCTAATTGATTTACTTTTCTCACTAAACGTGATTTTTGACGTGAACCATTGTTTTTGTGCACAATGCCTTTTTGAACTGCTTTATCAATTTTTTTAATTGCAACGTTAAGAGCTACTTTCGCATCTTCAACATTGTTTTCATTTACTAATTTTTCAACGCGTTTAATCATTGTACGCATTTCAGTTTTAACTGGTGCATTAAGTAAACGAGCATCCTCATTTGTACGGATACGTTTTTTAGCTGATTTAATATTTGCCATGTATTTTCACCTCCACCTATAAACATCCATATAAGTAATCATGGAACAGATGCTATTGTACCAAAGCTTGGCGAAGTTTTCAATATAAATATAATGAAATTAAAGAGATTGTTTAAAAAAACATAAAATTGGTAAGGCTATTAAAAAATTCTAAGAGATGAGGAAACGTTGATGAATCAAGATGAAACCGCATTATTTTCAAGTGATTTAGTATTAGAAATGGAAGATGTGATAAATGTCTCATCGCTTAAACATAAAGAGACAGGGATTAAGGTCGACAATGTCGTTATCGAAGGTATCCCTGTTTCGGATGTGACAATTACTGACCAGGGTGAAAAAAACACGAATAAAAAAGCGGGTCGTTATCTATCCTTTCACCTGGCAGATAGTGACGGTGAAAAAAAGAACGTGGTTCAAGTAATTAGTCACGCAATGACATCACTTGTTGAGTCACCTGAGCGATACAAAAAAATTTTAGTTGTAGGTTTGGGTAACGCCCGCGTTACGCCTGATGCACTTGGACCAGGTGTTATTAATTATTTAAATGTCACTGAACATTTAGATGTAAAGCCGACACCTTCTTTAAGCACCTTTGTTCCGGGTGTGATGGGGGTAACGGGTTTGGAGACGGAAGCTTTAATTAAAGGTGTCGTTAAGGAGACAAAACCAGAGCTTGTAATTTTGATTGATGCATTAAAAGCTCGTCATGTTGAGCGTGTTAATCGAACCATTCAACTTAGCAATACAGGCATTCAACCCGGGTCTGGTGTAGGTCAAAAAAGACAATCAATTGATCAAGCCTATTTAGGTGTCCCTGTTATTAGTATGGGTATACCAACCGTTGTTGATGCTGTGACGGTTACGTATGATGCAATGACCGTTATGTCTAAATATTTCAATAAAGCACAAGAAGCACTTCGTGCGCCTAAACAACGTCTGTTTCAAGGTGTGCTTCATGTTGGAGATATTGAAGAAACAGAACCATTAACAGGTAGCGAAGCAAATAAATATTTTGGTTTATTTGGGTCTCTTTCAACAGATGACCAGCGACATCTTATAAACGAGGTGTTAACTGATGAGGGAAGAAATTTAATCGTGACACCTAAATCGATTGATGATGATATCCATTACCTGCAACAGTTACTAGCAAAAGGCATTCATGATTATATTGAAAATGCTGCTAACAAGGTCTAATTATTAATGAACAGCATAAACTTAAACTATTAGAGATTGATTGAAAGGTGTGGCTAGTAATGTTGACTCAAAAATATGGCTACTATTTTTTACAAATAGTATTCTGTTGTATATTTGTCGGTTTAATCTATCTTATTTCACCATATGTACTAAAACAGAATATCTCCTATTACGCATCACTACTCTCTCATACGCTGGTCATAGAGGCTAAGCCATTACCTCGTTTAGCGACATCGAGTGAAGTCTTACCAGCGATTGTTTCACCTATAGGCCCTATCGCTGGATACGTTGAGAGTCAACATATTGTTAAAGACGTCCAGTCTACTCTTGTGAAGGTTGCTAATAAGAAGGATCAAACACACAGCGTGCTTGATCATCAACCAACTATTTTTCTTTATACAACCCATAACCGAGAATCATTTTTGCCACACCTTAATCAAAGTAAGCCGGAGTTAGCCTTTAGTGAAATAATCAATATCCAACAATTACTACCTGGGTTTGAGGGTCATTTATCGCAAGCGGGTTTTAAAGTTTACCGAGATCAGACAGATATTCAAACTATACTAAAAAAGGAAAATTTAACTTACCAAAAATCATATGATGTATCACGCCGCGCATTAGAAAAAATCATTCAAGAAGTGCCAAATCTTACGTATAGTTTCGACATTCATCGTGATAGTAACAGACGAGAAGTGACGACGGTAAGAATCGATGACGTATCCTACGCGAAACTTTTATTCGTAATTGGAAAGGATCATCCAGGTTTTGAGAAGAATGAAATTTTCGCTAGACGTCTCTCAGAAGCATTAAATACTAAATACCCCGGCATTAGCCGAGGAGTAAAACTACTCGGTGGAAGTGGACGTAACGGTATTTATAATCAAGATGTCGTAGCTACAAGTGTATTAATAGAAGTTGGTGGTGTGGATAATACAATGGAGGAAGCAGAGCGTTCATTAGAAAAAATAGCTGAATGCCTTAGTGTTCTCCATTAACTTATATCTTATGAGCGTTAAAGCCGAAAAAATCGCAAAGATAAAACTCATGAGCCGAGGAGAGAAATTTATGAAGAAAAAGATCATCCGCATAGGAATAATAATCCTTATTCTACATTTCATCAGCTTCAGTCCTGTGTTATCAATGTCGACCATCAATCAACATGCTGCAGCAGACGTAGGTCATCAGCCGATGTTTTTTTATGAAATTAGCCAATGGATTGAGTGGCGTGTGATTTATATCTTTGATTTGATTATTCGAATTGTGGGCAAATGGTTTTAAACTTCTCGTAAAAATAATTGAATCATTGTTGATTCACTGCTATAATCAACACTGTATTGTTGTCGAAAAAATAGGAGTGAAGCATTGTGACAAAAGGAAGAGACCAGAAAAGGGTACGTAATTTCTCGATTATTGCCCACATTGATCACGGGAAGTCAACATTAGCTGACCGTATATTAGAAAAAACACAAGCACTCACACAACGTGAGATGAAAGAACAAATGTTAGATGCGATGGATTTAGAACGTGAGCGTGGTATTACAATAAAACTGAATGCTGTTCAGTTAAAATATCAACATACAGACGGGGAAGAATATATTTTTCACTTGATTGATACACCTGGCCACGTCGATTTTACTTACGAAGTATCAAGAAGCTTAGCTGCCTGTGAAGGGGCTATTTTAGTTGTTGATGCGGCGCAAGGCATTGAAGCCCAAACTTTGGCTAATGTTTACTTAGCACTGGATAATGATTTAGAGATTATCCCAGTTATTAATAAAATCGATTTACCTAGCGCAGATCCAGAGCGCGTCAAGCAAGAAATTACCGATGTCATCGGTATTGATGGCGAGGAGGCGCTCCTTGTTAGTGCGAAGTCTGGGATAGGGATTGAGTCAATTTTAGAAGCGGTTGTTGATCGGATCCCTGCGCCAGAAGGTGATGTGAATGAACCTTTAAAAGCGATGATTTTTGACTCATTATATGATCCTTATCGAGGTGTTGTCGCATATGTTCGTATTAAAGAAGGTACAGTTAAAGTTGGCGATAAGATTAAGATGATGGCAACAGGAAAAGAATTTGAAGTAAATGAATTAGGTGTGTTCACGCCTAAGCCTTTAAAACTAGATAAGTTGGAAGTTGGAGATGTTGGTTACTTAACAGCGGCTATTAAAAACGTTGGTGATTCTCGGGTAGGGGATACAATTACCTTGAGTAAAAACCCAGCAAAAGAGGCATTGCCAGGCTATCGCCGATTAAACCCTATGGTTTTTTGTGGTCTGTATCCAGTCGATGCGAATAAATACAATGATTTAAGAGAAGCGTTGGAACGCTTAGAATTAAATGATTCATCGCTTCAATATGAAGCTGAGACGTCACAAGCGCTTGGGTTTGGTTTTCGTTGTGGTTTCTTAGGGTTATTACACATGGAAATAATCCAAGAACGTATTGAACGTGAATTTAGTATTGATTTAATTACGACAGCGCCAAGTGTTATTTATCAAGTAGAAAAAACAGATGGTGAGGTCATTTCAATTGATAACCCATCATTTATGCCAGATGCACAAGCAATTGAAAAGGTGATGGAGCCATACGTAAAAGCGAAAGTAATGGTGCCGAATGATTATGTAGGACCAGTAATGGAGCTTTGCCAAACGAAACGTGGCGATTTTGTAGATATGCAATATTTAGACGAAAATCGAGTAAATGTTATATATGAAATTCCACTGGCTGAAATTGTTTATGATTTCTTTGATAAGTTAAAGTCGCAAACAAAAGGCTACGCGTCTTTTGATTATGAACTTGTTGGTTATAAACAATCGAAACTTGTAAAAATGGATATTCTCCTTAACAGTGAAACAATTGATGCATTATCGTTTATTGTTCACCGTGATTTCTCATTTGAACGTGGAAAGCAAATTGTAGAAAAACTAAAAAGTTTAATTCCACGTCAACAATTTGAAGTACCGATTCAAGCAGCAATAGGTAATAAGATTGTTGCCCGTTCTACCATTAAAGCAATGCGTAAAAACGTGTTATCTAAGTGTTATGGTGGTGATATTTCACGTAAACGTAAATTACTTGAAAAACAAAAAGAAGGAAAAAAACGCATGAAGATGGTAGGTTCTGTAGAAGTGCCTCAAGAAGCTTTCATGGCTGTCTTGCAAATGGATGATGAATGAAGCAATAAACCTCACTAACAGCTGTTGGTGAGGTTTTATCGTGTGCCTCTGGCAAGCATTGTAATTTGGTGATGAAAGTCTGCTGAGGCTTGCCAGAAGGAACTATTAGCGAATTTCCTCCGTTCTTTCTGACTTAATAATTTGAGAAGTGCAGGTTTTCTTTTTGTAACGGGCTATTTTTGTGAGAGATTTTGAAAGGACGTCCATGAAAATAAGTTTGTTGGAATTTTAAGGCACTTCCGAAAGAAGTCTCCCTCTTCAAGCGTGTGAAGGGCGTAGCCGACGATAAGGGGGAGATGAATGTCGGTTGGGCGACAGCCCAAAGGTTTTTTATTTTGTCTTTTTTCTTATTATGGTATAATCAGTCTTATTAAGTATAAGGATTGAGATAACAATGAAATTAGACAGTAACAATCATTCAGTATTTTTGATGCATTACCATCTTGTGTTAGTTGTGAAGTATCGAAGAAAAGTAATAGATGATACGATTTCGGATTATGCCAAAGATAAATTTGTGTCATTGAGTGAAAAATATAATATCACATTAGTTGAATGGAACCACGATATTGACCATGTTCATATTCTGTTC
>NZ_FOWN01000033.1 GCF_900115465.1 Halolactibacillus alkaliphilus
GCCTTAGTTAATAGCTTAAACCGCTGATATTTGCTTGAAATAGCAGATATCAAGTTCTGAGTGTTCCTAGAAACTCGGTACTTTAGTGCTGATGTAGTTCATTTCCAGTCATAGGGTGTTTCTTGATAGACATAATAATTAAGCCAGTTTGAAAAAAGTAAGTACGCAAGAGAACGCCAACGGTTTTTTGCAGGGAGTAGAGGATTATCATTAGGAAAATAATTCGTCGGTGCAGCAATATTAATGCCTTTCTTTTGATCACGAATAAATTCTTCGTTGAGTGTATCTGCATCGTATTCTATATGTCCAGTAATCATGACGTGACGCTCATCTTTTGATGCGATGAAAAGAGGGCCTGCCTCCGCTGAATCATCTAACATTAATAAATCAGGATGCTGTTTAATCGCTTTGTAAAGGGCATCTGTATTACGTGAATGTGGTGCTAAAAACTCATCATTTATTCCCCGCATCAATTTATTGGTCGCTTCAATGCGTTCGTGCATAAAGATACCAGATATTTTTTGGTCGCGTGTTTTTTTATTAATACCATAATGATGATAAAGTGCGGCTTGTGCTCCCCAACAGATATGCAAAGTTGAGGTAACATGTTCTTTAGTCCAATCCATTATTTCGACCATTTCTGGCCAGTAATCAACGTCCTCAAATGATAAATGTTCAACAGGAGCTCCGGTAATGATCATCCCATCGTAATGACGGTCTTTAACATCGTTAAATGTTTGGTAGAATTTTTCTAAGTGCGATTTTGTGACGTTTTTAGACTCGTAAGTAGCGGTATGAATAAAATCCACATTAACTTGAAGTGGTGAATTACTTAATAGCCGCAATAATTGGGTTTCTGTACGCTCTTTTTCCGGCATTAAATTGAGTAACAACAAATTAAGCGGTCGAATATCTTGTGTTATTGCTCGATTAGATTCCATAATAAAAATGTTTTCTTTTTCTAATATTGGTCTTGCAGGTAATGTGTGTGGCACATTAATTGGCAAACGAAATCCCCCCCCGTTTTTTATGTATGTACATTATAGCTTGATTAATGCATCGTTTCAATTTAATTTCGAAAATTCAGATAAAAATACCGATTATCACCTCATGCATCCTAGGCAATAATCGGACAAATTATAGTTTCAGACGATCTGGTAGGGTGACAATTGATTCAATCAATGTATTTAATTTAGTTTCAATACGGTGTAATAAATAAAATGTCACCACGATTGGAAAGCCTAAATCAGCCATCAATTGGATCCATTGAAGGTCCATGAGCTCTGCCTCCTTTATTTATAGTGTAAGAGACGATCTGTCCCCTTAGTTAGTTTAAAAAACAGGAGGCCGACAGGCCTCCTTGTTACATCTATATTGGAACAGTTAGTTAATCTAAGGTAATGTCAGTGACATAGCGCTCAACAATTCGGGCGCTATCTTTACTAATTAAATCGCCCCCTGTTGATAAAAAAGCATTTTCTGCGAGGATGGTATCCATAACAGATGAGATTGTTTCAGTATCTACTGGTTCAATGGGTGCTTCAAGAGACAATGTAACGACCTTGTTTTCAATATTTTTAAACTTCAATTCTAATACTTTCATCAAAGTGTCCTCCTTTCTAAGTTTAGTTAAAACATCTCGACATGTTTTTACGCTTCGGTAATAAGTGATGTGTCATTACGTTTAATTTCTTTTAACGTATGTTGCTGTAATGAAGCGAGTGCGTTACTTACAGATAATAATTGACTTGCGGTAGCGTCGGTTTTCATGTTGTTAAAAGACTTACCTTTAACAACATCGTTACCGTCTAAGTCGATGCCGGTGATAAAGAATAATTGTAAGCGTGTTTGTGTTGGTAATTGATTAGCCACTATGACTCACCTCCTTTCACAGAGATAATCGTTACAAGATAAAAATACCGGCGGAGAAGAAAAGAAAGCAGAGATATGGTATACTATTGGAAGAAAAATAATGCAGGATAGGATGGGACAAAAATGACACGAAAACTTATATTTTTTGATATTGATGGTACCTTACTCAATGATGACAAAGAGCTACCAATAAAAACTGTTGAAGCAATTGAAGCTTTAAAAGCAAAAGGGCATATTGTTGCGATTGCAACTGGACGAGGGCCGTTTATGTATCAAGATATCCGCGAAAAGTTAGATATTGATACGTATGTCAGTTATAATGGCTCGTATGTAGTTTATGAAGGAACGCCTATTTACACTTCGCCGTTAGATAAGCGTGCTTTATTGCAGCTGGAAACTGAAGGTCATGAAAGACAACATCCCATGATGTTTATGGATCATAAGGATATGAAACAAAATGTAGAAGACCATGCGTCGATAAATGAAAGTATGG
Source organism: Halolactibacillus alkaliphilus (assembly GCF_900115465.1). GTDB lineage: Bacteria > Bacillota > Bacilli > Bacillales > Amphibacillaceae > Halolactibacillus > Halolactibacillus alkaliphilus. The sequence continues at coordinate 2,366 of NZ_FOWN01000033.1, forward strand.
CGACATTAAAGCTAACATTTACGCCTGATTACGATCCTAGTTATCACGCCGACCGTGACTTGTATCAAGCACTCTTTTTCGTTGATGATGAAGAATTAAAGCTATATGATCAACGTTTCCCAGAATTCGAATTTGTCCGTTGGCACCCACTGTCTGTTGATATTTTACCTAAGGGCGGCTCTAAGTGGCGTGGAATAAAGCAATTGATTGAGCATGTAGCTATTGACCCAAGTGATGTATATGCTTTTGGTGATGGACTCAATGATGTAGAAATGCTTGAACATATTCACAACAGTGTAGCGATGGGTAATGGTTGTCCTGAGGCAAAGCAAGTGGCTGATTTTGTGACAACAGATGTTAATGAAGATGGTTTATATTTAGGGATCAAAGAGATGGGATTACTGTAAAGTCAACCCGTGTGTAAGAAGACTAAAGAGCGATACTAAGAGTGTATCTTGGTATCGCTTTTTTAGACTGTTCGTTTTCATTATTTTCTGATATTATTGTACTAATCTCAATTAAAAGAGTTGAAGTGGTTTGGCATGTAAAAGTTGTTCAGAAACAGTTAGGCGAACAACATTAGAGGTAGAGGCTTTAGTCAAAGACCAGTTATTATTCGAGACAGAAATTGTTTCTGATAGTGACTATGAGGATCGGATTACACACTGTTTGAAGTGTGACCAACTTGATTACGAGACGACGTGTCGTCTATGCGGTTGTTTTGTGCAGTTTCGTGCAAAGCTAAAAATGAAGGCGTGTCCACATAAAAATAAGAAGTGGGACATGGTAATAAACTAAAAAGGGGAAAGTTATTATGGAACAGGTACTATTTGAGTGGATTGATAAAATTGAGTCGGATTTATTAAAGATTTGTACACATTTATTTGAAAATCCAGAACTTGGGGACCAAGAATTTATTGCACAGGAACAACTGGTTAACTATTTAATTGAACATGATTTTCATGTTGAAACAGGCTTAGTCGAAAGACCGACATCTTTTCGGGCTACTTTTAAAAGTGATAAAGAAGGGCCGACGATTGGTATTATGGCTGAATACGATGCATTACCGGTTATAGGCCATGGTTGTGGGCATAATCTTATCGCAACAATGGGTATTGGCGCGGGGATTTTGCTGAGTAAAGTACTCAATGATATTGGTGGAAAAGTAATTGTCTATGGTACACCAGCTGAAGAAACAAATGGTGCTAAAGTGCCGATGGCTGATGCAGGCCTATTTGATGAATGTGATGTAGCAATGATGGTACACCCTGCAGGTATATCCGCTAAAAGTGGTGAATCACTTGCGATGGATGCTATTGAGTTTCGTTTTGAAGGTAAAACAAGTCATGCGGCAGCATCGCCAGAGGAAGGAATTAATGCCTTAGATAGTGTCATTCAATTATTTAATGGCATCAATGCCTTAAGACAACATGTAAAAGATGATGTAAGAATTCACGGAGTGATTACTGAAGGTGGCCAAGCGGCTAATGTAGTACCAGATTTAGCAATCAGTCAATTCTACATAAGAGCAAAAGAACGAGCTTACGTTAATGAAGTAGTTGATAAAGTAAAGAAAATCGCTGAAGGTGCAGCTTTAATGACAGGTGCAACGTTAGCGATAAGAAATTATGAACTTAGTTATGATAACATGATTACCAATCAGACTTTATCGAATATTTATACAGAACAACTTTATAAAGCGGGTGAAACATTTATCGATGATGCACGTGGCGGCTTAGGATCAATGGACATGGGGAACGTCAGTCACAGAGTGCCTGCGATTCATCCTTACATTGGCATGGGCAAGGAAGGTCTTGTGGCACATACAACAGAATTCCGTGATCAAACAATGAAAGAAAGCGGGAAAGATGCCTTAAGACGTGGAGCGTTATCCATGGCTCTAACAGGATATCAATGTTTAACTGATCAAGCGTTATTAGCTGAAATCAAACGTGAATTTAGTGAACGAAAAAAATAATTTCTGTTTTTTAAAACTTTTTACTTCCCAAAAGCAAATAAATTTGTTAAAATTCATAATCATGAATAAATATACAAATGAAGGGGAGAGAAAAATGAAAAAAATTACGATGTTATTTCTTATGTTAGTAGCAACACTGATGATTGGTTTAACAGCATGTGGTGCTGGTGAAGGAGATGCTTTACCAGATGTTGATGATACGTCTTCAGCAGATGATCAAGCGGAAGAGACAGAAGGTACAGATGATGAAGATGCTAATGACAACGTGTTAGTGATGGCAACATCACCTGATTATCCACCATTTGAATCATTAGATGTTAATGGCGAGTTTGTTGGATTTGATATTGAACTAGCAAAGCTAATCGCTGAAGAGTTAGGTATGGAATTGGAAATTCGCGACATGAAATTTGACGGGTTGATTGGTGCGCTTCAGGCAGGCCGAGTGGATATGGTGCTTTCTGGTATGTCCGCAACAGAAAACCGTCGTGAGAATGTTGACTTCTCAATTGAATATCATAGCTCAGGCGAAATGTTTGTGACGCGTAAAGATGAACCAATGACAGCATTAGAAGATTTAGAAGGAAAAACAGTTGGTGTTCAACTTGGTACAATCCAAGAAGAAGGTGCACGTGCTATTCAAGAAGACTATGGTTTTGAATTAAAGGCATTAGATGATGCACAAATGCTTGTACAAGAATTGATTACTAATCGTGTAGATGTGATTTATTTAGATAAGCAAGTAGCAAAAGGATTTATCGAAGCGCAAGATTTAGCTGGTTTTGATGATCCAACAGATGCTTCACCTGGAATGGCTGTTGCTTTCCCTAAAGGAAGCGCACTGGTTGAGGATGTGAATGCGGCGATTCAATCGATTATTGATAGCGGGCAGTTACAAGCATTAGAAGAAGAATTCCTTGCTGAAGAAGAATAAACATAATAAATAAGGTGGCGACAATAGGTCGCTCGCTGTAAATAGATAACAAAGATATTAATGGTTAATTAAATAGGAAATGAGGTGTAAGGCATGAATTTGGATTGGAGCCAAATCGTGCCTTATATTCCTTTTATGTTGGAAGGAATATGGGTCACATTACAATTTGTTATTGTCTCAATTATTTTTGGGTTTATCGTTGGGACAGTACTCGCATTATTTAAAATTAGTTCAATAAAACCTTTACGATTTTTTGCGGATGCTTATACATCGATGTTCCGTGGGACGCCGCTTATTTTGCAATTAATGATTATTTATTTAGCTGTGCCACAGCTTACAGGGTATGATATTTCGCCTTTTTTATCTGCGATATTAGCATTTGGGTTAAATTCATCTGCTTATGTGTCTGAAATAATTCGTGCTGGTATTAGTGCGGTAGATAAAGGTCAAACAGAAGCTGCTGTTGCTTTGGGGGTTCCTTATCGTCAAATGATGATAGATATTATCCTACCTCAAGCACTTAAAAATATTTTACCAGCGCTCATGAATGAGTTCATTACCCTTACAAAAGAATCAGCCATCGTATCTACTATTGGCTACTTAGATTTAATGCGCCGTGGACAAGTAGTGGGTGCCAATCTTTATCGTAACTTTGAACCTCTTTTATTTGTAGGATTAATTTATTGGGGACTTGTTATGGTTTTAAGTTTGATTGGTAAATGGGTTGAAGGGAGATTGAGTGTCGGTGATTAATGTAGAGCATTTATATAAAAGTTTTGGGAAGAATGACGTTTTAAAAGATATTTCTATAAATATAAAACAGGGAGAAGTTGTCTCCGTGATCGGACCAAGTGGGTCTGGGAAATCAACTTTTTTGCGTTGTATTAATTTACTTGAACAGCCAACAGAAGGCAAAATTACTGTTGCAGGTGTCGCGTTAACAGATCCAAAAACAAATGTGACAAAAGCACGTGAGAAAATTGGGATGGTTTTTCAACACTTTCATTTATTTCCTCACTTAACGGTGTTAGAAAATTTAACATATGCACCGCTTAAAGTCAAACGAGTATCTAAAGCGGAGGCAGAAGAAAAAGCACTTGCTCTCCTTGAGCGTGTAGGTTTAAGTGATAAAAAAGACAGCTATCCTAATAGTCTTTCAGGTGGTCAAAAACAACGGGTGGCTATTGCCCGCGCGTTATCTATGGAACCTGATCTTATGTTGTTTGATGAGCCTACATCAGCGCTTGACCCTGAAATGGTTAAAGAAGTACTTGATGTTATGAAAGACCTAGCGCAGTCTGGTATGACAATGCTTGTTGTTACCCATGAAATGGGCTTTGCCAGAGAAGTAGCTGATCGGGTCATTTTCTTAGACCAAGGTTTACTCATCGAAGAGGGAAAGCCAGAAGAATTCTTCTCTGCACCTAAATCAGAAAGAGCAAAAGACTTTTTGGATAAAATATTATAGAGTGCGACTGTTAAAACAACATCAGCTAAATATGGTTGATGTTGTTTTTAATTAGATTAAAGATAGCGTGTGCCTAATCATTAAAGAACGATTGAACAACAAAGAGGTTAGTGACATGCACATACAGCAAAAATGGAAGTTAGCTTAAACAATCCGCTACTTAGGCGACCGTATGCGTTGCGTAATATGAGGAATCATCATATAATAATGGTAAGAAAGAAATACAGCCTATAGAATATAGGAAGAGAAAGGAAGGGTCATCATGCAAACTATTAATCCAAAAACATTACCGCCATTTATTCAACAAGAAATGGATAAAATCGCCACGCTGATTAGACCCTTGATGAAAAAAGTCTCGCTTTTTTACATGATTGGTTTACCACTCCTTATCGTCGGTTCGTTAAATATGGTCTTGCCATTTTTAAGTTCTGAATTCAATGCACTTTCTTCAACGTCAAAAATCATCTATGCGCTTGTTGCAGCTGTTGGTTTAAGTCTTTTTAGAGAGTCGCAGTTTTTACGTAAACAAATGCACCAAACAGTTAAACGTTATATAGAAGAGCGGATTAAGAACAGTATCGTCTTGAAAGAGCATGAGAAGACACGTTATGTAACAAGAGTAAATAAACAAAAACAAATGGATTTGCCATTGTTCTTTCACTTTTTAACGGAAGAACATAAACGAAAAGAACATGATTGGTCTTCGTAATCTCAACACACGCCAGTGCTATGATATGCTGGCGTGTGTTTCTATGTGACCATTCTGTTATAAGTACGTCACATGGAGATTATTCACGGGATCTTGTTGTATTCAGTCGAAAGATGCTTTAAAATGTTAATAATGATGTTGAACAAATAAAGAGGTGAACAAATGGACTTAATTAAACAAGCAATGGCTGACCCTTTTAATAATATTCTTGGATTATTTATTTATTTTATTGCAGTTGTCGGGGTCACTGTTCTTACACTAACGCTATTGCTACACGTCATTCCAAATCCATTATCCAGGCGTTTGAGAAGTGCGATTATTGGAACGCTTACAATGATTGTTATTGCTATATGGTTTCTAACAATTAAATAGAATGTGTGAATAGATGGTCTATGGCCATTTATTTTTTTTCGTTTCTGTAAACGCCTTCATATTTGTGTTACAATTAATTTACTATAATGTGAATAAATACAATAATGAGGAGTGGGTCTGATGGATATACTAGAAATTAAACCTATGTTTGCAGAGATAAAAAAAGAATTACATAAAGTTATTGTAGGGCAAGATGAGGCGATTGATTTAATTCTCATGAGCTTACTTGCTAATCGTCATACGCTATTAGAAGATGTGCCTGGAACGGGCAAAACGTTACTAGCAAAATCATTAGCAAAGACGCTTGATTGCGCTTTCCAGCGTATTCAGTTTACTCCAGATTTATTACCAACGGATGTAATTGGTTCAACAATGTATCGCCAATCAGAAGAACGATTTGAATTTAATGAAGGACCGCTATTTACCAATATCCTCTTAGCTGATGAAATTAATCGAGCAACACCCCGAACGCAGTCAAGCCTCTTAGAAGCGATGGAAGAACGGCAAGTGACCGTTGACCGTCAAAGTCATGCGCTGCAACAACCGTTTTTCGTTTTAGCTACCCAAAACCCATTAGAAAGTCAAGGGACTTTTCCGTTACCGGAAGCGCAGCTCGATCGTTTTTTTATTAAAATTAACCTCGGATATCCAACTGCAAAAGAAGCAAAAGATATCTTAACGAGATTTAAAACAGCTGACCCGCTAAGTTTAATTCACCCAGTTGTTAGTCATGAGCGATTGATTGAAGCCCAACAAGTATTTTCTGAAGGATACGTCGATGATAGCGTATATGAGTATATTATTGCACTTACCCAAGCAACGCGGGAACATGATGCTATTGATATTGGCTTGTCACCTAGAGGTATGCAAAACCTCTTAAGAGCTTCACTTGCCTATGCCGTATTAAAGGGGCGTGATTATGTTACACCAGATGATGTGAAAGCAGCCTTTCATCCAATTGTTAATCACCGCTTAAGTTATCATCCAACGGTTAATGGTAAGACAAAGACAGTGATCGAAGATCTCTTACAAAAAGTTTCTGCACCAACAGAAGTGAAAGGGAAAACAGAGGTATGAATCTTGCTTGGTTAATTATTTTTGTTGTATCATTCATCTATTGTCAAAGCTATTTTTTTCTCAAATTCGGCTTTAAAGGCCTGACTTACGAACGAACGTTTAATAAACAAACGGCTTTTCCAAATGAAAAAATTGAGATCATCGATGAAATAACTAACAAAAAGATTTTACCTCTGCCATGGGTCAGTGTTGAAGCAAAATTAAGCAAGTATTTAGTGTCGGTTATTGATGAACGTATCCCTGATGAGGATCCATTTCATCAAACGTTGTTTAGTTTATTACCCTATCAAAGAATTAAGCGTCGACATCATATGATAGTGAAAAAACGCGGTGTCTATCAGTTAGCTTCTGTAGCACTGACACTTGGTGATATGTTTGGTTTTAGTGATCATTATCAGTCTCATGAAACAGCCGCTCGTCTTGTTGTTTATCCAATGCTCATGCGGAAAAGCGACCTACCTGAGGATGTCCAATTCTTTTTGGGTGAACATGCAGTCAATCGATGGATCATCGAGGATCCATTTTTAAAAATAGGTACACGAGATTATGTTGAGGGTGATGGAAGTCATAAAATTAATTGGAAACAGACCGCTAAACGTCAAGTTCTGCAAGTAAACGAACACGATCATACGAGGGAACGCGATTTGACTATTCTTTTAAATATTGATCAAGCCGATGATATTTGGTTACCGATTGAGGATGACGATCTATTTGAAAACAGTTTATCGGTTATCGCTTCGGTTTTTTACGACCTTAAATTACAGGGAGCACCGTTTCGTTTCCTCACAAATGCAGTGACAAAAGACAAACGCGACCCTGCAATCAATGATTTTGTTTCTGTTGAAAAAGGCCAAGGCCATCGACACTATATTGAGGGTTTGACCAAACTAAGCTATCTTATTCCAGAACGCAAGCATCACTTTAAATATGTGCTTGAAAATGTGGCTAAAGAACCTGGTATAGGTGAAACGTATGTTATTTTTACCCCAATAGTTACACCGATCCTAAAAGTACAAGTAGATCAGTTGAAAAAACAAGGCAAGCGCATTTCAATTATTCCGCTAAGAAAAAAGAAGGTGATGCACAATGCTTAAGCGCGCATGGCTTTATAGTATACTGGAGAGTTTAAGCCTGTTCCCATTTTTCTTATGGATGAACACATTGTTCTTATCTCAGCTGTTTTCAGGTGAACTATTGTTGATCTATTTTATCGTGTACCCACTTTCTACTGGACTTGCCTTTATTTATCAACATTTCATCGCCAGAGCATTTTTTACAACAGGCATTTTAGCTTTGGTTGTCTATTTTGTGCCGTTTTCATCAACCTTTCAAGTGGTCACAGGTTGCTTTATTTTTTGTATCCTGATTCAAAGGGGGGTTATGTATCGCTTATCTGATCCTGAAGCTGCCTTTCCGCGCACGTTGATGTGGACAATCAGTTTACCGAGTTATTTTGTTAGCTATTTCTTTTATCACTCAAATCGTTATGAAGGATGGCTCGTTGGAAGTGCCCTGATTTTAATAATTAACTTACTTATTATCACAAATCAAGAACATCTAATCACTAAAGAACGTGATCAATACGGTAAGACAACTATGTTAGGGACAATCCGACGACAAAATTTTATGTATCTCGGTATGTTGATGGTGTCTCTTTTTCTTCTTCTGCGTTATAATGTTGTCGCAACAGGCTTGGTTTTTGTCTTAAAACAACTATTTAAATTACTTGGCCAAAATGAACTGGCCCAAACGCCACCTGAAGAGCTACCGGGACCACAAAGTATGGACTTATCAAATATTGAAATAAGGGAACCTTCTGCATTTGCGCTTATCGTTGATAAAATACTAGAAGTCATAATGGTGGTTATCGTCAGTCTAGCTATAGTTGGTCTGTTGTATTTACTTATTAAACGTTTACCTGTCATTGGGAAGCAGATAGAAGTAGCTATGAAGCGTATGTTTAACATAATCTTTAATCGTCGACGGGCGGTATCTTTTGTCAAAGCAAGCGCGTATGAAGATGAGACAAGTCAAGTATTCCATTTAGGAGAGTGGCTCAATCAAAGAAAACTTTTGTTTAAAAGAGAAAAAACCGTCACTATACGATGGCAAACACTCTCGACTAAGAAGCAGGTCCGTTATTTATATGAACAGTTAATTAAAAAGGGGGAGTCTTTAGGGATAAGTTACCAAGTAAGTCTAACGGCTAAGGAGTATCTAAAATCATTGCCAGAACGGTTATTCGATGAGGATGAATGGCAACAACATCTAACAGAACTCTACAATAAGGCGCGTTATTCCACTCATGATGTCCATTCGGTTGCCCACTATATTAAACAACTTGAGCGCAATGATTGAAGTTAAAGTCGGGTTTATGGTATGTTTATTTCGAATTCAAGATAAATAACAGTGACAGAGGAGTGATGATAGTGAAACATATTTTCATCAAGAAAGATCAAGCAAAGCCTGTATTTCTCTTACTGCATGGCACCGGTGGCACAGAGCGAGACTTAATACCAATAGCTGAACATATCGATAAAGATGCCTCGATTTTGTCTTTACGTGGTAATATTAGTGAGAATGGCATGGCTCGCTTTTTTAAACGTCTTCAAGAAGGTATCTTTGATGAGGTGAGTTTAGTAGAGGAAACAGCTGTTTTACATCATTTTATTGATGAGGCGGCTAAGGAATATGATTTTGATCGGGATGAAATAATAGCACTAGGTTATTCCAATGGTGCAAATATTGCGGGTAGTTTATTAATGCATCATCCTAATAGTTTGAAGAAGGCTATCCTACTTCATCCAATGGTTCCAAGACGAGGTATTCATTATCCTAAGCAATTAGGTACGTCCGTTTTTATTGGAGCGGGCACTAATGACCCTCTTGTGTCGCGACAAGAGACAGAGGAACTTGTGACTTTACTTAAAGCACAAGGGATTGAGGTTGATACGGTTTTTACGAATCATGGTCATGCATTGTCAAATGAAGAAATTGAAGCAGCAAATATTTGGTATCACAAGAAAATATAAATAATTCGTCCCCCTTACATGCATGAGTGTGTAGGGGGGCTTTTTGATGATAAGCAAAGACAATGCTGTCATGAGAGGTGATCAAATGCATCATCATTTTAAATTTTCTATAAAAAAAAGACTTTACAATGATTAAAAATAATGTATACTAAACGGTGTACTACTTGAACTAATACAGTTAATACACGCCATACAGATAAAACGTAAAGAAAAGAGGGTGAGTAGGATGTTTGATATCGATTTGCGCAGTAGAGACCCGATTTATCAACAACTTGTTGATAAATTTAAAATACTGATTATTAATCAAATATTACAACACGATGAGAAACTGCCGTCGGTACGTCAACTTGCAGAAGAGTTGACGGTTAACCCAAACACAATTCAAAAAGCTTACCGACAATTAGAACAAGAAGGCTTTATTTATTCGGTAAAAGGAAGAGGTAGTTTTGTTCAATCACTAGAAGATAATGTTTCGATAGAAAAAAAGAAAGAAATCGCAGAAAATATAAAACAGCTCGCAAAAGAGGCTTTATTTTTAGGTGTTTCTAAAGCTGATATCGTGCAGTGGATTTATGATGTGGCAGAAGAAGAGAAGGGAGCGAAAACAGATGCTTGAAGTTAAACAGTTAAGTAAAAAATTTGGTAAAGATGTTGTGGTTGATATTGAACATATTAAAATTAGTCGAGGAACAATTTATGGGTTACTGGGGTCTAACGGTGCGGGTAAAACAACCTTGCTTAAAATGTTAAGTGGCATTATTAAGCCAACATCTGGGGCGATAACATTTGAAGAGAGCCCAATATATGAGAACAGAGAATTAAAAGCACGCGTTGTATTTATACCTGACCAACCTTTTTTCTTTCAACATTATTCCATCAAACAATTGGCTGATTTTTATCGGGAACAATATCCGTCATTTGATGAAGCGCGTTTTTTAGAATTCGAACGTATTTTTAAATTGGACACAAAGAAAAAAGTACATACGTTCTCAAAAGGGATGCAACGTCAAGTGTCTTTCTGGTTAGCGCTCTCGGCTCAACCAGACTACCTTATTTTGGATGAGCCCTTTGATGGCTTAGATGCTGTGGTAAGAAAAAAAATTAAAAACTTAATCATTCGTGATGTCGCAGAGCGCGACATGACCGTCATCATCTCGTCTCATAATTTAAGAGAAGTCGAAGATTTATGTAACTATATTGGTATCATTCATAAGGGTAAATATGTCATTGACCGCGACATTGATGACTTAAAAACGGATGTACACAAAGTTCAGATTGCTTTTAAAGAAATACCAGATCGTTTATTTAAGGACTTTCATGTCTTACATCATGAAACACGCGGTTCAGTTCATATGTATATTGTAAAAGGTGAGTTGGAAGATATAAAACAGTCGATTACGTTATCGAACCCAATCCTTTGCGATATATTACCGTTAACATTAGAAGAAATATTCGTCTACGAAATGGAGGGGATTGGCTATGCGATGGATCATGTCTTGGTATAAAAAAGAATTAACCAAACAAAACTTTAGACTGGCTGGTTGGCTCTCTGTAGGCTATTTTATCGTCTTATTTTTAACGATCATCTTAGGTCAAATTGATTTACTGACAAAAGCCAATGAGAATCCGAATGACTATCATTATTATAGTGATTTAATGTTGCATGGTGGCTTTATACCTGCTGTTTTATTATTTATTATGCCAACACTCGCAGCATTGGTCTTATTTAGATATTTACACAAACAAGATGCAAGTGACTTTATTCATAGCTTGCCATCAACACGATTAACCATCTATTTACACCATATTATTTTTGGTGTAATAAGCCTGGTATTGCCACTTGTTTTAACGTTCGTGAGCCTTTTGGTTGTTGATCAGACCCTAGATCATCATCACTTATTATCAATCACTGATATAACAAATTGGTTTCATTTAAGTGTTTCAACAGCGCTTATCGTTTTTAGTGTCAGTGTTTTTGTCGCTATGCTGACAGGGGTGACACTCATTCAACTTATTTTCACCTATATTTTTCTGTTTTTACCAGTTGGCTTAACAATGCTCGTTGTGTTTAATCTGAACTATGCTCTACCAGGTTTAGCAATTAATTATATCATTGATGATGTGATTGTTCACTTTTCTCCCCTGACAGATATCAATCGTATTTTTATGGTGTCGTCTATGGATTGGTCAAAAGTAATCATCTATTACATCGTGACAGCAGTCATTTTATTTATAAGTTATTTCTTATATAAAAAACGCCCAATCGAATCGGCTAATCAGGCAATCGTTTTTGAAGCGCTCAAGCCGATCTTTATTTACAGCTTCACATTTAGTTTTACGTTAATTGGCGGCATGTATTCAGGAGCGTTTGGTTATAGTATTCCTGTCTTATTTTTAATGTACATCATCTTTTCTATTATCGGGTATTATATTAGCCAGATGATTGTCGATAAAACTTGGCGTGTTTTCGGTAAAGTTAAACAGTATGGCTTTTTCTTTCTTGCGATGACGCTTCTCACCATTGGTTTTAGCTTCGACATAACAGGTTTTGTGAACCATATACCTAAGATTGATGAGATAGAAGAAGCCTATGTAATTGATGATCAATACAGTTTTTATCAGCGCGAAGCATACTATGGTAGACAAGCAGGATTTAGTGATGTGGATGATTTAGAAATGATTCAATCAATACATCAGAAGTTAATCGATTCAGCTGATCGCAAGGCTTTTTTAGGCTATGGTCGTTCGATTATCATCATGTATGTATTAGATGACGGTTCTGAGCTTGTAAGACAGTATACAGTGGATGATGAAGTCTACAACATATTTGCCCAATACAATCTTCAGCACCATCCCATCTACAAAACATATACTGACCCACTATTTTATATAACGCCGTCTCGTGCCAATAAAATAGAGATTATGTCAGAAAACTATAATTATAAGTCGGTGTCTATAACTGATCGAGCAATGATTGTGGAATTGATTCAATTATTACGAGAAGATACGTTACAGTTACCAAAAATAGAAGACCAGCATGATATGTTGAACTACTTAACAATTCATACACCTGGAGAACAAGAAGTCTATATTGATCTTACTCAGGAGTTTCATCAGACACTTGCTTGGTTAAGTGAGCAGGACTTTGCAAAAGAAGCACTTATACTCCCTGACGATATACTGATGATTAAAGTCGCGCCTTATAATGAAGAACTATATTATGATGCGATTGAATATGAGAAGGCCTATGATGATAACGAGCTCTTAGTATATGACGATTTGGCATCGATTGAAAAAATAATGCAACGGCTAAGCATAAGTCAAGAGGAACCGCAACGGATGTTAATGATTTATTTAAAAGAGTTAAGCTCCCCTATTATGCGGAGTGTTGATGATAACTTTTCACTTGATTAAAAAATGCAAGTAACATAGAACAGTGTTACAAGTAATAAATATAACAACGGAGGTGGTTACGATCGAAGCGTTAGCCATACAAGAAACAGCATTAGATATTAAGGATGTGTTTAATTATTATCACGAAATGGTGTATATCGCTAAGCGTATAGTTTATGATTATCAAAAAGCGGAAGATGTTGTACAAGATGCTCTTATAAAAGCTATGCGCTCGTATCAACACCTAAAAGAACCAGATAAATTAAAAGCATGGTTCCGTACCATTGTGATTCGTACGGCAATCGATTTGAAACGTAGAGAGAAAAAGAAAGAAATGGTATCTTTTGACGCGTTATTAGAGCAAGGGATAGAACACTATTATTGTGATGATTCTGTAGAACAATCCGTGAATTTTCACTACACATGTCGAGAAGTTCAGTCTCTCATGGATCAACTTTCACCAAAGCTGAGACAAGTTATTTCATTAAAATACGTAGAAGATTACTCAGACCAGCAAATAGCAGATGCTTTAGGCATATCATTGTCCGCTGCAAAAACACGTATACACCGTGCGCGGAAACAATTATTGGACCTACGAGAAACAGAATAAACATTTGTTCAAAATAGGAAATGCTTTCACCTTATAGTTTAACCTTTGCTGACACAGACTATACAGCAAAGGAGGTGACGGGTATGAAACAGTCAAAACGTATGTTACCAATAGCATTATCTATCGGTGTTGGTGCTATGACTTATTTATCAATGACAAACAATCAATCGAAAGATATGATGAAGCCAATGATGAATATGGTTAAAAAAACAACCTTTTAATGAGTACCTCAGCGTGAAAATACTGAGCGGTTCTTGACAACTTCGTTAAGATTAACGAAGAAGAAAAAATATCAATATAAGTACGGTCAAAAGGCAAAAGAAGCATTCAGAGACTTCTTTTGCCTTTTGATTTTAAAAAGATCGAAATCTTGTTATAATGGGAGAGAACTATACAAATATTTCGACAAAAGGAGACGATTAAGTTTGGGACAATTACTAACAGGTTACCTTGGTACATATACAAAAAACGCCAGTGAGGGAATTTATCGCTTTACGCTAGATCTAGATCAAGAAAAGATTACCACAGTCGATGCAGTAGGGCATGTTGACAATCCAACATATGTCACATTATCTTCAGATGGATCATACTTATATGCTGTATCAAAAGAAGGTGAAGAGGGAGGCGTAACGGCTTTTAAAGTAGACCATGAAACAAACGCACTTACTAAATTAAATAGTTTAGCTAAAGCGGGATCGCCTCCATGTCACGTAAGTGTAAATAAAGCAAATACGCTACTTGTGACAGCAAATTATCATACGAAAGAAATCATTAGCTATCACTTAAATACAGATGGCTCAGTAAAGGGCATCGCAGATATTAAAGTACACGAGGGCAGCGGACCACATGAACGTCAAGAAAAGCCGCACATGCACTTTAGTGGCTTTACGCCGGATGAACGTTATGTGATTGCGGTTGACTTAGGAAGTGATGCCATTACGTCATATAAGGTAGAAGAAGATGGTTCATTAACAAAAGAAGCTGTTTTCGTTGCACCTCATGGCAGTGGTCCAAGACACATTGCTTTCCATCCCAATGGAGCTATTGCATACGTGATGACAGAATTAACGTCGGTTGTTTTAACGCTGGCTTACGATGCTCATACAGGTGTGTTTACGCTCATCAATACAATCAAAGCTATTCCAGATGCACATACATCGACCAATGATGGCAGTGCCGTTCATGTATCAAATGATGGTTGTTTTGTCTACGTGGGAAATCGCGGACATAATTCGGTGACAGTATTTAAAGTGAACCCAATTGATTTTAGTATTTCGCTTGTTGAGTATGTTGATTCGCTGGGGGATTGGCCTCGTGATTTCGCGTTAACACCGGATAATGACTATCTTGTTTGTTCAAATCAAAATAGTGGCTCACTTACACTATTTAAACGGGATAAAGAAACGGGTATGTTGACGCCTGTCCAACAGGATGTGTATGCACCAGAGGCTGTTTGTGTGAAATTTATTTAATAAAGTGTAACTATTTAAAAACACCACCTAACTTTCGCTTAAACAATGAGCGATACTAGGAGGTGTTTTTTTATGGATTTCAACTATGTTAAAAATTTGACTTATAGAAATTTTGAAACAATTAAGGTATAATTTACTGGTTACTTACTAAATTCAGGGTGAGAAGGTGAGGAAAATGAATCAGGTGACACGTCGGAAAAGAAGATGGAGGTTAATTTATATATTTTTGCTTCTAACATTACTAGTATATATCTTTTCTCGTGCTTTCCATATTGAAATCAGAACGAAAGAGCCACTCACTTTTCTGGGGAATGAAGACCTAGCGCCGGTAAGTTATACGGATAATGGAGAGGCAAAAGGTGTTGTTGTAGATATAGTAGAAGCACTTGGAGTTCAGATTGATCGCGATATAGAAGTGATTACTATGGACTGGGAAGAGGCCCAATTAAACGTTTTAAATGGTGACGCTGATGGCTTGTTATATATGAATGAGAATGAAGCGCGTCAACACATGTTTGATTTTTCAGATCCTTTTCTTGAGACGGAATTTCATTTTTTTGTTAGGAGCAGTGACCGTTCAATACAAAACGTGAATGATTTACGTAATAAACGTGTTGGGTTAGAGCAAGTAGGTTATCCTTATGTCGTGTTACAAAATCATTCAGACATCAATAGTGTGTTTATTTCAAATTGGAGAACAGCTTTTCAGCAACTTGCAGATGGAGAGTTGGATGCTCTAGTGGTGGATCGTTGGGTAGGAGAATACGAATTAGCTGAAAGTCGAATTTCAGGGATTCGTATCGTTGAAGAACCGTTTGCGGTCCAAAGGACAGGCATAGCAATAAGAAAAAATGAAGACCTGCTATTAGAAGAATTAAATGGGGCAATCAAAAGCATTACAGATTCAGGAGAGCTACCCCAGATCCTTGATAGATGGGGAGGAAAGCGTGTTATATATTTAACAGAAGAACGTTTTAAATATTATATGTTATTAGGTGTGACGCTTTTCTTGGGAATCATCGTTATAGGTGTGTCATTTTTCATCTTTAACTTGGGTCAAATGAATAAGCACTTAACCCAAGAAGTAGAAAGAAGAACGTTGGAATTAAAAAATAAAAACAAGGCGTTAGAAACATTAAATTATGAACTTCAGCAAATCTCTCTCGTTGATAAGCTCACAAATATAGCTAATCGTCGTCATCTTGATAGCGAGCTGGAAAAGTCATGGGCGATTAAAATGGATGAGGAACAACCTTTAGCTATTATTATGATTGATATTGATCATTTTAAGACGTTTAATGATCTTTATGGTCATGTCGCAGGTGATACTTGCTTGAATAAAGTTGCAAACACCTTATCTTCTTGCGTGATACGTGCAGGAGATCTTGTTGCAAGGTACGGTGGGGAAGAGTTTATGGTTATGTTATTACGCGCAACAAGTTCGGATGCATATAATATGGCAGAAAGTATGAGGAAGAAAGTGGAGCAGCTGGAAATAAAAAATGGACAAGGTCAAGTGACAATTAGTTTAGGTGTTGCTTCAATGATTCCAAGCAAGGGTCGCATGTTATCAGATTTAGTTTATATGGCAGACCGCGCACTTTATATAGCCAAACAAGAGGGACGAAATCGTGTGAGGATTGCAAGGGAAGAAGATGAAAAGACATCTCAAGACACGAAATAAAGTGCCTTGGATGTCTTTTTGATTAATAAACGATATGATTTTTTTCAAAAGTGGTGATTTTATCTTCGTGCGTCATTGTAACTGAAATGTCATCCCAACCATTTAATAACATTTGTCGTGGGTATTCAGCTAAATCAAATGTCGCTGTAAATCCAGTATGGTCGAAGACCTGCTTTTTTTCTAAATCTACTGTGATGTGATAGTCACCCTTTTCAGCGTGAGTCATCAGTGTTTGAACTTCTTCTTCAGTTAAGACGACGGGTAAAATGCCATTCTTCGTACAATTGTTATAAAAGATATCCGCAAAGCTAGGGGCAATAATAATTCTAAAACCATAGTCTTCAAGTGCCCAAGGCGCGTGTTCACGAGACGACCCACAGCCGAAATTCTCACCGCCAACTAATATGGATGTGCCTTTATATTTAGGATCGTTCAACGAGAAGTCTTCGCGTGGATGATCTTTTTCGTCAAATCGCCAGTTATAGAATAAATACTGTCCAAATCCTTGACGAGAAATACGCTTTAAAAACTGTTTCGGAATGATTTGGTCGGTATCAACATGACTTCGGTTTAGTGGATAGACCAAACCGGTATGTTTTTTAAGTGGTTCCATTTGATTTCCTCCTCTTAATTAGAATGAACGGACGTCAACAAAGTGTCCAGCAATTGCTGCGGCTGCTGCCATTTCAGGGCTGACAAGGTGTGTACGCGCATCAGTACCTTGACGGCCTTCAAAGTTCCGATTAGATGTTGAAGCGCAGCGTTCGTGTGGCGGTACGGCATCACCATTCATCGCAAGGCACATGCTGCAACCAGGTTCGCGCCATTGAAAACCAGCATCAATAAATAGTTTATCTAAGCCTTTTTCTTCAGCAATCCGCTTCACTGTTTGAGAGCCAGGTACGACGATGGCTGTTACGTCTTTACTGACTTTACGGCCATGAATTACACTTGCGGCTTGTTCAAGGTCTTCTATCCGTGAGTTAGTACATGAACCGATAAAGACATGTTGAATAGGTACGTCTATGATTTTAATATCTGGGTCAAGTCCCATGTAAGATAGGGCATGCTTGATTTCATTTTTATCGTTTTCTGTTTTAGCTCTTTCGGGATTAGGTATAGTCCCATTAACTGAAATACATTGAGCAGGATTAGTTCCCCAAGTGACTTGTGGCTCAACTTCTGAAGCATTTAAAGTAACGACCTTGTCATAGTTGGCTCCTTCGTCACTACGAAGTGATAACCACATGTCTTTTGCTTTTTCAAAATCCACTCCTTTAGGTGCATATAAACGGTCTTTTAAGAAATTAACAGTTGTCTCATCAGGCGCTACAAGTCCCGCACGAGCACCAGCTTCTATAGACATATTACAGATAGTCATACGCCCCTCCATAGATAGACTTCTGACAGCTTCACCTGTATATTCCAAGACATAACCGGTTCCGAAATTCACACCATACTTTGCGATTAATGCAAGCACAAGGTCTTTTGCTGTTACGCCAGTACCAAGTGTCCCGTTGATTTCAACTTTTAACGTTTTAGGTTTTTGTTGCCATACTGTTTGCGTCGCAAGGACATGCTCTACTTCACTTGTACCAATACCAAAAGCAAGTGCGCCGAAGGCACCGTGTGTTGATGTATGAGAGTCACCACAAACAATTGTTTTACCAGGCTGAGTTAAACCAAGTTCTGGCCCGATAACGTGAACAATGCCTTGATGTTCATGTCCCATTCCAGCAAGAGGCACACCAAACTCTTCACAATTTTTACGTAATGTATCCATTTGTAGTTTTGAAATTTCATCTTTTATCACGTTCGTATGAACTGTGGGGACGTTATGGTCCATTGTCGCAAATGTTCGATTCGGTTGACGTACTTTACGCCCTTTAAGTCGCAAACCTTCAAATGCTTGAGGTGATGTGACTTCATGAACCAAATGAAGATCAATATATAAAATTGCCGGTCTACCTTCTTCTTCATAAACGACGTTTTTATCCCAAATCTTCTCAACAATTGTCTTTGGTGTTGTCATGTGTTGTCACTCCTTTTTTAGTAATCTATTCGTTTGTTTGTAAGTTCTTTAAAATATGATCGGTCATTTCAGATGTTGAGACGAGTGTGCCGTTTTCTACGTGTAAGTCTTTTGTATGAAAACCTTGATTAACGGTTGTTTCAACGGCTGCTTCAATAGCCGCTGCTTCGGTATCAAGACCAAATGAATGACGAAGCATCATTGCTGTTGATAAGATCATTGCGATAGGGTTAGCGATGTTTTGTCCAGCGATATCAGGTGCAGACCCATGGGCAGGTTCGTATAAACCAACGCCCGATTCTGCGAGTGAGGCTGAGGGCAACATACCTAGCGAGCCAGTTAATACACTTGCCTCATCACTTAAAATATCACCAAACATATTTTCAGTTACAATCGTATCAAATGATTTTGGGGATGTAATGAGCTTCATGGCACAAGCATCAACTAAGACGTGTTCCACTGTGACATCGGGATAGTTTTTACTTTCAGCTTCGACAATTTCTCGCCAAAGTTTACTTGATTCTAGTACATTCGCTTTATCAACTGACGTTAATTTCTTTTTTCGTAGTTGAGCACTTTCAAAAGCTTTTTTAATGATGCGTATCATCTCGCTCTTAGTATAGTGAAGTGTGTCGACAACAACTTCGCCATTTTCCCGACGTTCACTCGGACGTCCGAAGTATAACCCACCAGTCAGCTCGCGAACAATAAGCAAATCGGACCCTTCAATAATCTCAGGCTTTAATGGAGAGGCATTTGTTAAAGTTTTAAAGCCTTTTACAGGTCGCAAATTCGCATATAAATCAAGGGATTTTCTAATACCAAGTAAACCGCGTTCTGGACGTAAATCTGAAGGGTTATGATCCCATTTAGGGCCGCCAACAGCTCCGAGTAATACAGCATCACTATCTTTTGCTAGCTGGATTGTAGCTTCAGGAAGTGGGGTGTTAGCATTATCAATTGCAGCACCACCAATGAGTCCATCAGTTAAATGAAACGAATGACCAAATGTGTCACCAATATTTTTTAGAATACGGATGGCTTGGTCCATAATTTCAGGACCAATACCATCTCCTTTTAATATTAATATCTTCTTATCCATACATGTCACTCCTTTTCATCTGCTTGAATGATAAAGACACGGTTTATTGCGTTAATAAATGCATTCGCAGATGCTTCCAATACGTCTTGTGCTGTTGCACGTCCGCTAACAACTTGTTTATTCACTGTCATACTTACGTGGACTTCAGCTAAGGCATCTTTTCCTCTACCAATAGAGCTAAGTGTAAAGTCCGTTAATTGAATATCTTCTTCAATTAATTGTTCGATCGTGTTATAAAGAGATTCAACACTACCATTGCCAGTGCCCTCGCCAGTAATAATCTCGTTCTTTGGTGTTTCTAATGAAACAGAGGCGCTTGGTGAGTTATTAGAGTCATAAGTCACTTTAAAATTCGTCAGTTTATATTGAACACGTGCCTTAATGTCTGTTTGCACATCCATTAAGATAACAAATAAATCATCGTCCGTTACTTCTTTCTTTCGATCGGTTAACTGTTTAAATTGATTAAAGGCAATAGAAGCCTTGTCTTCATCAAGTTGGAAACCGAGCTGTTTAATTTTATCTTTAAAAGCATGACGGCCAGAATGCTTGCCTAAAACTAAACTATTGGACGTTACACCAACTAATTCTGGCGTGATAATCTCGTACGTTTGTGCGTTCTTTAGGACACCATCTTGATGAATACCTGCTTCGTGAGCAAAAGCGTTACGTCCTACCACAGCTTTATTCCCCGGGACAACCATGCCAGTTAATTTAGAAATAATGTCACTCGAGCGTTTTATTTCTTTTAGTGTAAGGTTAGTGTCAAACGGATAGAAATCTTTTCGGATTTCGAATGTGACGGCGAGTTCTTCTAATGCCACATTCCCAGCCCGTTCACCAATACCATTAATTGTTCCTTCAACTTGTGTCGCGCCATTTTCAACACCAGCAATAGAGTTAATTAAAGCCATGCCTAAATCATCATGGCAGTGCGTTGACAGATCAACGTCGTCAATGTTTTTTACATTGTCCTTCATATATTTAAACATCTCACCATATTCTTTTGGTGTCGTATAACCGACGGTATCAGGTAGGTTAATGACTGTTGCACCAGCATCAATGACTTTTTCGATGATTTCAGCTAAGAAGGGAAGTTCGGATCGAGAGGCGTCTTCAGCTGAGAATTCGATGTCATCGCACTTACTCTTTGCGTAACTGACCATTTTTACCGCAATGTCAATCACTTCCTCAGGTGTCTTTTTTAATTTGTCTTTCATATGAATAGGGGAAGTTGCGATAAATACATGGATACGCGGTTTTTTTGCACCTTTAATGGCATCCCAAGCACGATCGATATCATGTTTATTTGCTCTTGCCAGTGCAGCGACAGATGATTCAGTAATGGTGTCGGCAATTTTTTTAACTGCTTCAAAATCGCCTTGTGAGGAAGCAGGAAAGCCTGCTTCCATCACATCAACACCTAAACGTTCAAGTTGCTTAGCGATTTCTAATTTTTCAAGTTGATTCAAGTTAACGCCTGGTGATTGTTCACCGTCGCGTAGCGTTGTATCGAAAATTTTAATTGTTGTCATTACTAGCCACTTCCTTTTTCGCCATCTTTCTTTGTTTTACAAATGGCATTAAGTCACGCAGTTCTTTACCTACTTTCTCAATTAAATGATTATTTTCAGCGTTGTTAATAGCTGTAAATTGTGGACGGTTTGCTTGGTTTTCAAGCAACCATTCTTTCGCAAATTTACCTGTTTGGATATCGGTAAGAACATCTTTCATACGTGCTTTTGTGCCAGCATCAATGACACGTGGGCCTGATACAAAGTCACCCCACTGTGCAGTATCAGAGATTGAGTAGCGCATATTTTCAAGTCCACCTTCGTAAAGAAGATCAACGATAAGTTTTAGTTCGTGTAGACACTCAAAGTAAGCCACTTCAGGTTGATAACCTGCTTCAACAAGTGTTTCAAAACCAGCTTTTACAAGGCTTGTTGCCCCACCACAAAGAACAGCTTGTTCACCAAAAAGATCTGTTTCTGTTTCTTCTTGGAAAGTCGTTTGTAAAATCCCAGCACGACCTGCACCAACACCTTTAGCATAGGCAAGAGCAATATCTTTCGCTTTGCCTGTGTAATCTTGGTAAATACCGTAAAGTGCCGGTACGCCAGCACCTTCTTCGAACGTACGACGGACTAAGTGACCAGGGCCTTTAGGTGCAACTAAGAATACATCAACATTTTCTGGTGGTTGAATTTGGTTAAAGTGAACATTAAAACCGTGCGCAAAGACTAACGCATTACCTTCTTCTAAGTGATCTTTAATACTTTCGTTATATACTTTTGGTTGGTACTCATCTGGAAGAAGAATCATGATGACATCCGCTTCTTTAGCTGCTTCTGCCACTGATTTTACATCAACACCATCCTCAACTGCTTGGTCCCATGATTTACCTTTTCTTAAACCTACAACCACATCAAAACCACTTTCTTTTAAGTTAAGTGCATGTGCGTGTCCTTGTGAACCGTAACCGATGATTGCGATCTTTTTATCCTTTAGTACTGCCTCATTAATATCTTGATTATAAACTACCTTTGCCATTTGTCATCTTCCTTTCAATTTTCCATAATTTTTATTTTGTATGTGTAAATGTAAATACATCTAACAATAGAGTAGGGGAGAGAAAGACATCTCTCCATTTGCGCTAAAGAAGTTTTAATGTAATAAGCTAAAGCTTGATTGTTCAGAACTCGATGGTTGTTGTCCACGCAAAAAGGCAGTAAGGCCTGTTCTTGCGATATCTTTGACACCATATGGTCTAAGTAATTCGATTAATGCTTCAACTTTTTCCTGTTTGCCTGTTACTTGAATTGATAACGTATCTTTACTCACATCAATAACCGAGGCTCTAAATGGATCGATAATGCTTTGAATTTCATGGCGTAACTGAGGATTGCTTTGGATTTTTATTAAAGCAAGCTCACGCGCGACAATTGCTTTATCAGTAATATCAGACACTTTAATGACATCTACTTGTTTGTTTAACTGCTTAGTTACTTGTTCAAGTTTTTGGAAATCTTCAACATCTACGACAAACGTAATACGAGACATTTCTTCATGTTCTGTACGGCCAACTGAAATACTTTCAATATTAAATTGCCTACGTTGAAGTAAGCCAGTGATTCGGTTTAAAACCCCGCTACGATTTTTTACTTTGGCGGTTATAATACGTTTCATGGTTTCACTCCTATCATTTCATGTAATCCTTTACCTGGTGCAATCATTGGATACACGTTTTCTTGTTGGAGAACGCGTGCATCGATCAGTACAGGGCCATCGTGATTTAATAAGTCAGTGATTTGTGATTTAAAATCTGCTTGAGATTCAATTTTTACGCCTTTAACTTCATAAGATTCGGCTAATTTAACAAAGTTCGGTTGAATACTAAAAATTGATTCGGAGTAACGTTCAGAGTAAAACTTTTCTTGCCACTGACGGACCATACCAAGTGCGGCGTTATTAACAATAATGATCTTAACTGGTAGACGACGTTCTTGAAGAATAGACAATTCTTGTAGCGTCATCTGGAAACCGCCATCTCCAACGATAGCTACAACTAACTCATCAGGCTTTGCAAGTTGAGCACCAATAGAAGCAGGAAAGCCAAAGCCCATTGTCCCAAGACCACCACTTGTTACCCAGCGATTTGGTTTATTGAATTTATAATATTGAGCGGACCACATTTGGTGTTGGCCGACATCTGTTGCGACAATCGCTTCACCTTTTGTTGCATGATACACCTCGTTTATAACCCACTGACCAACCATATCTTGTTCGGGTTTATTAAACCAAAGTGGATAAGTTGTTTTATTGTTTTGACAACGGATAAGCCAGTTGCTAAAGTCAGGTGAGTCTTTGATTTGCTTTTTCATTTCTTTTAACGCTTCTTTTGCATCGCCAACGATAGGAATATGCGTGTTAATATTTTTTCCAATCTCAGCTGGGTCAATGTCTATATGCGCAATGATAGCTGATGGTGCAAAATGATCTAGGTTCCCCGTTAGGCGATCATCAAAGCGAGAACCGATATTAATCAGTAAATCCGCTTCATATAGCGCCATATTCGATGCATATGTGCCATGCATCCCGCCCATGCCGAGAGATAATTCGTGCTCACCAGGGAATGTGCCGAGTCCAAGTAAAGTATTAACAACAGGAATCTGATGTTTTTCAGCAAATTCAATCAATTCTGCAGAGGCTTTAGCGAATTGTACCCCAGCACCTGCTAAAATAACAGGACTGGAAGCTTCTTGCATAGCTTCTTTTAATTTCTTGATTTGCAAAGGATTTGGCTTAATGGTTGGCTGATAACCGGGAAGATCAAAACTAGCATCATAGCTATCTTCACATGGATTTGCTTGTACATCCTTAGGTATATCGATAACTACAGGACCAGGTCGACCAGTTGTCGCAATGTGAAAAGCTTCTTTTATTATCCTAGGTAAGTCACTGATTTTTCGTACTTGGTAGTTATGTTTTGTAATGGGCGTTGTTATCCCGATAATATCAGCTTCCTGGAAGGCATCTGTGCCAATAACTGTTTGATTGACTTGCCCAGTAAAAACGACAAGTGGTAATGAATCAAGCATAGCATCAGCAATACCTGTGACTAAATTTGTTGCCCCAGGACCTGACGTACCAATGACAACTCCAGGCTTACCAGATACTCTTGCATAGCCTTCGGCTGCATGGATGGATCCTTGTTCATGTCGAGCTAAAACTTGATTAAAATGTTGTTTCTTTTTATACAAAGCATCAAAGATAGGTAAGACAGCACCACCTGGATAACCAAATAAGGTATCAACATTTTGTTCAATCAATGCTTCAATTAACAAATCTGCACCTGTTTTTGGCATATGTGTTGCCTCTTTTAGTTCTTGTTGTTTTATCATCGCCATTATTAACCCTCCTAAAATAGTCGTAAGTGTATGATGAAAGTATAATAAAAAGACCCTTCCTCACGTTATAATCTGCCCACTGGCAGAATTACAAGGGAGAAAAGGTCTTTGCTTT
This sequence comes from Halolactibacillus alkaliphilus, assembly GCF_900115465.1. Taxonomy (GTDB): domain Bacteria; phylum Bacillota; class Bacilli; order Bacillales; family Amphibacillaceae; genus Halolactibacillus; species Halolactibacillus alkaliphilus. Next base: position 27,251 of record NZ_FOWN01000033.1, read on the forward strand.
TCACGGTACCACCCTGATTCATCAACATACATGTTGATCTCATGAAGAACGATCATACGTTCTTCTTTTGATAACGGGTCACTTGATTTAAGGACCCGGCTAAGTCTACTATCTTAAATAGAATTCAACTTAACACTCCTAGAGGATGTCGAGAAAGCGTATATTTCCGGGCTTCCAGCAACCCCGGCTCTCTGAGAATATACGATTGCTTTCTCTTTTTTCTAATCATCGTTTTATTATATTTTCATGACGCCACCAGTGTTTGCGGATGTCACAAGTTTAGCGTATTTAGCTAAATAACCTGTAGTAATTTTAGGTTCAGGAATTTCAAAAGCTTCCTGACGCTGAGTGAATTCTTCATCACTAATATCTAAATGAATGGTTCGGTTTGTTAAGTCAATAATAATAGTATCATCTGTTTTTATAATCCCAATAGGTCCACCTTCTTGAGCTTCAGGCGATATATGCCCAATTGAGATACCTCGCGAAGCACCAGAGAAACGTCCATCTGTAATCAGCGCAACATCTTTATCAAGTCCGCGTCCAGCAATAGCAGCAGTTGGGGCAAGCATTTCTGGCATCCCCGGTCCACCTTTAGGGCCCTCATATAGGATAACAACGACATCACCTTTATCAACTCGACCACTTGCAATACCTTCAAGTGCTTCATCTTGAGAGTTAAAGACGACGGCACGTCCTTTGAAGACTTTAATAGAAGGATCAACAGCACCTACTTTTATAACGGCACCGTTTGGTGCGATGTTCCCAAAGAGAATTGACAGGCCACCAACAGGACTATAAGGGTTCTCAAGTGGACGAATCACATTTGGATTTTTGATAGGATGATCTTTAACATTTTCATAAATGGATTTACCGGTTACGGTTATCCGGTCTTTATTCAGCGCACCAGGTATTTTACATAATTCATTAATAACAGCCGGTACGCCACCAGCTAAGTGAACATCATGCATCGTCACATCCGACGCTGGAGCAATTTTAGCTAAGTAAGGAATCCGCTTAGCCACTTCATTAATACGCTCGATATCATAATCAATCCCAGCTTCATGGGCGATAGCTAATGTGTGAAGCACTGTATTTGTTGAACCACCCATGGCCATATCTAATGCAAAAGCATCATCAATCGCATCTTTTGTAACGATATCACGAGGTTTAATGTCTTTTTCAATAAGCTGCATTAAATATTTCGCCGCATCTTTAATTAATCGATGTCTTTCAGGGGATGTTGCTAAGATCGTCCCATTTTCAGGAAGGGCTAATCCAAGCATTTCCATTAATGAGTTCATGGAGTTGGCTGTAAACATGCCAGAACAGGACCCGCATGTTGGACAAGCTAATGTTTCAAGTTCTGTCAGTTCTTCTTCTGTCATCTTACCTGATTGCACTGCACCAACACCTTCAAACATAGAAGAGAGCGTCAGTGTTTCACCAGTAGGTGAAACGCCACCTTCCATTGGTCCACCCGATACGAAAACAGCAGGTACGTTTGTTCTAACGGCGGCCATCAACATGCCAGGTGTGATTTTATCACAGTTAGGAATATAAAAGACGCCATCAAACCAGTGCGCATTGATAACTGTCTCTGCTGAGTCAGCAATGATTTCACGACTAGGAAGGGAATAGCGCATCCCAATGTGTCCCATCGCAATGCCATCATCCACACCAATCGTATTAAATTCAAAAGGAATGGCCCCAGCTTCGCGTATGGCTTCTTTTACGACTTCGGCAAATTTATTTAAATGCATATGGCCAGGAATAATATCTATATATGAGTTACAAACACCTATAAAGGGTTTGCCTAAATCTTTTGTTTTGACCCCGGTCGCGTGTAATAAACTACGATGGGGAGCTCGATCTAACCCTTTTTTTATCATGTCACTTCGCATTTGTTTCGCTCCTTACTCAATCACACGCCAGATGAAAAATGACTATTCAGAAAATTCTTCATCGACTGATTTGTAAATAAATTATTTAAGATGTTGTTTGCAATCATACAATCATTTTGAAAAATAATCAACAGGTTTTATTAAAATTTTCTGATTTTTATCACATTTTAAAATAGTTTAATTTGTAAGCGCTTTAAACAATCGTTAATAATTGAAATCTAATCTTATTAAGTTACAATGTATGTATACAAAAAGGAAAGTGAGGCGTAAAAATAGATGCGCACAATCGCTGTTTTACCTTGTGGCAAGCGAAAAATATGGGATAAATCAATTGATACGGGACCAAGTAAAGTTGAAGATGTGTATATTGGGACACTACACCTCTTAACTCGACAATATGCCGAATTATTTGCGGACGATTGGGTGATATTGTCAGCTAAACATGGATTTCGTTCTAGAAATGAGATCATAAATAATAATTATGATCTCACATTTGGAATGAGACACCCTTGTGAAGTGACGGAGGAAGTATTAAAAAGACAAAGAGACCGTAAAGAAATGGGCAAGTATGATCGTGCCATTATATTAACCGGTAAGAAACATCAACACGTCATCACATCCATCGGAGGTATTACTAAAGACGATCACTACCCCTTGCTTGGAACAAAAGGTATTGGTGAAATGCAACAACGGCTAAAACAGGCAATTGAGACAAACGAACCGATATAATATTTGACGTGTTTCTACTATAGAATAGTAAAAAGTATGATTATAATCGTCACGTCACCTTAGTGTTCAAATAATGATGGATTGTCTCTTTAAAAGTATGAGGGTTATCATCAGATAAAAAAGAGATAATCCCCTCATCGGTGTGTAAATATAAGATAAACGTGTCTTTTGTTATTCTGCGTGAAGAGACATCACGTATTATCTTATAAGGGTAGTAGTTGTTTTGACACGTTAAGCCGTCTTGTTTGATATTCAATGTTGCTACGTGCTTATTTACTTGCAGTTCATTGTTTTTAATCTGTCTTGTAGTTATATGAGTCGTTAATGTTGTTTGTGTCATGCGCCGTCCTCCTTATAAACATAGTATGAAAGAGATTCAATCATAATGCAATTGAACTACCCCCACCTAACATTCTCACGAATGTTTGAGGAAGGGGATTCCATAAGGACACCCTAAAGGCAACCCATGCTCATTCAACTAAGCATAGGATTTTCTACTCTCCAACCGCCGCAAACCTATTTTCTCAACATCTGTTAAAGCATGTTGGGGAAATAGTGTGTTCCAGGAACACAACTTGCTTTGGTCGAATCGTTCCGTCTGGTAGAACACATGGGTTCTAACAAAAGACAGGGTACGCATCATATACGCCCATTGCGTCCAATGATGTAGACCTTGTTTCTGCTCCGGAACAAGCGAATACAACATCGGT
>NZ_FOWN01000017.1 GCF_900115465.1 Halolactibacillus alkaliphilus
TTGAAGGCATTAATAATAAAATCAAAGTCTTAAATCGGGTGGCTTATGGTTATCGTAATTTCAAAAACTATAAGAACCGTATTCTTTTACATTTTGCGTACAAACCAGTTGAACCACAGAAGAAAAAACCACAAAATAAAACACATGTTTCAGCTGCATAAAAAGAGCTGAAACATGTGAAATATAAGCTCGAAATTATTGGTTAAAAATTCTCAACAACACCATTTGACAAAGAACCCTTTCTAATAGCCACTTACATTTGCTCTGGCGCTTCTACTCCGATAATCGCTAGTGCATTCTTAATCGTTGTACGAACAGCCGCCATTAAAGCTAAACGCGCCTCTGTCTTAGCTTTATTTGATTCATCTAATACTTTTTCTTGATTGTAATAGCTATGCAGCAACTGCGCCAAATCAAACACGTAACTTGTCATCCGGTGTGGTGTACGATTAGCTGCTGCTTCAGCAATCACTTCTTCGAAGTCACCGATATGTTTCAACAAGTCCATCCCTTTTTCAGATTGAATTTCTTCCTCAACATGCGTCGTGTCCACAACAAAGCCTTTGTCCGCCGCTTGTTTTAATAATGTACAGATTCTCGCATGTGCATACTGAACATAATAGACCGGGTTTTCGTTTGATTGAGACTTAGCTAAATCCATATCAAAATCTAAATGTGCATCACATGAGCGCATGACGAAGAAATAGCGTACGGCATCAGTACCGACTTCTTCCATTAATTCACGTAACGTCACAGCTTTACCTGTACGTTTACTCATCTTCACTTTTTCACCATTTTCAAACAGGCTCACCATTTGAATAATTTCAACTTCCAACGTATCCTTTGAATAACCTAATGCTTCAACGGCTGCTTTCATCCGTGGAATATACCCATGGTGGTCAGCACCCCAAATATTGATTAATTTATCAAAGCCACGGTCCAGCTTGTTTTTATGATAACTAATATCTGGTGTTAAATACGTATAGCTGCCATCATTTTTAATCAGCACGCGGTCTTTATCATCACCAAAAGCCGTCGTTCTAAACCAAGTAGCCCCGTCTTCTTCGTATGTGTGTCCTTTTTCTTTAAGGAGGGCTAACGTCGGTTCAATTTTACCCTCATCGTAAAGTGACGTTTCACTAAACCAATGATCAAATGTAACCCGGAAGTCTGCCAAGTCTTGTTCCAACTTTTTAAGTTCAAATCTTAATCCATAGTCTCTAAAGAACTTTAGACGCTCATCACGCGCCATAGACACAAACTTATCCCCATAAGCCTCTTTTAGCTCATCACCGATTGTTAAAATATCTTTCCCATGGTAACCGTCTTCTGGCATTGGAAAGTCTTCACCTAATGCTTGCATGTAACGCGCTTCGACAGACAGTGCCAAGTTGTTAATTTGATTACCCGCATCATTAATATAATATTCACGCTCAACATCGTAACCCGCCCAGTCCAGTAAGTGACAAAGTGAATCACCCACACTCGCACCACGCGCATGACCTAAGTGTAAATCACCCGTCGGGTTAGCTGAGACAAACTCTACTTGAATTTTCTCGCCACCACCATGCGTCGAGCGACCGTAATTTTCTTTTTGATCTAGCACTTCTTTGATTACTTGCGTCAAGTAGCGATTATCCATAAAGAAATTAATAAAACCAGGTCCTGCGATATCAATCTTGGTCACACGTGCTTTTTCTTTATTTAAATGTTCTACAATCGCTTCTGCGATTTGACGAGGCGCTTTTTTTGCGACGCGTGCTAGCTGCATGGCCACATTCGTCGCATAATCGCCGTGATCTTTTTCTTTCGGTTTTTCTAATACGACATCTGGTATCTGTTCCTCAGTCGCTAAACCCGACTCAATCACTGCTTGTTTAATTTCTTCTTTTAACGTCTGTTTAACTTGTTGACTTATACTCATCCGTTCTTGTCCCCTTTTATATTTAGTTTTAATGTATGTGTCCGCTCGCCTGCTCCATTGATAACGGTACGATAACGCATCTTAAGCGATAAATCTTGGTCCGTGTCGCTATAGATATAGTCAATCGCATCCGTATACGTCTCCATTCGAAAACGCATCAACGGGTGTTGATAGTGACTCTCTGTCTTTTTGTTTTCGATAAACTGTTGTGACATATGGATCGCGCCAGTGCGTTTTAACGTCACTTTATCTTCACTCACCATGATCACCGTATCAATCGACTCATTTTGATCGTTTGTTTCTGTGAACCTGATCATCCGCTTCATCCCGCTACCGATAACTTCACCTGTTACTTGTACCGTTTCTGTTTGAGTATCGCCATCATCAGTAATGGTTGTATCAAGTCTCACATGAACTGCTTGTTTTGCCGTTGTCATAAAAGTCATCCTTCATAAATAATCAATAACCCTAAGTATAAAAAGAGTTGGCGATAAACTCAAGCAAAAAATCAAAACTTTACGCTTTTCCCCTCTATTTTGTCGTTACTTTTTCCAAAATATAAAAAAACTACGTCAATCATTAAAAAATTGACGTAGCGTTACTCTCATTCCTATTTTTTCTTTTTTCCACTGACTAAGAACGCCTGATATGTCATTCACTGCATAAATGTTTAACCGCTTTTACAATATCTATCTTTGTTAAGCCGTAGTCTTGTTTAAGCCAGTCAGCCGTACCCACTTGACCGAACTTTTCTCTAATGCCGATGCGGTACATTTTTGTTGGCTTTTTCTCAGCAAGTACTTCAGCAACTGCACTGCCTAATCCGCCAATCACGTTATGGTTTTCAGCTGTCACAATTGCTCCTGTCTCTGCGGCTTCCATAACTGCGTCTTCATCTATGGGTTTTATTTGATACATGTCAACAACAGATACGTCAATGTCTTGGGCGGCCAGTTCCTCTGCTGCAGCTAAAGCTTCTGCCACCATAATACCTGAGGCAAGAATAGCGGCATCTGTTCCTTTTCTTAAGGTTTTAGATCCTGTCTCAAATAGCTCTGAGGTATCATACAGTGTGATTGCTTGCTTGCGAATCGTACGAATATACGTGAGGCCCGGTTGCTTATACCCTTGTTTTAGTAAAGCAGCAAGCATGGTCGCATCACTGGCCTCATACACAGTCACCTCTGGGATAATGCGCATAAGCGATAGATCTTCAAAAGGCATATGCGTGCCACCATTGTGTTCTGCCGTAACACCAGCATCTGAACCTAAAATCACCGCATCAAGTTTAGCATAGGCTAAAGATAAGAATACTTGATCATAGACACGTCGAGTGGCGAAGTTGGCAAATGTATGAATAAACGGTTTAAATCCCGCAACAGCTAAACCCGCTGCTGCTCCGATCATTTCAGCTTCCATAATACCTACGTTTACATAGCGATCCTTTAACTGATTTTTTATCTTTGTCGTCGTAATTGCACTCGATAAATCTGCTTCAAGTACAACCACCTTAGGGTCAAGAGTCGCAAGTTCTAACAACGTATCGGCATATACTTGACGCATTTCTACGGTATCTTTTTCATTGTAGCGCTTCATGTCGACACCCCAATTCGTTCACCTAAAGCTTCACATTCACGCATAATTTTCTTCGTTGTCTCTTCATCTGGACGTAAATGGTGATTGTTCGACATCGCTTCGATTACGTGTACACCTTGCCCTTTTATCGTATCAAGCACAATGACCGTTGGTTTTCCTTTATTCTTTTTGCCCCATTCAATCGCTTGGTCAATCGCCTCCGTTGACTTTCCATCAACACGCTTACTATAACAACCAAAGCTTTTAAACTTCTCAACATAGTCATGTGGTTCACTAATATCTTTTGTCGGTCCGTCTAATTGCATTTTGTTATCATCAACAAAAACCATTAAGTGATCGAGCTTGTTATGAGAGGCCATTTGAACAGCCTCCCATACTTGCCCTTCATTTAATTCACCATCGCCCACAATCACATATGTCCAGTTATCACGACGGGCTAGGCGGTTTCCTAAAGCGATGCCTGTTGCCGCCGAAATACCTTGACCGAGTGAGCCGGTCGTCATATCGACACCAGGTGTCAAGTTTCTATCGGGATGCGAAGGTAGACGGGTATTATTTTGATTCAGTGTCTGTAACCACTCTTTTGCAATAAAACCTCGAAGGAACAGTGTGGCATATAATGCTGGTCCTGCGTGCCCTTTAGATAAGACAAAATAGTCACGTTCAGGGTCGGTCTTATTCTCTGGCGTACTATTAAGGTGTTTACCATACAATACAGCGAGCGTTTCAACGACAGACAAGCTGCCACCATAATGGCCAAACCCCATTGTAACAAACTGTTTGAGCGTATAATAACGAATTTCTTGTGCAAACAGCGAAAGATCCTTTACTTGATGAACCGCCATGACTCTCCATCATCCTTTCACAAATACGTGCCTATACAGCTTGCTTTTTGTCTTTTGTCATCACAGTTGCTACAACCATTGAAACAAGTACGACAACAATACCGATAATCACCGCAAGTTTACCACCGCTATTACCTAATAAGCCGAGGAATAGACCTGAAAGTGCAAAGTCAGCATCTGAGAATGTCGTTCCGGCAAAGCCTAAGTCTCCAAGGACGGGCAATAAGAAGACAGGCAAGAAACTGATGACGATCCCGTTCACAAATGAACCGAGAATACTTCCTCTAATCCCACCAGATGCATTGCCCATTACGCCCGCTGTAGCCCCTACGAAGAAGTGTGGCACCACACCAGGTAAAATAATGACACCACCCGTAAAGACCATCACAATCATACTGACAATCCCACCGACAAAGCTTGCAAAGAAGCCAATTAAGACAGCGTTTGGTGCATACGTGAAAACAATTGGACAGTCAAGTGCTGGCTTAGCGTTAGGGACAAGTTTTTGTGAGATCCCTTTAAATGCTGGAACAATTTCTGCCAAGATAAGGCGTACACCCGCTAAGATAATAAATACACCCGCTGCGAATGTACCCGCTTGTTGTGCGGCATACATAATGTGGTTCACCCCACCACTGTAGTTCTCAGTCACAAAAGCACTACCAGCAAAGAGCGCTACAATAATGTAGATGACCGCCATCGTTAAGGCAATACTTACTGTTGAATCACGTAAGAAACCAAGACCTTTTGGAAATTTAATATCTTCTGTTGATTTAGATTTATTACCAAATTTGCTTCCAATCCACCCACTAAGTGCATAGGTCGCCGCACTAAAGTGACCGAGTGCAATTTGATCTTTCCCTGTTAATTGACGCATAAACGGCTGAACAATGGCAGGAGAAATTGTCATAATAATACCTAACATAAGCCCACCTAGTAGAAGTAATAACCACGTATCAAAACCAACTACAGCCAGGATGACCGCAATCATCGCTGCCATATAAAGCGTATGATGACCCGTTAAGAAAATATACTTAAACTTGGTAACACGCGCAATCAAAATATTAAAGACCATCCCAAGCAACATAATGATCGCTGTTGTCGTACCATAATCATTTAAGGCGACAGCAACAATCGCTTCATTATTAGGGACAACCCCTTGCATATTAAACGCCTCTTGGAACATACCGCCAAAAGGTTCTAGCGCTTGTACAACAGCACCTGCCCCGGTTGTTAAAACGATAAAACCTACAAATGTTTTAACACCGCCTTTGACTACATCAGATGTGTTCTTTTTTTGTAAGAGAAGTCCTAATATAGCGATTAAAGCAACTAAGAGTGCGGGATTACTAGCAATATCAATAATGACTTGTAAAAAATTATTCATCGTATTTTGCTCCTTCTCGTTTTAGACTTAAATTAACCCTTTTTCTTCTGCTAGAGCGGTAACTTTTTCTTTTAACTCGTCCATATCGATAATGCTGTTTAAAATACGCACATCACCTAAATGACTCGCTGCTTCTTCTAAATCGGCCGCAACAAACCATACATCCGCTGCATCTGGTGAAACAGACCCCATATCGTAGTGCTCGACTTCAACGTCTGATGGGTTTACACCAATTTCATTTAAAATTTGTTCAATGTTCATTTGAACCATAAAGCTTGATCCTAATCCTGAACCACATGCTGTTCCTATTTTTAACATGTTATTCACCTCCTTCTTGGATTAATTCAAGAACATCTTCAGGGCTTTTTGCTTGTTTAAGTGCGGTTAATCTATCTTTGTCCCTCAAGATTTCTGTTAACTGTGAAAGTGCTTTTAAATGGGTTTCGTTATCGATGGCCGCTAGGGTGACAAGCAGTTGAATCGGGTGCTTCTCATCATCGAGTAAATACACAGGTTCGTTCAATACGAGTAAACTCATACCCAATTCTTTTACACCGTCTTCTGGGCGGGCATGCGGTATAGCCACACCTTGTCCTAAGTCAATGTACGCCCCGTATGTTTCAAGTTTTTTAAAGATGGCCTCTACATATTCTGGCCCAATATTTTTGTGTTCAAGGAGTGGCTGGCAAGAGCGGTCAATGGCTTCCTTCCATCCTGTAATCGCCTTGTCTTTTTCTACTTGGATATAATTTTTTGTAAGTAAATCTGTTAACATGGGTAAATCATCACCTTTCTCACTTTCTTGTGAAATCATTGTATGGAGTAATTCGCGATGTAGCTTTTTCTCATCATGAATCGTCGCGTACTTCCTAATCGTCTTTAATAAGTCGTCAATATTAGGGACCATATAGTTTTCAATCATAAAGTCCTTTATCACACGCTGTGCTAAGCGGTTTTTTGCTAATGAGCTCATGATTGGTTTAACAATATACAGCGGTTTGTCTGCTTTGACATAGACTGTTGAAAAGATCATGTCGTAATCCTCTTTTGCGACTAAACGTAAATCATCAACCGAGTGCTTTTGTAAAAATGAAAAGTCAGGGAACAATTGGTTTAGTTCTGTTTTAAGAATCAACGATGAGCTAATCCCATTCGGACATATAATGAGAGCGCGGTATTGTTTCTTCTCATGTAATTGCGATTCCAGTTGTCCGCCAAAGTGAATCACGAAGTAAGCAATTTCATCATCTGAGATGGGCTGAGAGACTACTTCTCTTAATGGGTCTAAGGCGCGGTTAACAATATGAAATAGTTCTTCATTTTCCTCTTTGATAACCTCTGTTAAATCATTTCGAAACGGCCAATCAAACGTTAACCGGTAATACGCTGGAACAAGATGTGTGTAAAGCGACGTAATCAGTTGATCTTTTGATTGAAACGACACGAGCGAGAGCGCTTCCATCGTATCAACGACACGTTTTGTCGTATCATATAAATCATCACACCCTTGCACATCGCCCTCAATAATACTTAACAACAAACTACTGAGCACATAAACTTCCGAATCATTATTTAATGTGCCAATCTGTTGACTTAATATATCAAAGGAGTATTGATAAACAGCCATCTCTTTCGATATATGTGCTTTATAAGGCTGTAGATTCACCTTTAGTGGGCGATTTCTTATCCGAATAAATGCGATCAAGTACGCAATCTCAATCATCCTGCTTTCCACCATTGAAATGTTGCGCTTTTTTGCTTGTTGTTTCATTAAGCGAACAACCGTTTTAATATCAGGTGTTTCGTCCCAATACGTCGTGACATAATTCAGTAGCCATTTACCGTTGGTCTGCCCAATCATTTTTGTCATTAAATCAAACGCCATTTTACGTTTATTTAATTCGGTTCCCTCAAGATGGTAGCCGTCTTTACGTGTATAAGAAAACTTAATTTTAAATACATCACATGCATCACGCACTTTTTTAATGTCCGAGAGGACAGTGTTTTTACTGACTTGAAGGATCTCTTGATAATGAAAATTTGATAGTTCCGTCTTACGGATAAATGCAATCAAGTAAATTAACTGTTGGCGCTCCTGTTCACTAAAAACAATTTGTAAGTGCTTATACAGTTGACCAATGAATTTTGTTTCCTCTTGTAAATCAGGTGGAACAAAATAGTGATCGTCATTTAGTTCAATCAGTGGAAAGTTATGCTTTCTTAAATAGTTATTGAGTTGATGTATTTGTCGTTCGACTTCACTCCTCTCAATTTCAATTAAATTTGCTAATTCGGTTAAGGTGAATTGAGGCATCTCAATCAACTTCCCGAAAAGAACAAGTAAGTGATTATCAATCATAGCCTTCCTCCTTGATTTCATCATATCATGTAAGCGCTTTTACAACTACAGTTGTTGAGCCCAATATCAGCAGCTTCCACTTGGGTTTCATTGTGCTAAACTGGCGTTTAAAATCTTTAAATTGAAGACATATCTCTATCTTCTAACCGTTATCTTTAACGAACAGCGGTCACTTTTATGCGACGCGTTACTTTGCTATTCCCCTTTTTATCAAAAAAATCCCTTTTCTTTTAATTTTGCAAAACGGCCTCCGTTCATGTTCACAATGACGTCATAAACAAACATGAACATAACTTTGCATATAAACAAAAAACCACCAAACTTAGGTTAAAAACACCCTAAGTTTGGTGGTTGACTTAGCATTATTTTATCTATTTTTCATTAAGGCTTTCAGCTTCTTACTTTACAAAGCCAAGTAACATCTCACGAATAAACTTACTTGCCGCAATCGCAGTTTGGTCACTGTTATCATAAGGTGGGGCGACTTCTACTAAATCACAACCTACAACATTTACATCGCTAGCTGAAATGGCATGAATCGCATCAAGTAGCTCTTTTGAGGTGATTCCCCCTACTTCTTGAGTGCCGGTTCCTGGTGCACTCGCTGGGTCTAGAACATCGATATCGATTGTAACGTAGACGTTTTTACCCGATAAGTCTGGCAGCACGGTTTTAAGTGGCGCTAGTACATCATATTTAAACAAATGCATGCCACTTTTTTTAGCATAGTCAAACTCTTCTTTCATTCCGCTACGAATCCCAAATGAATAGACGTTTTCTGGTCCAATTAATTCACAGATCTTTTTAACTGGTGTTGAGTGAGAGTAGACCTCACCTTCATAGTGATCACGCAAATCTGTATGCGCATCAATATGAATCAAGGTCACATCGCTTAGCGCTTCATATACCGCTTCAACGACTGGGAGGGTTACCAAATGCTCCCCGCCCATACCAAAAGGCATTTTACCATCTTTCAGTAACGTTTTAATATAATCTTTAATCATCTGGAGACTTTTTTCTGGGTTACCGAAAGGTAACGGAATATCTCCTGCATCAAACACATGGATATCCGTTAATTCTCTATCAAGATAAGGACTATATTCTTCTAGACCTATCGATACTTCACGGATTCGGTTTGGGCCAAACCGTGAACCCGGACGAAAACTTACCGTCCAGTCCATCGGCATGCCATATAAGACAACGTCCGCTGTCTTATAGTCACTTTGACTAGCAATAAACACTTTACCTGAATAAGCTTCATCAAATCGCATTCTTTTCACCTGTCCCTTATTTCGTTAAGTCTTCTACAAACTTCGGTAATGCGAAGCTCGCTTGATGAAGTGATTCTGTGTAATACTTCGTCTCAATCTCCGCTGTTCTTTGAGACGTTAGTGGGTTGTACTTTTTACTACCTAGAGTAAACGTCCAAAGACCGCTTGGGTAGGTAGGAATATTAGCTGTATAAAGCTTAGTAATCGGAAAAATTTCTTTCACATCACGGTAAACAGTTTCAATTAAATCTGCTTTAAACCATGGATTATCTGATTGTGCAACAAAAATACCATCTTCTTTTAAGGCTTTACTAATACCCGCATAAAAACCTTTAGTAAATAAGTTAACCGCTGGTCCAACAGGTTCAGTTGAATCAACTAAAATAATGTCATACATGTCCTCACTCTCGGCAATATGCATAAACCCATCGCCTACCTTCACTTCCACACGCGGATCATCTAGCATCCCTGCAATTGACGGAAGGAATTTCTTTGAAGATTCAATCACATCTCCATCAATTTCAGCTAAAACCGCTTTTTCTACAGAAGGGTGTTTGAGTACTTCGCGAATCACGCCACCATCTCCTCCACCCACAACAAGGACATGTTTTGGATTTGGGTGCGTAAAGAGTGGGACATGGCTTATCATTTCATGATAGACGAACTCATCACGTTCAGACGTCATAACCATATCGTCAAGCAACAACATGTTGCCCCATTCTTCTGTTTCCACCATATCTAACTTTTGAAAATCTGTTTGTTTTGTTTCTAATGTCTGTTTTACTTTCATTGTAATTCCAAACGCATCGGTTTGTTTTTCTGTAAACCATAAACTCATTTGTATCGACTCCTTTTTTCGTATGTTTATATGTGCTATTTTTGTTGCTACAGCACTTGTAATATTCATATGTTCTCCAATACCATCACCTTAACATAAATACAGGGAAACAAGATAATTTTAGAGTTTTTTTTGAAAAAAGCAAGTACTTTTTCATAGATTTTTTCATGCATCACCGATCATGACTGTTTCAACTTAAAAAATCCTTCTCACGTGCTCTTCACCAATGCACTCATGCAACGTCATTGCGTAAAATGACCTTCTTTCATCTATCTTTCTTTTTTGAGCTATCCCCCACCTGAATTTCTAACGAGATCTTGAGGAAAGGGATTCCCAAGTACAGAGTGCTAATTAAAAATAAATTAATATTGCATGACGTCATAAGCTATGGTATATTCATCTCAAGCAATTAAATAAATATCACACAGATTATGATGGCGTGTTACTGATAATGCAGGCAAGACCAAAATAATTTGCACTTTATTTCCTATGGGGGGAGAGTGCATATTATTTTGGTCTTTTTTTATTTCAAAATGTGTGATAAGGAAAAGAGGATAAATAATGGACTACAAAAAATTAGGAGAAGAGATTTTAGAATTAGTAGGTGGCGAAAAAAATGTAACAATGTTAACTCACTGTGCTACAAGACTAAGATTTGAATTTAATGATTCAGCTAAAGTGGATAAACAAGCACTCGAAAACCTTCCAGGTATCATTTCAGTTGTAGATAAAGGCGGACAATTTCAAGTGGTTGTTGGTAATGAGGTACAACAGTCCTATCGTGCAATACAAAAAAAACTCGGATTTAACTCAGGAGAACAGGACCGAGACACTCATAAAAAAAATAAAAACAAAAATAGCCTAGTTGCTCGTTTCATCAGTGTCATTTCAACAACTTTCACACCATTTATTCCAGCCATAATCGGGGCGGGTATGATCAAAGCTATTTTAGCTGTTTTAGTATTATTAGGTATATTAACTGACCAAAGTCAAACTTTCTTTATTCTAAATACAGTAGCTGATGCCGCGTTCTTCTTTATGCCTGTCCTTCTAGCCTATGGTGCTTCGATTAAATTTGAGACAAGCCCTATCTTGGCAATGACTATAGCTGGTGTTTTACTACACCCTAATTGGTCAAGCGTTTTAACATCAGGGGAATCTCTTTACTTCATAGGTGTTCCTGTTCGCTTAACTGACTACGCTGGTTCAGTATTACCTATTATTATAACTGTTTGGATTATGTCTTATGTTGAGCGTTTTGCTGAGAAAGCGTCTCCATCTATTATTAAATTTTTCATGAAACCCATGCTGATTTTACTTATAACAGCACCACTATCTTTGGTGGTTATCGGTCCTATTGGAACATATTTAAATGATGTTGTTGCATTAACTGCAGAATCAATCAACAATTATGCAAGCTGGTTAATTCCTATGCTTATGGGTACACTTCAACCATTTTTAATTCTTACAGGGACAGCTTGGGCTATGACTCCTATAGCAACATCACAGCTGTCTACTTACGGGTTCGAGATGATGAACGGACCTGGCATGCTTGCTTCTAATATCGCTCAAGGTGGAGCCACACTTGCGGTGGCAGTTAAAACAAAAAATAAGCAACTTAAGCAATTGGCTAGTTCTGCAGGATTTACCGCTGTAATCGGAATTACGGAACCAGCATTGTACGGTGTTACCCTTAAATTAAAGAAACCTTTAATCGCTTCAATGATAGGTGGCGGTATAGCTGGTATTTATGCGGGCATTTCTGGGTTAGTTCGCTATGCTTTTGTCTCTCCTGGTCTAGCAGCAATACCAGCATTCATCGGAGAAAATCCGATGAATATTATACATGCTCTTATTACTATTGTGATTGCATTTACTGTTGGATTTATAGCTTCTTGGTTACTAGGATTTGAAGATCCTATAGAACATCCAAGTAGTGAAGCAACTCAAAATAAAGAGGGGTTTCAAAAAAATATAAATAAAGCTATGGTAGAGAATCTTTCTAGTCCAATGACCGGAAAAGTAATAGATTTAAAGGAAGTAAACGATGAAGTATTCTCTAGCGGACTCATTGGCAAGGGTGTAGCCATTAAGCCAACTAAGAACGAGGTAAGAGCACCCTTCGATGGCGAAATAGTGACTTTATTCCCTTCAAAGCATGCCATAGGCTTACGAAGTAACAATGGATTAGAAGTACTTATTCACATCGGTATTGATACTGTCAATTTAAATGGTGAACATTTCACCACTCATGTAAGTCAAGGCGATTCAATTAAAAAAGGTGACCTTCTAATAACCTTTGATCAAAAAAACATTACAGATAAAGGGTTTGATATCATTACACCTATAGTCATCACAAATGATATACCATTAGATATTAAAGATGAAATTATTGGTAAGAATATAAATATCGATGATACGATTCTAAATGTTACTATTTAATAACTTTCATGACTACGTTATTGTGCAGGATATAGTAGATTAATTAAACAGCATCATTTCAAGAAAAACTTATTTGATAGCGGGAGGAAATATTAATGTTATATAATAAACTAAAACCTTTCCCTGACGACTTTCTTTGGGGGGCATCAACTTCAGCTTATCAGGTTGAAGGAGCGTGGAACACTGATGGAAAAGGATTATCTGTTATTGATATGATGAATCACTCCACAGAATCCGCTGACTTTACAGTAGCAAGCGATCATTATCACCAATTTAAGGACGATATTCGATTGTTTCATGAACTCGGATTAAAAACTTACCGTTTTTCTATTGCATGGACGCGTATAATTCCAAATGGTACGGGTGAGATAAATGAGCAGGGTTTACAATATTATGAGGAACTAATCGATGAGTTACATCGGTACGGAATTGAACCCATAGTAACCCTATATCATTTTGACTTGCCCTACACGTTGCAAGAAAATGGCGGATGGGAGAATCGAGACACTATTGCTGCTTTTGTTAATTATTCGCGTGTTTTATTTTCGCGCTTAGGAAAGAAAGTCACCTATTGGCTTACAATAAATGAGCAAAATACCTTAATTCTTCACCCAGGAGCAGTTGGTATGCCGAAAAACGGTGAATTACCGTCAAAAAAATCATTATATCAACAAAATCATCATATGTTAGTAGCTCAAGGTGAGGTTATGGCACTTTGTCATAGCATGTGCCCACAGGCTAAAATAGGGCCTGCTTTAAATATGACGTCTATGTACCAAGCAACTAGCAAACCTGAAGATGCTATTGCCGCCCACAACTGGGAAACATTACGCGGATGGAGCTTTTTAGATTTAGCAACTAGAGGAGAATACAATTATTTATTATGGCGTTATTTAGAGGAAAGAGGCTGGCAACCCAAAATAGAACAAGGTGACTTAAAGATAATTAAAGAAGGTAATCCTGACTTTATAGCTATAAATTACTATTCAACAGCTACTATTTCCGAAAGTACAGGTGAGAAAAGCGATGTAATGCCAAGAGCTGGTGATCAACAAATTATGTTAGGTGAACCAGGCGTATACAGACCTGAAGAAAATCCATTCTTAGACAAGACAAAATACGGGTGGATCATTGATCCGGTTGGTCTCCGTTTAACCCTTAGAAAGGTGTATGAGCGTTACAGCTTACCTATCCTAATTAGCGAAAATGGCATAGGTGCACCAGATCAACTAAATGATGATTTAACAGTACATGATACTTATCGGATTAATTTTATAAAAGCCCATATAGAGCAAATTCAACAAGCCCTTACTGATGGTGTTGAAGTCTTTGGGTATTGTCCGTGGGCAGCGATTGATGTTGTTAGTACGCATCAAGGTTATAATAAGAGGTACGGCTTTATCTATGTTAATCGTGGTGAATTTGATTTGATGGATTTAAAGCGCGTTAAAAAAGATAGTTTCTTTTGGTATCAAAAAGTCATTGAATCTAATGGGGCAATTGGGTTATATGAATAACATCTTATTTTGATTTATAAAGGCGGTGAGTCGATGGAAGTTGTAAAAGTACTTAATAATAGTCTTGTTCTTTCTAAAGATAAGGATGGAAAAACGATTATAGTTATGGGTAAAGGGATTGGTTTTAACCATTCAAAAGGGGATACAATTAATGAAGAGTTAATTGAAAAAATCTTTACACCGAAAGATCCTACAGACACCAAAGAGTACGTCCGCATTTTAGCAAGTGCTCCTAGAGAGTATGTTGAAAATATTTACAATATACTTCAAGACCTTAAAAACAATTGGCAACATAAGCTAGACGATAGATATTTCCTCATCTTACTGGATCATATTGCTTTTGCTATTGAACGTGTAAACAATGGGTTTGTGTTTCAAAATAAACTACTGAATGAAGTACGCATCTATTACCCTGAAGAATATGAAGCCGGATTGATGATTGTTAGTAAATTAAACAACACGCTTCAAATCAATTTACCTGAAGAAGAGGCGGGGAATATTGCTTTTCACTTAGTTAATGCAAAAAAAGAAGATAAAAATTTTGAAAAAACCGTACTATCAATGCAATTATTAAAAGACATTTTAAATCTAGTACAATACAAGCTAAATATAAGCTTTGATAGTCGCTCCATGCGCTATAATCGTTTTGTTACTCATTTACAATACTTTATTCATCGGATTCTAGAAAATAAACAATTAGATACAAGAGATGAGTTTTTGTTTAATCAAGTCAAGAATAAACATCCAGCAGAACTTAAAGTAGCGATGTCAATCGCTGATTACTGCAATAAAATGACGGACATTGATATTACTTCTGAAGAAATGCTCTATATAATCATTCATCTCATCCGCCTAACTAATCAAGATAATTAGTAGTTCTATAAACATTATTAATGTATTTCGAGATTTACTCTATGCATTTGAGCATGCATAGAAATGTTCAAAAAACTTAGATATGTTGATTCTAAATAACATGGATAATAATTTCATTCTATCTAAAAGAGCAAAATAGTACTCACTTCTACAAAATATAAAAAACTCTCTAAACCCTATAAAATAAAGGGTTTGGAGAGTTTTTTTAAAAGTGAAGTGTCAAACTGGATAATACATAAAAAAACATAGGTTTTATCTACAATTACTCACATTTCTGTGACCGGTGCTCTAATAATCACCTCCACAGGCACAATATTCGTTCCGCTTCCAGAACCACCACCAGAGCCCGACCCTGAACCAGGAAGTGACCCCGTTCCACCCGATGAATGATTGGCTCCATCAGATGTGGTGGCTGGTGCATAAATCATCGTAGGTGCATTTCCTATCGTAACTTTTCCATTGTTTACGAGATACATACCGACAATCGTCACACTAGAACTTGCCACAAAATCATTATTCGCAAGAACTGTCCCTAAGACCGTTAAGTCATTATGCATGTAAAATTTGTTATGTGCTTCAAAATAGAGTTGACCGGCTATTTCCTTTGCTTGGTCTTTATTGTTTTGGACAAAGCTTTTATCTATTTTAGTGTAGTTCACTCCATCTAATGAAACATACAATGTTGTCCCGTGGCTAAAATGAATATCTTGTTTAGAGTAAACATTAATCGGACCATTAGATAAGTCCATATATAACTTTACTTCCGTACTAGATAAATTAAAGTCATTGAAGTAGTAAGTACCAGTGTCAAAATAGAGGTTATCTTGATACATAATAGTTACACGATCATAGTATCCGGGTGTTAAATTGTGAGTGGTCCGATTCTGGCTAGATACTACACTCTCACCCGTTGATGTATATTCTTTAATCGGGATCTTTTGAGTTGAAACGGTATAACCAGAAAAATCAGGTGCTGTAGGTGGTATAGGTGCAGTTGGTGCAACAACCGTACCTGGATTTGCTTGTTCAGTGACAGTTCCGCCAATTGTACCTAAGGGCTGGTTATTAAATCGTTTAAGCGTTCCACCCGTGACAACCTTACCACTAATGGTATTATTTGTGCCGTGAATAACATCTTTACCAGCATAAACATCGCCATTTAGTCGATACGTTTGATAACTGCGAGTATAAACATCCTGCCCAGCAAACACATTACCATTTACTGTGAAGTTCCCTCCTTGATTGCGTTCACCAACATCTCCTTGTGCATGAATATTTCCATTCACTGTAATTCCCGAGCCGAAAATAAAACGGTTATGAGTGAATATATCACTTAAAGAAGAACTGGTTTCTGCAAGTACTTGACCATTTGAATGAATCGCACGGGTATTGTTGTTACCACTCCTTAATGTCACATTTCCACCTGCATAAATCGTTTCTGTTGTAACACCGCTACCTGTTGTGACATGACCCCCAGCATGTATCACAAGAGTATTATTGTTACCACTCCCTAATGTCACATTTCCACCTGCATAAATCGTTTCTGTTGTAACACCGCTACCTGTTGTGACATGGCCCCCAGCATGGACATTCGTGACATTATTATTATTTAACAACTCAATATTACCATTTGCATATATGTCCTTTGCTTTTGATCCTGATGTTAAGCTGACGTTACCCATCGCATAAATTGCTTCTTCAACAACCGCATTCGCATTATTTAGCTTAACGTGACCGTTAAGCGCATATAAACTACCCGTTACTTTTACTTCATTTTGTATTTCGATTGAGTTTGTCGCAATCAATGACCCTCTAACATCTGTCCCTTTAGAATTAAAGATAATATTTTCAGCAAAGAAGTCTCCTTCCATGTAGCCGCCATTTGGCATGATGAGTGTTTCATTTGAAGCACTATAAAAAATAAAATCCGAAGGAATTGTTCCGCCTCCACCTGAGGTTTCAGCTATACGATGCGCCACATCAAAACTTGTCGATACTTCTCTGTTTGACGTGCCTTGTTTTCCGTTTGACGTGAGTGTGTAACGCATCACACGTTCATGGTACTGTCCTGTTTGTTGTTCATTTACCGCATCTTGATTAATATGAATGGCCGCTAACGGCGTCTCTCCGTTATTGTCTTCAAAGATCATCAAGTCCCCCGTAATATGCTCATCAATAAATGTATTCAGTTGTTGAAAAAAGGCGTCATGTGAGAGAGGAAGCGCTCCTAATTCTTTAGCTTTTTTCTCAAGCACTGCCACGGATTGATTCACGCCGGCTTCTGCGATATAAAATGTACTCTCATATTGAGTGGTTGATTTTGTCAGTCGCACGTTAGCTACACCGATTGTCATTAAAGCTGAACCTAAAACAGATAACACTAAAAACGTCAACAACGTTAAAACCAAGGCCACACCCTGTTCGTTTTTCCATAGCTTTTTCCACACATGCCTAACCTCCTGTATTTATCTAAAATATAATATATGCTTCGTCGCTTGCCATTATCTGTCTTAAGTTTACCATATTCAAAACCTTTCACCACCACTTTTCTGACGATTTAATTGTTGTTTTGATCTGGCTGACTATTTTTTTGAATATCCTTTCATTTTGCAGTAAAATAAAAGACGATAGATGCATCATTCTAAATAAAGTAAATTACAATGAAAGCAGGTGAAGAAATGCCATACGTCACTGTGAAAATGTTAGAAGGTCGTACCGATGAACAAAAAAAAGCGCTTGTTGAAAAAGTGACAGATGCCGTCGTTGAAACAACCGGCGCAAGCCGTGAGAAAGTTGTTGTCTTTTTAGAAGATATGAAAAAATCCGAGTATGCCGTTGGTGGAATAAGGCTGAGTGATCAAGGTTAAGAAAAAATAGACATGAAGTCATGGTGAATGTCCCTTACCACCGACGATCCTTACGTGTCGTTTGAAGTGAGGGCTGCTTGGGGTATCGTCACTTTTACTAGTTAACGTATATAACTAAGCTCCCTCTTGTTCTAAGAGTTTATATCTTTTGAAGCACTTGCTAGTAAGCGACTGCCTTCTTTTTAATGTTGGGCACTGAATTGCCATCTCTATCGTGATCTCGTCCGTACGAACACGTATATATTCTCATGTTCATAGGCATCAGTTCTGTATTTTCGCGATGCCAACACATTTTTGTAAAAGGTATCCTTTCATACTTTATCACAATCCTTTACTACCTATACAAAATCTTAATATATCAAGTAGACTAAATATACCTTGTCGAAAAAAGAAAAACATTGAGTCCTTCCCTAACCGACATTCCTCTCTCTCCATACTGCTAGGTCATACACTTCACACGTCTTAAAACGGACTGCTCCCACAGTTAACGCAGGCGGCTACTTTAGACGAAACTCTGTGAGACTTCTTTCATGAAGTGCCTTTAATTTAAAGCCGTCACAAAAAAAAACAAACATTCAAGCCGTATAACATCGCTTAAATGTTTGTGAAAATCACTTATGATGTTTTAGTAAAGAAGTCAAATATACGCATCATAACAAAGCATTGTACCGTTCTAACTTTTATAACGTTGATCATGTCTTAACCAAACACTTACCTATCTTAATAGGCTTAAGAACGGTTACCTAAGTCAGCTTGTTATCTTACATATTTCCCTTCTAACAACTTGTTCAAGTAATTAATTTCTTGTTTCAACTTTTCGCCGATATTTGTTTCCCGAACTTTTTTACGACGCAACTCTTTATCAACGAGCCGTTTTTTCGATAACACATCGGTTCCATTTTTAATCACATCTTGTTTCGAGTGGAAGTAGTGATGGGCGACGAGCTCAATACCATAAGAATTATAGACCAATGTATAGCCTGCAATCCCTGTTGTTTTTTGATAAGCTTTTGAAAAACCACCATCAATCACAATCATCTTACCGTTAGCTTTGATCGGATTTTCCCCTTCAATTTCTTTCACCGGCGTGTGACCGTTAATGATATGACCCGTATCAGGATCTAAATCAAATCCTGCTAACATGCGACGAACAACCTGTTCATCTTCCCTTAAATAATAGTAGGCATTTTTGCGCTCTTTATGGGTTGTTTTATCTTCGATAAAGTAACGCTCAAACGTCGTCATCTCTTTTTTTCCGAAGAGCGATGAGTGTTCGCCCGTCCACATATACCAAACCATATCCGTCGCCAAGTCATCCGTCACGCGCTTATTAGCATAACTCTCACGAAGGAACGATTCGAATTGGTCAAGTAACGCTTTTCCGCTATACGCCTTCCCCTCAATCTCAAATGACGCAAACGTCCCGTCATCATGTAATGGAATACACCCATGTATTAATAGATTTCCGTTGTAGCGTAAATAAACATTGCCCTTTTTCATTAAGAAGTCCATATGTCGTGTGAGTTTTTCTGAATGTTGCACATTAAATAACAGCTGATTAATGACCCGCTCTTCTTCTTCTAATAAATCACCTGGGGCCTCTTTATTGATGGTCTGAAAGCATGGTTGATTTAACGGATACGTTTTCCCATTAAGTTTAATCGTCTCGTTATCATAATCAATAAACTCCAGCACTTGGCGGTGTTCTAAATGAAAAGATGGTCGCCTTTTAATGATAGGTAACTCTAACTTAAACTGAATCATCGTGATGGCTTGGTGCATTCGGGTAATTTGTAACATCTCATCTTCTGATAGTTCTTCTCCTGGTTGCAATTTCGGCCGAAAGGCCGGATGGTCGTCATAATAATGGTTCGCTAACATCTGTAAGGGACGTAAGTTAATTCCGTAACGGTCTTCAATAATATCTAAGTTATTATACCGGGCACAGATGCGAATAATATTAGCAAGACTAACTTTTGAACCACTGTACGCACCAAGCCATAGCACATCATGGTTCCCCCACTGAATATCGACAGAATGATGCTGAATCAACGTCTCCATTATTTTATCCGGTTTTGGTCCCCGGTCATAAATATCACCCACGACATGTAAGTGGTCGACCACGAGGCGTTGAATCGTATAACAGAGTCCAACAATCAGCTTATCCGCCTGATTCAATGAAATAATCTGTTGGATAATCTTTCGGTAATACTCTTTCTTATTCTCAAGCAAATCAACTTTATAAAGCAGTTCCTCAATGATATAGATAAAGGCTGTCGGCAACGCTTTTCTTAACTTCGAACGGGTATATTTACTTGACGTATAGGATGTAAGTGCGATGAGTTTTTTAATAATATCACGATACCATTGATGTAATTCCGTCTGATCATCAAATTGTTGTTTCATCATTTTAAGCTTTTGTTCTGGATAGTAGACAAACGCGGCTAAGCTATTCATATCTTCTTTGGTCAGTTGATCTTTAAACAGCTCTTCGATTTTATCTTTCACCTTACCCGAGCCATTTCTTAACACGTGACTAAACGCCTGATACTCACCATGCAAGTCACTCACAAAGTGCTCCGTTCCCTTTGGTAAATTTAAAATGGCCTCTAAATTAATGATTTCCGTTGCGACTTTTTCTTCGGTGTTATACTTTTCTGCGAGTAACTCTAAATACTTTTGTTCCATATTGCTCCCCCTTCATACATGGCCGTGATCTGATGAATCAGATAACAGCTAACAGACTTTACTTTTTCCCCCTCCTCTTTTTGTCATGATTCGATAAATATTACCACCTATTTTACAGCTATCAGGCACACTTGGCTAGCTTATTTGTTTGTTTTTTCTGAAAATTAATGGGCCTTGTATGCACTCATCTACTCCTTACTGATAGTAAAAAAAACCACCTTACATAGGTAAGATGGTCAAAGGTCTAGGGGAATACGTCAGCCAAACATCTCCCCGCGCTTGAAGCTCATTAAGGTGTTACTTCCTGATTATTTCTTAACTTTCGTTAAGGCTTGATTCAACTTATTCAATACACGCGGATTAAGCGTGTCTGAATCCATACTTGCGAGTGTATCGACTTTCATTGATGATATCGTCTCATACACAGGTGCTTTTGTTACGTCACCAAAGTACTTAAAGATAATCTCTCGGGTTTGTGTGTGCTCAATGAGAGTTTCTAACGTCTCTCGTGTAGAATAGACGTCATCTGAGATTGTTATCTCCTCTAGTGGCGTATCTGCATCCTCGTCGTCTGGCATATCGAACCAGTTGGCCACTAGACCACCTTCGTCTTTCGCCGGCGCTTTAAAACGGGGATCGATCTCAGCTACTTTTTCAAAGTAACCGGTGTCCGTCTTACCTGAAGATGAGACAACACTGACTTTATTTGAACCACTTGATAACTGAATATCTTTAAACACAACATGTCTATCATACACTTTTTTTGTTTCAAGTTTAGCGTTGTTAAGATAAAGGGTGACACTGTCTTCATTCGTGTAGACTTTAAACTCTGTAACATCGCCTTCACGGTTTATATAACGTTTACCCGTTAAGTGTAAAACCGCATCTTCACGCCAATATGCTTGATAAAGATAAAATGCATCTTTTTTGATCTTACGATCATATGTTACTAATCCCTTATTGTTTCGGCCTTTCACGCCACCTTCATCACGTATATTGGCGCCAAAGTCAAACATGTTCCAAACAAAGGTCGACCAAAGATACGGACGCTCATGGAAGATTTTATACACTTTTTCATGATAAAGCGCGTGATATGCTTCTGAGTAGTCTTTTACTTTCGGATCAAGGTTATGGTATCTGATAATACCTTCTGCACCGTACTCACTTATACCCAGTGGAATGTCTGGATTGTCTTTATGGAAGGCATCTAAAAACGGCGCAAATTCTTCAGCTTCACCAACATACCACCCATAATACTTGTTGTACCCAATAAGATCGGTCTCCTGATTATACGGATCATCATTTTCAACAAACATCACATTGGCCATCGTTGTTAGACGGGTAGGATCTTCTTGTTTAGTCAGTTGATTCAATTCACGGACTAAATCTCTAACCGCTTGTTTATCCCCACCAATTTGAATTTCATTTTGAATCCCCCAGAAACAAATCGATGGGTGATGGAGATTTTGACGAATAAGCTCAATCATTTGTAACTTCGCATTTGCACCTGACTCATCTGTCTTAGACATTCTTGAGATAAACGGCGTTTCTGCCCAAGTAATGATACCGTATCGGTCACATAAATCATAGAAATATTGATCATGTTGATAGTGTGCTAGACGAATCGTGTTCGCACCCACTTCACGAATCAGTGCCATATCTTCATCATGTTCCTTCTCCGTTATCGCCCACCCTTTATCTTTGCGGTCCTGGTGTCTGGAAACGCCTCGTAATGGGTATTTCTCACCATTTAAGAAGAAGCCTTCGTTTGGATCGACGTGATAGTAACGTAAACCAAGTGGTAAAATCACTTCATCAACAACATCGTTGAAAGTTTCTAAACGCACACTAACTTGATAAAGATGCGGGTCTTTCATTCCATTCCACAGGATAGGGTTATCAATATTAAAACTTAGCGTGTCTGTCGTCACACCTGTAGGTAACGTCAGTTCTTTACCGCGACTATAGACGTTATGTCCTTCGCCATCTAATACATCAAGCCATAAGCGCGCAAACTTGGTCTCGTCCTTTTCATTGACAATGCGCGTATCAAGCCGTATCAATGCTGATTCGTCAGTGACGTTTTCTTGAAACAAATAGTTACCGTTTGAACCATAATCTAATCTATCAAAGTGAAGATCTTCTACTAAGAGAATAGAGACCTCTCTGTAAATGCCACCGTAGAAAGTAAAGTCTGCCATTAAAGGGTAAATGTCTTCACGGTGCCGATTGTCTACTTCAAAAACAATCTCATTCTCTGCATTAAACGTAATCTCATCCGTCACATCAAAACGAAACGTCGAATAGCCTCCTTCATGTCTTCCGACATGTTGACCGTTTACTAATACATCGGTGACACTGTTAGCGCCTTGACATTCAATTATGACACGACGGTCTTTATATAAATCATTGACAACCAATGTTTTACTGTAACGACTTTTAGCACGATAAAAATCAAAACCATTGGCACCGTCTACCGCATTCCATGTATGAGGTAAGTTTACAACAACAGGATCAAAAAACTGCGCCTCATCATCAATGCCTTTTTCAAATAGCCAATCCTCATTAAAATTTATCACTTCTCGCATACAATCATCTCCTCGTATAATACGTTTTGAAGTTAAGATCTTGATTTTGATCTTAACTACTCCATCACTAATCAGTAATTAAGTCTCCCCGATGGGGTAATAAATCGGGAAATAACCTTTTTTCTTTTGATTATTTTGCGGATAACTATTTAAGTATCTGATTCATTTTTTCACTAGAGCACACAACATATATTTTCATTTTAAGTCCTCTATACAGATTATATCGTGATTGTTGATAATGCCTGTACTCAACTTATTCAGAAAATCAGTACATAGATTTCTTTCTTTTTAGCTAATAATGCTCGTCTTGACAATTATCGTTGTTCACTTTTTAGTCTCTTTGCCATCTTTGACGTAAGTTTAGTGTTATATATCTTTTGACCATCAGAAAGAATCCCTAAGTCTGCAATACCAAGGTCAATTCAGGTGACAAAATTGGTTTTAGGTAACACGATAACGTCTTCTTTACACAACAATGAAATGTCATACTTCCCACTTAAATGACGTGATTTAAAGGGACAGTGGTGTCTGTGCTGTCAAGTCCTGGATCTGACTCCTGATTATTGACCCTGTTATCGCGTTTATTCACTTAAACGCCCCTCCTTAGGACTTCATCCGTTATTCAAGTCATTCTAGCTGAGTTTATGGCGTGAGTTCTTTTTAACCCTAAGGTGTAACTTTTATCATTGTTACGAATTATCTAGATGAAAGTGCTTCATGGAATTCATCAATAAGCTTCTCTTGATACGCATCATCAAAAGCTCCTGAAAGAAGACGTGGGAATGCTTCTTGTCTCAGACGATTCCAACTCATCTCTTCTTGACCGACAATAATAGGATAGAAGTGTACACCGTTTTTCTTCGCTGCATCCAAGTCACCTGGTGCATCACCTACCATCACGATCTGGTTTTCTCGGTAATTAAAGTCACGTAAGTCATCAATACATTTTGCTTTAGAACCCGCTTCTTGCCCAAGCAAGATATCGACATACTCATCTAAACCGTGACGGGTCCATTCTTCAAGCACAGCCTTGGTGTTTGCACTAGAGACGATCGCAACATCTGCCTCTTGACTGACAAGAGCCAACCCCTCTTTTACCCCATCAAACGGCTTATCCACATCTGACAGTTTCCCAATCGCTTCATTTACTTTCTCACTCCACAACAACCCTAAAGCAAGTTCTTCTTCCCCTGTTTCTTCATAACTTTTAGCTAAAGCTCGGTTTGAAAGTTCCGATGTTTCTTCGGTCCATTTCTTTAACGCCTTAAACGGGACGACATCCATGCCGCGCTCAGCCGCCACATCAAACGATAAAACGAGCCCTTTAAAACGATTAATTCCTCGTGTCATTGAATACAGATTTAATTCATTCCACAAATCGAGGAATTCACCTTTCATTTTCTCTAAGCCAAACACCTCAATTATTTTCGGACCGAAACATTCGATATGTTTGACATCCATCGTATCCATGGCACAGCCGTCAGAATCAACACATACGAGTACGTTGTGCTTTTTGTGAAAATCAACTAAATGTGTGTTCATTATTGTTACCCCTTTGTTTTAAAACAGGGCTATCACAAGTGATAACCCCGTCGGTATTTTTTTGTTAAATACGTTACCCTTTAATTACACACCTGAGTAGGCATGGAAGCCACCATCGATTGGTAAAACAACACCTGAGACAAAACTTGAATACTGTGCATCAGCTAAAAACAGCACCGCACCAATTAATTCTTCTGGGTCACCAAAGCGCTCCATTGGTGTTGCATTAATAATTTTTTGTGAACGTGCAGTATAGGAACCATCTTCATTTAATAGTAATTTTTCATTTTGTTTAGTCACTAAAAACCCTGGAGCAATCGCGTTGACACGTACGCCTGCTTTAGACATATATGTCGCTAACCACTCTGTGAAGTTACTGACAGCTGCTTTACCACCAGAGTATGCAGGAATTTTTGTCAGTGGCGTGAAAGCGTTCATCGATGACACGTTAATAATCGTCGCATCTTTACGCTCAGCCATGTCTTTACCGAACACTTGTGATGGTAACAATGTACCTAAGAAATTGAGGTCCATCACAAAGCCAATCCCTTTAGGATCTAAATCAAAGAATGTTTTAAGTTCTGGATTCGCTTTTTTAGCTTCTTTATCGTAAAACTCATCATCCGATGTCCCTTTAGGATTGTTTCCACCCGCACCGTTGAGGAGAATATCGACACCGCCATAGACGTCATCGATTTTAGCTTTGGCTGTTTTAAGTGAGTCAACGTCAAGGACATTTGCCGCAACACCTATCGCTTTACCACCGTCTGCGACAATTTCTTCTGCGATCTTATTCGCTGCTTCTTCTTGTAAGTCCATCACGACAACATTTGCGCCTGCTTCAGCTAATGCTTTACAGAAATAGCTCCCGAGGACACCGCCACCACCAGTAACGGCGGCTACTTTACCAGATAAATCAAATTTGTGTTCTTTCATCTTTATTTCCTCCCTTAGTTGTCATAATCTTTGTCACGTGCATTGTTTATTTTACGCGCTCCATCTCTTACGCGCGATTAAGTATGAATCCTTTTATAGACAGCACAATCATGAGTGACGCTTTTTCTATAGACGTTTAGATGTGTCTTTTCTTAATTTATACTAAATTTTTTAGGAAAGTGGTATGCATAAAACAGCTAGAATAGGTATGTTTTAGTTTTTAGGTTGTTCGCCATTAAACGCCTTCGTTTTGCATCCTACATGATTGTGCATGTACACATATTAATACTTGCGACGCTTATTCTCAGCTTCCCATAGACCGTTCAGGTAAGTCGCACCTAGCGCGCGGTCATAAAGACCGTAACCCGGTTTACCTGTTTCGCCCCAAATCATCCGACCGTGATCTGGACGAATCGGCCCCGTGTAATCAAAGTCTTTCATAGCACGAATGACTTCGTACATATCGATTGAGCCTGTTTCAGATAAATGTGGTGATTCTTGGAATGAGCGCGTACCAGATAACTTCACGTTACGTGCGTGGACAAAGTTCACGCGGTTCTTTTTACCGAAGTAACGCAACATATCAGGGAAATCATTTTCAGGGACTGCACCTAGTGAACCACTGCACATCGTTAAGCCATTGTTTGGTGAGTCGTAAAGATTAATGAAGCGCTCGAGATTTTCTTTATTCGTTATAATACGTGGTAAACCAAAGATATCAAATGGTGGATCATCTGGGTGAATCGCCATCTTCACACCACTTGCTTCAGCCACGGGCATGATTTCTTTAATAAAGTAACCAATATTTTCCCATAATTTCTCATGATCAACCTGTTTATAGTGATCAAACAATGTTTGTAATTCTTCAATTTCATAGCTTGAATCCCAACCTGGTAACGATAACTCACCTGTTAAGGGATCCATCTTTTCAATCACATCTTCTTCGAAGATAAGCGCTGTTGAACCGTCTTCTAATTCATAATCAAGTGATGAGCGTGTCCAATCAAAGACAGGCATAAAGTTATAACAAACAACCGGAATACCTGCTTCACCTAAGTTCTTAATGGTTGTTTTATAATTTTCAATATACTTCTCACGTGTCGGTAACCCGATTTTAATGTCTTCATGTACCGGCACACTTTCAATCACAGATAATTCTAAGCCGTGCTTTTCAATCTCCGCTTTTAACGTTTGAATTTTATCAAGTGGCCAAACTTCCCCAACTGGAATGTCATAAATAGCTGTAACAATACCTTTCATTCCTGGAATTTGGCGAATCTTTTCTAAAGTAACTGGATCTTCTTTACCGTACCAACGAAATGTCATTTCCATATTTTTTACCCCTTTGTTTTATAAGTTATGTGTTGATCTATAAGTTAAAATACCGTTTCGCGTTGTAATAGCAAATGTTTTCTATCAACGGTTGTAAAAGTGTATCGTCATTTGGTACTTCTCCGTCTTCTACCCATTCACCAACAAGGTTACAGAGTATGCGGCGGAAGTACTCATGGCGACTATAGGATATAAAGCTACGTGAATCCGTCAACATCCCAACAAAGTGCATTAATAAGCCCGCTTCACTAAGTGACTTTAACTGACGCTCCATCCCATATTTCGTGTCGTTAAACCACCAACCAGAACCGAATTGAATTTTACCTTTAATACCGGCTTCAGTTTGGAAGTTTTGCATCGTCGTCCCAACGATATCGTTGTATGTTGCATTTAAGTTATAAAGAATGGTTTTTGGTAAATGCCCCATGACTTCACAGCTGTTGAGTAAGCCATTTAACTTCAAAGCTACGTTCGCCTGGTCATTGATTGAGTCAAAGCCACTATCTGGCCCGAGTTGTTCAAACATTTTTGTGTTGTTGTTGCGAATCGCACCGAAGTGAATCTGCATGACCCAACCGCGTTCAGTATAAGCTTTGGCGAGCGTGTTGATTACCGCGGTTTTAAATTGTTCTTCTTCATATAACGATACTGTTTCACCAGTCAGTGCTTTCTTAAATGTTCGCCTAACGTCATCACGTGTATACGTTGCGTAAGGAACCGTACCAAGACCGTGATCAGCTAGGCGACCACCTACTTGATGAAAATAGTCCACCCGTTCCAGTAACGCATCCATATAGGTGTCGTAATCATGTAGAGCTTTTCCTGTCACTTCACTAAGTGACTCAACAAACGTAAGGAATGTTGGGTGGTTTATTTCCACGCCCTTGTCTGGCCTAAAGGTTGGCAGCACCTTAACCTCAAATCCTTCTGTTTGTAGTTGTTTATGAAACCTAAGGTCATCTGTCGGATCGTCCGTTGTATTGATTAACACGACGTTTGATTGCTTAATAAGGTTCCTCGCGCTAAAGTCGGGTTGACTTAAATAGCGATTCGCTTCTTCCCAAATCTCTTCTGCTGTGTCTGGTCCTAACAACGTCTCAATACCAAAGTATTTCTTAAGTTCTAAATGTGTCCAGTGGTAGAGAGGATTTCCCAATGTTTGCGGCACCGTCTCTGCCCATTTTAAAAACTTTTCTTTATCTTCTGCTTCACCCGTGATGTAGTACTCATCTACACCGCTTGCCCGAAGGGCACGCCATTTGTAGTGGTCACCCGCAAGCCAAAGCTCCGTAATATTTTTAAATTGTTTATCTGTGGCTATCTCTTCTGGTGAAAGGTGACAGTGATAATCAATAATTGGCAACACTTCTGCAAACGAGTGGTATAAACGCTTGGCCGTTTCATTTTTTAACATAAAGTCATCATGAATAAATGCCATCGGTCTCATCCTTTCTACTTAGCCTTATTTTCTTACCTCATTTAATCGATCAACGAATTGACGCGCCACTAAAGCGACACTATCATAGTTGCCCGCTTGCACGTCTTTTGTTAGTGCACTTCCAATTCCAACAGCATAAGCGCCTTTTTCTACCCACTCATGTAAGTTATCAATTGAGACACCGCCCGATGGCATCATCTCTGCGTGTGGAATTGGTCCTTTCACATCTTTAATGAAGCCAGGTCCAAGTAAAGAACCTGGGAAAAGCTTTACAACATCCACACCTGATTCTAGCGCGCTCATTACTTCAGTGATTGAACCACAACCTGGTAAGTAAGGAATACTGTAGCGGTTACATACTGTTGCGATGTCTTTGTTGAAGTGTGGACTCACCACATATTTCGCTCCGTATAAAATCGCAATCCTTGCCGTTTCACCGTCTAGGACAGTACCTGCTCCGACAATCATATCCTCGATCCCTAGTGCACTAAGGGCTTCAATCGCACGCTCAGCACCTGGTGTTGAAAAGGTGATTTCAAGTGATTTAATACCACCTTCATATACCTTTTTGCCAATGTTAATCGCATCTTCTGCCGATGTTCCCCGCACGACAGCAACTAAATACGCCTCGTGCATCTCTTTTAACGTTTCATGTTTCGTTAAAGTCATTTGCCTAACCTCACTTTACTGGAATGTAGTTGATTGAGTTATGTTTCTTATCGATACTTGTATACTAGCATACATATAAACCGTTTTCAATAGATACGCCTGACATTTCCCTTTAAAAACTTACGTTATTTATTCAAATAATAAATATACCTTTAATCAAAGACGCTTTTTCGTTAACTGCCGCAAGCTTTATCCTATATTTTTAAAGCTTTGCTTGCCACTTATTCGCCCAGACATTATCATTTGGCACACCTTTAAACGTTGACTTTCCTTCCAACTTATCAATCAGTTGTTTAATGTTTTCTTCATTTTCGTGATACGCATTAATGAAGGTTTTCACCATCGTCGCATCGTGTAAGTGGGTCGTGAAGTTCAGCGAAGCAAACACGGTTGGGACTTCATATACATACCAAGGCACTTCATTAGACATCGCCGTCTTCCACTGAATACGGTAATTATTTTGCGCCCCGTATCCAATCACATTCGCAATAACAAGTGCCAAATCGACGTCCTCTCGGTACTTAAGCGTTTTTCCTTTTACGCGCGTTGAGCCATCATTAATTGTGACATCATACCCGCGCTTTTCAAGTTCTGCCTTTACTGTATCTCCTGCATTTACACCCGTTGATTGAATCCCACCTTTTTCACCTTCTAAAACGTAAAGGCGAATACGTTTATGTGTTTTGGGACTAATCGGTAAGTTCCCTTGTGTGTCTTTTACTAACGTAATCCCTTTATCCGCCGCATCCTCACGCATCTTAAGGTGTTCGTCTGAGCCAATAACCGCTAAAGCTTCTTTATCTCTTAACAACGTACCCGCTTGCCTTTTTTCATGTAAGTTTAATTTAGCTTTCAACCCTAAGATTCGGCGCAGGGCATCGGTCATACGCTCTTCTGTAATCACACCTTCGTGGTATCCTTTTAACATAAAGTTAAAATCTTCTTCTAAATCATTAAAGAACAAGAACATGTCACAACCTGCTTGAATCGCACGCGGTACATAGTCCTCACGACGCATTGCCGCTGTCATACCAAGCATATGTGACGCATCAGTAATGACCATTCCGTTAAAGTCCAACGTTTCTTTTAACAATCCTTGTGTCAATTCTTCTGAAAGTGTCGCAGGTAAAATATCTTCATCCTTTAAAGCTGGGTTAAGTGCTTTTTGATACGCCGGTAAAGCAATGTGACCCGCCATAATCATTTCCACACCTTCATTAATATGGTGACGATAAACCCGCCCAAATGAATCTTCCCATTCATCAACGGATAATTCATTCACACCAAGAACAAGGTGTTGATCACGTTCTTCTGTCCCGTCACCTGGCCAGTGTTTAATACATTGGATGATTTCGGACTGTGTTAAGCCTTTTAAGTAAGCATCAGTGTAGGTAATGACGTCAGCTGCATGTGTGCCATAAGCACGGGTATTAACAATTGTGTTACGCCAGTTCTCTAATATATCAACGCAAGGGTCAAAGTTAACGTTTACACCTAGTGCTGTCGCTTCGCGACCAGACACATAACCGGCATTATAAGCAACAGATGTATCTCGAGCAGCTTCTGCTTGGGCACCTGAGGCAATATAAGTGCCGTCTTGACAAGCCCCATTTCCTCCTGAGTCACAATTAGCAGCGACGAGTAACGGAATCTTTGATTTACTTTGTAAGTCATTAATCAGCGCCTGTACTTTACTACTTTCAGCACCCATGTAACGAGCACCACCAATATGGTACTTATTTAATATCTCTTCATTAGTAAGTGCATTGCCACTAAAAGCATCTTCACCAAAGAAAAATAGGTTAGTAAATAATTGACCGACTTTTTCCCTGTCTGTCATACCCTTAATTGTATCTTCTACCCACTGTATTTGACTTTCTGATAATTGATAAGGTTTTTTCGTTAAATCAACTAATTTCCCCATACTATACACTCCTCAACGTTTGTAATCATTACTTTAGTTATGTTGCCATTTTAGCTACTGGGCTATTTCCACTGTTCATCGCTTATGTTCGATCGTAGGCTTCACTATGTAACGATGTACATTTAAACTGGGTGGCGCCCTTATGTATGAACACTTTTAAAAACCGTTCCTTTCAACATTTACCTTGCCCTAAGTCCCTTTTCAATGCAATACCTCTATCACATCATTCACATAAGATAACGCTTTCGTTATAAGTTGTATACTAGCATACATTAAAACGTTTGACAACTCTTTTTTTATCAATTTCACTTGATTTCACGTTACCTTTCTCTTTCGCCCTGACAGTAAAAACAACAAAAAACCCCACAACCACAAAATGAGCGGTTGTAGGGTGTGTTACACTATTTACTTGCCAAATTTTCTTCACGACGCTTTTGAAGTTCGTCTTGGACTTCCTTCATTTTATCTTTAGAAAGCGGATAAAACTTCATCGCGACTAAAGAAATAATCCAAGCAATCATTAACGTACCAATAAATAAGAAGACACCTACCCAGAACAAGCTATCACTATAAGGTGTATCTACATCCGGGAACACTTCTCTAAAACCAATGACCGCAAGCAATACACCGATTAACGTTTGAGCTAATGATGAAATCATCTTATCAACGAATGAGAAAATCGTTCCCATAACCCCAGGTGCATAGCGCCCCGTTAAATATGTTTCATAATCTGTCACATCAGGAATCATCGGAATAACTAATCCACCTGAAAGCGTTCTTACACCCGTACCAAAAACGTAAGCTACTAAAAATGCAATAGTCATGAAGTTCCAGTTACCTAAACGAATCTGAGAAGGCTCACCTAACCAAAGCAGTAAAAACATCGTTGTAAACGCAAACATCGCTAGCCACGTTGAAACGATATAGCCTTTTTTCGTACCGAATTTAGCCGCAAATCCTGTCCCAAATAAAACGAGGATAATATTCGGAATCATCATAATCCCAGCTAATGTACCATAAAGAGAAAAATCACCAATAATAACACCAAAAATAACGACCATAACAATTGAGTTCGTTGCTACTTGTTGACCAAGTTTATCGGTTGATGCCGCAACAATAAGCATCTGTAAGGCACGGTTTCTTTTTAAAATCGCGATCATATCTTTAAACGTAATTTTTACCGTTTGACCCGTACCAAAATTCTCAGAGATATCACTGGACCAGATCCCAATAATCGCCAATAAGGTGAACACACCCGATATCGCTATAAAAGTAAGGGCAAACTCATGGAATAACGCTTCCGTATTGGCAGTAAATCCACCATATTTAGGAACTAAGTAGCTCGATAAATATATCGGTGCTGCCGCAAAGAGAATAGACGTTAACGTAATATCGAACGTTGAAAATAGTGGGCGTTGTGACGGATCAGTTGTAATAACTGATTGACCTGATTTAGTCACAGCTGTTTGGAATGTATAACCGATAATATATAACATATAAAGAAGAATGAAATAAACCAAACGTAAACTTTCTGGTGCGTGTTGATTGGTAAAGAAGATAAGCAACACAGCAACCGTCATCACCACATAACCCAATACCATAAACGGTCTAAACTTTCCATATTTACCATCGGTCTTATCAATCCATAGACCAATAATAGGATCTGTAATACCGTCAAAGATACGTGAACCAGTAATTAATGTCGATACGACTACCGTACCCAAACCAATAGGACCTGTCGCAAAATAAGCTACATTCATCATCAAAAACATAAATATGTTTGTTGCTGTATTATTTGCCGCAAAGAATCCCATCTGCCATATTTTCGCACGTCGATACTTACTTTCTTTTTCTGATAATTGATTTGCTTGTGCTTCCGCTACAATACGATGCTGATCATTATCCATTTTCATCTTTAAATCTCCTCTTTGTATGAATTATTTATTGAAAGCGTTACCTTATGTACTAGTATACTAGCATCCTTTTGTGGTTTTGACTAGTCTTTTTTTAAAAAAAGTAATTATTTTTTGATAAAACAAGACCTCTGTTCATTTTAAAGCAGCGTAGAGACAAGATAAACACTTAGTTTTTAAACAAGATAAAATAGATACGTTACAAGTAATCGCTTGATAATTAGACAGAAAAACAATAGAATACTAGTATTACGTATTTATCTATTTACTAACCAAAACTTGTATACTAGATAACAAAAGAGAGGATACTGCATAATGATGACCATTTTAGAACGTACATCCGGTGAGAACAATCGGGATTTTGCCTATCGCACCGTCAAACAAGCCATTATGACATTAGAATTAGAACCAGGACAACCAATCAGTGAAGTGGAGATCGCTGAACAACTAGGTATTTCACGCACACCGATTCGTGAAGTGATTGCTAAATTAAAGGAGGAGTACCTTGTCGAAGTCACACCTCAAGTAGGGACTTATGTTTCTAAAATTCAACCCCAACTGGTGGAAGAGGCGGTTTTCACACGGGCGACGCTTGAGCGTGAACTATTAAAATTAGCGTGTGAAGATTTTCCTGAAGATATTTTAACCGAGTTGAAAATTAGTCTGATGCGACAAGAACAGTTATTTAAACAACAAGGAACAGAACAACAATTTCACGAGCTCGACAAGGAGTTTCACTACCTTATCTTTAAAGGCGTTAAAAAAGAACATGTCTGGGGAGCTATTACACGACTAAGTACACACTATAACCGGATTCGCCTACTTTCAGAAATCGAATTCAGTTTTGAGAATGCCTTAAAACAACATAAGCGAATAGTAGAAATTATCGATACACAGGCATTAAGCTTAGTTAATCCGATGATTGATGAACACATCCTCGCCCCAACAAAACAGTGGAACAAACTGTATAAAGAGGACAGTGAATTTAGCCATTATTTTGATAACGCCTATAAGTCACCAGGATATCAGTAAGAACCTCTTATTATTTAAGAAAGAAAGCAAGAAAACAGGTAAGACGATGTACTTCATCGTCTTACCTGTTTTTTAGCGTTGATTTAATTTGAGTAATGTTACTATCGCATCTTTCTCTTTTGAAGGTGTTAGTTTTTCAATCTCATCTCGTGGATAAAACAACTTATGATCAGACCGTGTTTTACCTGAAATTGCATCAACAATCGTTGATAAACGAGAGAGCTCAACCAATTCATCTTCAGGCGTCAAAAGATAGATGGGGACGCGTTCATTTGATTCACCTGGCCGGTAAAAGTCATAAGGCAAATCAGACGTTGAGTCTTCAACTAAATAATATGTCGGGTCAAGGCCAACAGCCTCAAAAGCTTGATAGAGCGTCTGCCAATCTTTCGCCTCAAAATCGGTATGATGTGACACAAACTTAAATAGCTTACGATTCACAAAACGATCACATAAATCGTGTAAGATGTAATCGGTCTCCTCTTTCCATTGTTGGAAATAATACATCACAATCGTTTCATCTAAACGGATATAGTCCTCTAGCGATACGTCACCTTTAAAAAATGACAAGAAGTGATCAGGCGTTTGTCTAAACTGATACCCCGCTTGATACAGCTCTTTTACCCGGTGCAAAATACGGGATAATAATACTTCTGCCGAACGGCTTACTGGGTGAAAATACACTTGCCAATGCATTTGGTAACGACTCAAAATATAATCCTCCACCGCGTGCATCCCTGTTTGTTTGATAACAACCTGGTCTTTTTTTGGGCGCATCACTCTAAGCAAGCGCTCCAAATCAAATTGACCGTAGCTGACTCCAGTAAAATAAGCATCCCGCAGTAAATAATCCATCCGGTCCGCATCGATCTGACTTGAAATCAAACTAACGACCAGTTGATCTTCATGTGTTTTATTAATAACTGCAGCTACTTGTTCTGGAAATGTATCCGACACTTTCTTTAAAACATGATGCACTTCGGTGTCACCTAATATAATGGCTTGAGTAAATTGTTCGTGATCAAGATCAAACACCTTCTCAAATGAGTGCGAGAACGGTCCATGACCTAAATCATGAAGTAAACTTGCGGTTAAGGCAAGTAAACGTTGGTCCTCACTCCACTCTTTTCGACCGGTGAAATTCTCAGTAATTCGACGAACAAGTTCATAAACACCGAGTGAGTGATTAAAACGTGAGTGTTCTGCCCCGTGAAAAGTTAAGTAACTCGTGCCAAGTTGCTTAATGCGACGGAGGCGTTGAAATTCCTTCGTTCCAATTAAATCCCAAATCACCCGATACCTGACGTGGATATAACGGTGGACTGGATCTTTAAACACCTTCTCTTCTTGCAGCTGTTCGCAGCGATAACTCATATAAATCGCCCCCTTCTGGTAAAAATACGTCTAGTTTATTTCATGTTACGTGACTTCTTCTCTAATATATCGTATAAAAATAAGTATGTGTAAAACCATTTCCGAAAAATGATGGGATAATTTCCTTCAGTATAGCATATCTTGCACATTTCACGCGAAAACAAAGCGAACAATTCGCTTAAATCCTTGATTTTTCGTATAATAGTTAAGATTGAATATTGAGGTGATAAGATGAAACAATGGACAACGATTTTCCCTAATGATACCCTTCGCTTTATTGATGATACCCAGTCAGATATTCTGCCGTACCAATCATTCGCGATTGATGATAGCTTAATTGAAACCATTGAGCACTCAAAACCAACCGTGCGCTTGTGGCGACACCATCCGTACGTGATTTTAGGGATTGCTGATACGAAGTTACCCTATTTAACGGAGGCTTTAACCTATCTTGAACAAGCAGGATACAAAACGGTTGTTAGAAATTCCGGGGGCTTGGCCGTCGTGGCCGATGAAGGGGTTTTAAGTGTGTCACTTATTTTACCCGAAGCAAAGACGACATCGATTAATGAAGGCTACGAGAAGATGGTGGCATTTGTTCGAGAATTATTAAAGCCGTGGACAAAAGATATTAAAGCATTTGAAGTGGTTGGTTCCTATTGTCCGGGTGACTATGACTTAAGTATCAACGGACAAAAATTTGCTGGTATCTCTCAGCGCCGCGTAAAAAATGGGCTAAGTGTACAAATATATTTAGCACTGACACCCGATCACCAGTCACGGGCGAAGCTGATTCAAACTTTCTATCAGATTGGCAAAAAAAATGACGCTACCCGTTTTACGTATCCTGACGTTGAGCCTAGGACGATGGAGTCTCTCTCAACATTGATCGGCGAGACGATCGACGTCAGTCATATGGTGAAAAGAATGAAACATTTGCTCTCCATGCATTTTACACTGGAAGAAGATAACTTAACGGAAAAAGAACAAGCGATTTTAATTAAACGTGAACAACAGATGATTGATCGCAATAAAAAAGCACTGGGACCTTTTTTTTAGTCTCAGTGCTTTTTTCATATGCGCATTTCTTAAGAAATACTTGAGCCAAATGGACTCCATGCATTAATTTATAAAGCTTGAGCTGCAGTAATAATCGCAAGCTTGTACACATCATCTGCATTACAACCACGTGATAAGTCGTTTACCGGTGCATTTAATCCTTGTAAGATAGGGCCAACGGCATCGTAATTACCTAGACGTTGCGCAATCTTGTAGCCGATGTTACCTGCTTCTAAGCTTGGGAATACAAACACATTCGCATCACCTTGGATTTCTGAATCGGGGGCTTTTTTCTGAGCAACACTCGGGACAAAGGCTGCATCAAATTGAAACTCTCCGTCTAACACTAAGTGAGGTGCTAGTTCTTTGGCAATCGTCACAGCTTCAGCAACTTTTTCAGTTTCTTCAGACTTTGCTGATCCTTTAGTGGAGAAACTTAGCATCGCAACGCGTGGATCAATATCGAATAATGTCGCTGTCTCGGCAGAAGCTATCGCAATTTCCGCAAGATCTTGGCTATTCGGTGCAATATTGATCGCACAATCTGCAAATACATACTTTTCTTCTTCACGTACCATCACAAAGACACCTGAGGTTTTCTTAATACCTGGTTTAGTTTTAATGATTTGAAGCGCTGGACGAACCGTATCAGCTGTTGAGTGCGCAGCACCACTTACTAATCCATCGGCTTTACCCATATAGACAAGCATCGTACCGAAATAATTTTCATCTTTTAACATCTGACGCGCTTGCTCAACTGTCGCTTTGCCTTTACGTCGTTCTACAAAGCTTTCTACCATCGCATCAAAATCATAATAATCTTCCGGATTAACAACCTCTACATTGTTTAACGTTGAATTTAGTTCTGCTGCTTGCTGTTCTAATTCTTCTCGTTTACCTACTAGTACAGGTGTGATGATTCCTTCTGCTGCTAATTTACTTGCCGCTTCTAAAATACGATCATCGGAACCCTCTGGAAAGACGATTTTCTTAGCGCTTCCTGCAAGTTGATCTTGTAATGTATTAAATAAGTTGCTCATGTGTATTCCCTCCAACTAATGTTCTGTTATATATAATACGCTTTTTTTGTATCAATTTAAAGGGTTTCAGCTTATTTCTTAAAATTCTTTTAATTCACGTAAAAAAATGTTCACAATTCTAGTGATTTTCCCTTGGCTTCTTTAATGTCTTCTTAGCTATTTCATAATAATAGTTATACATAAGCACCTTACTTTAAACATTCATTAGAAGGTTACCACATCCGGGTTTGGTTATACATCCCGTTCCTATATGTATAAAGTTGGCCTAGCAAGCAGTGCGCTGCTTGGCTAAAGATTGACAAAATAAAACATTGCTACCTTCAGAGAAATTCGCTCTCTTTAAAGGTAGCAATGATTACTAAGCCATATATCATCTTGGCGGACTAACATATCAACAAATAATTAGATATGCTCATTATTTATTTGCTTTAAAAAAGTAATAATATCCTTTGTATAGCCATCATTAAATTCTTTCTCACTTAATATATAATAGTTATTTGCACTTATATTATTGACGTTGACGTACTCTTTTACATAAGGAGAAATTAACACCAACTTAGCATCATTTTGAATGAAGCTGTCTATATTAGCATATGTCTTATCAATGCTTACGCTATAATCCATACTGTTTTCTTTTAAAGCTTGATCTAAGTTAGCTTTAAATTTTTCTGATAAAGATTTTTTGAAAATATTAAACCCTTTATCCATACCAAAGGGATTAGGTCTTATACCAGCAATCACCTTAGAAATAATGACAACATCCACATTATCCCTCCTTTTTTACATAATCTACTCTTATTTTACGGTAGTTAATTAATCTAACGTGACATGAACTGCTACATAAAATGATCAAGATGTAAAAGAAATCTATTTTGATATGTATTAAAAAAGACATCATTTACACTTGCCTGCATATAAATAATTAATGACACACGACCAAAGTGAGGTGAACAAATGGCTGTCGTCAGTTTTACAGAAGAAGATGTCAATTTACTTGCGCGCTTAATGCGAGCAGAGGCTGAAGGCGATGGGAATTTAGGCATGTTAATGGTAGGTAATACAGGGATTAATCGGGTCATTAGCGACTGCTTAGACTTTAGACAATTACGTTCGATCCGAGATATGGTTTTTCAGTCCCCAGGAGGATTCGAAGCCACTCAAAAAGGCTACTTTTATCAACGAGCGCGAGAGCGTGACAAAGCACTCGCTAGACGTGTTATCAATGGCGAAAGGTTTCATCCAGCGGATCGTTCTTTATGGTTTTTTATGCCTGAGGGTGACTGCCCTGCCCAGTGGTACGGTCAATGGAATACCGGAAGGTATAAGTCGCATTGCTTTTTTGCGCCACTCGCAAGTGTTTGTCCACGTGTCTAACATAATTAAAGGAGTGTTTACGTATGTCTGAAGAAAATCGTCAACAAATGTCTCACCCATTTATGCCAGGGATGAAGCAGCCCATGCCATTCCAACAACCTCAGTGCTGGCCAGAGCAACCGATGCCAAGTAGCCAGTGGCCTGGCGGACAATGGCAACAACCATGGCAACAACCGACTCAACCACCATTACAACCGTGGCCTAGTTATCCTGGTTTCTTCCCCTGGCCACAACCTGACGGGCAATTGCGTCTTGAAGAGTCTTACATTGAGAATATCTTACGTTTAAACCGCGGAAAAGTTGCCACTGTGTATATGACATTTGATAACAACGATCGCTGGAACGCTAAAGTCTTTAAAGGGATTGTTGAAGCTGCTGGACGTGATCACATCATTTTAAGCGATACAGAAACAGATATGCGCTATTTATTGCTCACCATCTACCTTGATTACATTACATTTGATGAGGAAATTAATTACGAATACCCGATTCGTTAATCGCTAAATACCGACTAAAAACTTCTATGACAATCTAAGCAAATAAATCACGTATATAAAGACGCCAGTAGAATGGGCTCATCCATCCTATTGGCGCTTTCTTAGTTTAAAAATCTAACAAAGAACCACTGCCTTGTTCAAAACGGTCTTCTGTCGTCTCATCGACCTGAGTCTTAGCTTTTGTAGACGCTTGGTCCATGTTCCCCATCATCATTTTCAACTCACGCGCGTCAACATGTGGCGATATTTTTGTTGCACCAGGTGAAGCACTCGTTAAACCAGGCGTGCTTTTTCCCTCTAAGACTAACTCCGTCAAAGCTTGAATAGAATAAAGATAGCCTTCTTTTTTGTTTTCGCTTGTTTCTTGTAAAGCTAGCGTTGCTTGATGTTGTATTTTTTTTATGACGTCATCTGTGTTGATCATATGGTTCACCCTTACATTCAGTTTGTATTCATCTCTCTACGTTTATTTTAACATATGACTTAGCATTGAGACACTCGATATGTTTAAATCCTCCTTCAATCTATCCTCGCTCTCCACCGTTTAAATAGCTGATGAAGCTCTTCTTCTTTTACTCGCTTAAATTCTATGACAGGCTTAAATAGTGTCGTCACATACTTACTTGATAGGAACAAAACAATCACTCCACTCACTAAAAGGGCAATGACTAAGGTAAATAACCCGTCCACATGAAACCAGTCTTGCCGGCGAAACAATTGAATAAAGGCTCCATGCAGCAAATACACATAAAGCGTCTGCTCGCCTATCTTTGAATACGTGACTTCCCTTCTTGGCACAATGACAAAGAAAAGATAG
Source organism: Halolactibacillus alkaliphilus (assembly GCF_900115465.1). Classification (GTDB taxonomy): domain Bacteria; phylum Bacillota; class Bacilli; order Bacillales; family Amphibacillaceae; genus Halolactibacillus; species Halolactibacillus alkaliphilus. The sequence goes on from NZ_FOWN01000017.1 coordinate 40,143, forward strand.
GTTAACAAAACAGCACCTAGATAAGACAATAAGCGATAAACAAACCCCTCACCTAAATAACCTAGGTCCTGATACGATGAAGAACCAAACAGTAAACTTACTGGGTAATCTAACCTGACGTGCAACATAACAACCACCCCAATGCATACACTCGCTTTTTTCACTGACAGTTTATCCATAAAATGAAACAACCATGCCTTATCCATATGGTAGCCTAGTAAAAAAAACGGGAAAAATACACATGTCCTAGAAAGACTGTACACATGACCTATCTGATCAATATATCCTACACCAAGGCCAACACCAACGGCAAGGATCATCCCTATTTTTGCAGGTAGCTTCTTTACAAATATTAGCAGCATATGCCAGCTAAATAGGCTTAAAAGAAACCATAGCGACCAATTCGGTTCAAAGACCGATTTTATTGCGTCGCCACTGTACAGGTTGTACATATTATATAGCAATTGAAACACGATATAAGGAAAAATAATTTTTTTAATTAAGTTAATGATATACCGCTTATCCCATATACCTTTAGCAAAATAACCGCTCACAAAAATCATCGCCGGCATATGGAAAAGATAAATGGATTGATAAAGTGCCATCATCACTTTAGAATCTCCTGTTGAAGATTGTATCACATGGCCAAAGACGACGAGGAAAATCAATATCACCCGGGCATTATCAAAAAAATACTCTCGCTTCATTTTTATATCCTTCCTTTACTTATCTGGTTGCGTTTAATTTTATACGTCCACTCCTACTCTATAGCCGATTTCTTAAATTGCAAACAACAAAAGCCCCTTTGTTAACATGTTGTTTTCAGATTGTGATGTTTTTGTCTTACATTGTAACATTTGTCATACAGCCCTTCTTAATATAGGGTGTATATTCTTAAATCGGATTAAACAACCAAATGGCGAGGCAAATAACTTTCAAATTATGCTTTTTAGTTATACAATACTTATACAACACAAATCTTTGCACAGCGAACCTATGCGCTACAAAAATTCAAAGAAACGAAAGGATGAATCTTATGCAAACATTACTAAAATACCGTAAGATCCTTTGGATCTTCATTCTGTTGCTGTTGTCTGTTGGTATCTTCACCTACATACAATTGCCCAAACGCGATATTCCCGAAATCACTCAACCCCTTGCCTCCATCCAAGTCATCTATCCAGGTGCCGCACCTGAAACTATGGAGAAGGCTATTACGACACCTTTGGAGGAAGAATTACTTACGATTGATGGCATTAACGAGATTCAATCCGCTTCACTGAATGGCTTTGTTAATCTTACCCTTATTCTGGATGAGGGTGCGGATGATAACCAATTGTATCAAAACATCAATCAGAAAGTGAGCGCAGTGAGATCAAGCTTTCCAAGTGATGTACGTGCAGTGAACATTAACACCGATTTAATTCAATCGAATGTTGAAACCTTCCATATAGCCGCAGATCATTACGACACATTGCTGTTATCACGCGAGGACATTCACGCCTTTAGTGACGATCTTTTGGCCATATCTGGTGTGAAATCAATTGATATTCGTGGTCTCCCCGATGAATTACTTAGCATTGAACTTGAACCTGAACTTTTGGCCCGTTATCAGTTGCAACCGAACCAAGTGATTGAAACCATTTCACGTATCACTCAGCCCATTGCACTTGGAAGTGATCAAACAGATGATACGGTCCGGACATTGGCGCTTCAATCCTACGACACACTAGATGCCTTTAAGGCGACCATTATAACGAAAGTCAATGGAGAAAATGTGACGTTAGCTGATGTATCAACGATTGATATTATCACAGAAGCACCATCGAGCTTGATTCACGAAGACGGTCAAGCTGTCGTTTCCGTCACCGTCCAAGCCGATGACGGCATCAATATTTTAAACTTAGAAACACCCTTACAAGAAGCGCAAATACGTGCTCAATCCCGTTTTGGTGATGACATCACCCTTCGGTCTTATTTTAGCCAATCAACGATCATTGACGATGTCTATTCAAGTTTACTCACGTCCTTATTTATTTCTTTAATTGCCGTGCTTGTAATCATGGTGTTAGGTTTACCTGTTACTTCAGCTATTCTCGTTGCTTTAGCTATTCCGTTGTCGATTATTATTGGACTCATCCCCCTTCCTTATTTCGGGGTCGATTTAAATCAGATTTCAGTCATTGGTATTATTGTCGCCATCGGTATATTGGTTGATGATGCGATCGTTGTTAATGACAATATTGAACGGCGCTTTTTACTTGGTGACTCACCAAAAGAAGGGGTCATTAACGGCGTAAAAGAAGTACGTGTATCGATTGTCACTTCGACGTTACTTATTGTCTTTAGTTTTATCCCACTGACATTTTTATCAGGTAGCAATGGTGACTTTATCCGTGGTTTACCACTGGCCTTAGTCTTTACCGTACTAGCTTCAACACTGTTAGCCCTTAGTTTTATGCCCGCCTTCCGTTATCAAGAACAGAAGCTGCGGACAAAAAACAAGAAAAAACGGGCTGGTTTATTAAATCCCGTTTTCGAAAAGTTAAGCAACCTATATGCCGATAAGGTCGTGCCGTTTAGTTTAAAACGTCCAGTCATAACGATTATTTCCGGACTTGCTGTTATGACAGGCTTCTTAAGCCTTATACTACTCGTACCCGTTGAATTTTTCCCAGCGGCTGAACGCGAAGAGGTGACAATCACCGCCACACTACCAGCAGGAACACCGATTGAAGACACACATCAAACATTGATTGCGATCGAAGATTTCTTTAGGGACTCAAGCGATGCTGTTAAAGAAACTGCAAGTTATGCTGGTGAAGGTTTACCCGGGATATTTGGTGCTTCCATTCCAAACAGTGGCTCAAATACAGGCCATATCGTTGTTCGAATTGACCAAGATAAAACAAAAGTACTTGACTTTATCAGTAACTATGAAGATGACGTAAGAGAAGCTTTTCCTAACGTTAAGCTACAATTAGACACGATTGTTTCTGGTCCTCCCGCTTCGGCTGATATCAGTTTAACGCTTAGAGGCGACGATTTATCCGAGTTACTTTCCACTTCTACTATATTAAACGAGAAGTTAGCAGAAAATAGTGCGGTGCGCTTTGTCTCATCAAACACACAGACCAAACCTTTCACAGAGATTTCTATTGATGAGGAACAGATGCTCGCGTATGGCTTTACATCAAATCAAGTCACCGGCTTAATGCAACTGGCATCTGTTGGTGCACCACTTGGAACATTTGACGATGGGGTAACTCGATTACCGATTAATTTGACATACAATGACGGTGACGCTCAGCGTCTTGCCCTAGAAAATATTGAGTTAGCCAGTTTTTCAGAGGCGAGCCCAATGCCAACAATCGTATCGCTTGATACGTTTGTGACAAAAGCAGAGCGTGAACAAGTTAGTGCCATCAACCGTTTAAACGGCCAGCGCTTTGTCTCATTTGATGTTTATACAACAGGAGACGGTGATATTACCCCTATGATTGACCAGGTAAGAAAGGATTTACCTGACGGATTTACACTGACGGAGTCAGGAGAGCAAGATACGCAAACGGAGTTCTTCTTAGAAGTAGGGAAGCTATTTCTTGTCGTGCTATTTTTAATCTACACGACACTCGCTATTCAGTTTAATTCCCTTTCAACACCACTATTGATCAGTTTTACAATTGTGCTGGCGTTAAGCGGGGCAGTTGTTGGTCTTTTCATTTCAGGGGAACCACTAAGCTTCCTCGGCGTCCTTGGAATTGTGGCCTTAAGTGGTGTCATTGTTCGTAATGCGATTTTATTAATTGAGTTTATCGAACAAAATCGCGAGAATTATCCATCGCTAAAAGAAGCCTTTATGGAAGCGGGACGTTTACGGTTAAAACCAATATTACTAACAACGTTAACGTCTATGGCGGCGCTTATTCCGGTAATCATTACAGGTGATGTGTTATTTAAACCTCTTGCCGTTGCGATTGTCTATGGTATTTTCTTTGCGACACTTTTAACACTGACATTGATTCCACCACTGTATTTAGCATTACTTAAATTAAGAAAAGAAGCTTAGCCAATATAACAAAATCTCTACATCCATCAAAAGAGCACGCTGCTTATGCGTGTTCTTTTATTCATTTTTCATACGGTATTTTACCGAAAAAAAGAAAAAATATGGTATGATAAATGAGCATACATATTGTATTTATTATGGAGGGAACTTTATGACACATCAAAAACCATTTCGGATATTGATTTACTTAATATTAACTTTTACACTCATTTACCTCGTTCACTTAACAAATTTCATTTTTATCCCTATCGGTCTTTTACTCGCAGCCATTGCGGTACCGATCGTTGGAGCAGGCCTGCTTTTTTATATTTCAAGTCCACTCGTCAATTTATTAGAACGCTATAAAGTGAAGCGCGTATATGGTGCCTTAATTATCTTTCTATTAATTGGACTTTTTGGCTACTTGATCAGTCTGTTCCTTGTACCACCATTACAAGAACAAACCGCCAAGCTCATTGAAAATGTGCCTGCTATTGCCGTGTGGGTCGAAGAGGTATGGGAGTTATGGCAAAATCGTCAAGAATACTTACCCGCTGCCTTTGAGGACTCAATTCAAAATGTGATTGATAATTTAGATACTTACGCAAATCAAGTGTTTGGTAGTTTATTTTCAATGATTAGTTCTCTTTTTAGCTTTTTATTCTCATTTATTATGATTCCATTCTTCTTATTTTTTATGTTGAAGGATGGAAAGAAATTGATACCATTTATCACCCAGTTTTTTAGCGAGAAAAAAGCAAAAAGTATTGAGACATTACTGCACAACATCAATAAAACATTAAGTTCATTTATTCAAGGTCAAGTCATTGTCAGTTTATGTGTTGGTGTCTTGCTTTTAATTGGGTATTATTTTGTCGGTTTAAATTATGCTTTGGTCCTCGCTTTGTTTGGGCTCTTTATGAACCTCATTCCTTTTATCGGACCATGGATTTCTGCTGTGCCAGCTGTTATTATCGGCTTTTTCCAAGATCCGATGATTGGTGTCTGGACTGCTGTTATTATGATTGTTGCCCAACAAATTGAGAGTAACTTCATTTCACCTAATGTGATGGGGAAAGCACTCAATTTACACCCATTAACTGTAATTACAGTTATTTTAGCAGCCGGAGCGATGTTTGGTTTTATCGGTTTACTTTTTGCGGTACCGAGCTATGCTGTCGCAAAAACGATTATTTCCCACATATATCATGTATACACAAATTCTCGTCCGGTAGGCAAGAAGAATATCATTTAACACTTATTAAACAACACTGATTTTAGTGTTGTTTTTTTATTGTTTTATTTTCTCGCCCAAATTACTCCCTCGGCTACAATGCTTCCTTTTATATTAACGGACAAGCTGAGATGGAATCTTCCACCGTCGTTAGAGAAATTATGTTAGTATAGGCTACGAGAACTTTTTAAAAGGAACGGTGAACGATGGCAACTTTTGAAGAAAGCTTAGATATATTAAAACGCTATTTCGGTTATGATCAATTCAGACCTGGACAAGCAGAACTCATCAGACGTAGTTTAAACAAAGAGAACAGTTTAGGTATTATGCCTACAGGTGGTGGGAAATCACTTTGTTATCAAATTCCCGGTATGCTAGAACAAGGGACAGCTCTTATTATTTCCCCGCTCATTTCATTAATGAAAGACCAAGTTGACAGTCTTTTAACTATTGGCATTAAAGCGACTTACATCAATAGTACGCTAACAAAAGAAGATTACATTGAGCGCATGCAACAGATGCAAAGAGGCGCTTATGACTTTGTCTATATTGCTCCGGAACGCTTTGACCATCATGGCTTTTTTGACGCGGTTTCGCGCATCAATATCAGCTTTATTGCTTTTGATGAAGCTCATTGTATTTCACAATGGGGGCATGACTTTAGACCAAGTTACCGGTCCATTGTTGAACGGATTAAACAACTACCTTTAGTACCATTTATAATGGCACTTACCGCGACAGCCACACCAGAGGTGATTAAAGATATTCAATCACTATTAGCTATTAGTGATGAGAACACCATTAATACAGGGTTTAAACGTGATAATCTGCACTTTCATATACTAAAAGGACAAGACAAACAAACCTTTATTAAAGATTATGTGAGTCATCACGCAACGGATTCTGGCATTATTTATTGCCCTACTCGGAAAAATGTTGAACTTGTACACGGCATGTTATTAAAAAAAGGAGTGAAAGTCGCTTATTATCATGCGGGATTACCAGAAGATAAGCGGGTAAAAGAACAAAATAAATTTATTACTGATGAGGCGATGGTCATGGTAGCAACCAATGCCTTCGGTATGGGGATTGATAAATCCAACGTCCGCTTTGTCATCCACCATTCGATGCCAATGAATATTGAATCATATTACCAAGAAGCTGGTCGAGCTGGTCGCGACGGCGAACCGAGTGATTGTGTGTTGCTTTTTTCTCCACAAGACATTCAGTTACAGAAATTCTTAATTGAACAATCGCAGCTTGATGATGAAAAAAAACAACAAGAATACAAAAAGTTACAAAGTATGACGAGCTATTGTTACACAGATCAATGTCTTATACGTTATATGTTACAGTATTTTAAAGATACACGCGCCCATAATGATTGCGAGATGTGTACAAATTGCACGGCTGGCACTGAAAAAGTCGATCGGACTGTTGATGCCCAAAAAGTCTTATCATGTGTCATGCGGATGAATCAACGCTTCGGTGCAACACTCACAGCCAAAGTGCTTAAAGGTTCAAAAGATCAAAAAATAAAACAATTTAACTTTGATCAGTTATCAACCTATGGCTTAATGAAACACTTAACAGAAAAACAAATTACGCAATTTATTCACCTTCTCGTGGCAGAAGGCTACCTTGAAACAGGTGACCAGCGCTTTCCGGTGCTATCCCTTACCCAAAAAGCTGTGGATGTTTTAAAAAATAAAGAAAGTGTCTGGTTGAGACAACAAACGATAAAAGAAGCTGAAGTCACAGACTACAACACTGCACTCTTTGACACGTTACGTCAGTTAAGAAAAGCGATCAGTGAAGAGGAACATGTGCCACCGTATGTTATCTTTTCTGATGCGACATTACGTGACATGGCACGACATACACCAGAAACAAAACAGGCCATGTTAACGATTAAAGGTGTTGGTGAAAGGAAATTTGATCAGTACGGAAGTTTATTCCTTGCGGCTATTATGAATCAGACAACAGACTTAAAAAGTCATGAGCTGACGCTTCACTATTATAAACAAGCCATCGCACCAGAAAAAATTGCGCGCATCCGGAATATCAACCTTGAAACCGTCTATGATCATTTGATAACAGCTTATGAAGACGGTGAAGCTATTGAGTTCAAGTCACTTCTAGATGAAGAGATTGAGGCACATATCTTGGAAGCTTATGAAGAAGTCGGTGAACCACGCCTAAAGGCAATTAAAGACATGGTGTTTGATGAGATAGACTATTGGATGATTAAGCTTACTCTCGCAAAAAATAATTGTGTCTAATAATTCCTTATATAAAACACCCCTAAATTTAGATTTTCATTCTAACTTTAGGGGTATCGTTTATTTTTAAACCTTTGTTTGTTTTACTCGCGTAATTGATCCCCAACTCTTTCCTTTCTTTTTATATCCAATAAAAGCCGTTACCCTAACGAAAGATAAGATGTAACGATAGAAAGCATTTTCAAATGTGACCATCACAAATGCTTTTGCGATATCAAGCACATGTAATTTTAAGCCTTGTGTGAAAACACGTTGAAAAAAGGCAGTCAGTGATAAGATAATGCCAAACCCCGTATAAATGAAAAACAATTCAATCATATAAGGCACATTAAGTAAACCAAAAAAATAGGCAAGTATGATCGTAGTGATGCCAAATACCTCTATAAATGGTGCCAACAATTCAAAAAACCAGTAATAAATATAGGAGATAAACCCTACCGGTTTCTTTAAAAATCGGGTAAACATCTCTGGATACGACACAAGGGATTGAAAGAGCCCGAGATACCACCTACGTCTTTGCTTCATCACATCTTTAACAGAACCAGGCGCCTGACTCCAACAAATGGCTTCTGGATGATACTTCACTTTATAAGGGCGATTATTATTTAACATAAACGTATGCAGGCGCATCACAAGTTCCATATCTTCACCAATCGTATTCGTACGGTAGCCACCTGCAGATAACACAACGTCTTTCTTAAACAAACCGAAGGCCCCGGAAATAATCAAATTACCACTGAATTGATCAAGTAAAATCCGCGAGGCTAAAAATGACCGGTCATATTCAACAACTTGCATGCCGATAATAGGATTCCACGGCATTTTATAATCTAACACATGCCCATCAATCATTTTTACACACTGCGCAATCCTTACCATCCCTCCAACAGCAACAACAGACTCATCAGCCAAAACGGGTTGAATAATCTTTTCAAGCGCATTTGTTTGTAAGAGTGAATCCGCATCAAGTGTAACAAAATATGGGTAACGACTGGCATTGATTCCTGCATTTAACGCATCACCTTTACCGCCATTCTCCTTACGGATCAACATGATTTTCGTATCCTTATGCATCGCTTCATAAACAGATAAAACCGGTTTTGTCTTTAATCGCTGCTGGATTGGTCGGTTTGTTTGATAGAATCGTAACGCTCGAAGCAGCTCATCTATTGTCTCATCGGTCGAGCCGTCATCAACAATTATAATCTCATACAGCTTATAGTCTAAATTAAGCAAACTCTCCACACTATCAACAATTGTTACCTCTTCATTATAAGCTGGCATAATGACCGATACCGGTAAATAATAATCATGTTTCAACTCATTATTCAGTCGCATCATTCGGTCCTTATCATACAAACGTACAGCACCAAACATAACAGAGAGAAAGAGATATGTCGTATACAACATCATATACACAATGAAAAAAATCGCAATACCATTTATAAACTCTTGAACGACGAGATTCATCGATTAACCCCCTTCCCTCTCCAAGTAATAGCGCAGCATTTCTTTGGCATAGCGGTCCTTACCTGTCAATACATCTAGTAAGTCCGGCATCGTCACCTCTGTTTTTAGCAATGACCGACTCGCATTCCTTCTCACATACCAATTAGGGTCATTTAACGCTGCCTTTAATACCTGGATAACATCATCACAACAATAACTAGCTAAGACATCGGCTGCAACAATCCGCTTTTCTACTTGATGACTTTTAAGCGATTGAAATAAATACGGTTTTAACCGATCATCTGGATGCTTTTTAAAGTAGCGACATAACTTTAATTCAATTTCTAGTGGTAAATTGCTTCCTTGTATCAATTCAAAGAACCAATCTTTATAAGCATCTGTTTCATACGTGACAAAACCAATAACTCCTAAATTTACTGACTCATTAAATGACTTATAGTGATTAATCAACACTTGTATCAGTGTCTGTTTATCGTAGGGATAGCTCAGTAAACCATCTTGAATAAGCTTTTGATTGTGGACAAGATGTTGTTTAGATAACACTTCAAATGCTCTTGCAATCCACTCTGGATTTTGTTGTTGATAAAAAGCTTTTAAGACATTTTCTCTTAAATAAATGTTTGGTTGATCTAAATAGCGAAATAGCGTGCGGTAAATAACAGGATTTTCCCACAATCCGTCTGCGTGTTGAGAAATGAAATAAGCGAGATAAGCTCTTTGCATATCGTCTCGTTTTTCATAGATAACTACAAGCTTTTTAATAACTGATTCAATAGCTAACTTATAGGTCTTCAACGCTTGATCATTTACTTGTTCTTTTAAAACTGCATGAAAAGCGGTTAATTGATTCACATGCGCTAATCGCTCTATTAACATTCCTTCATGGCTTTTAGCTACCGGAAGATCCTGACGAATAAGATTTAATTGGTGCTTAATGAGCGCTTCGAAATCAACCACCCGTATTTTAAATGTCTTGCGCCGATAATATTGATACACGATATAACCGATTGTAAAGAGCATGATGAGTAGACAAACAAAGAAATAAATATACGTCACGGCAATCATTCAGCGCCACCTCCCCAGTGAGCTTTGACTTGGTAATAGGCAGGTTTAATAATTTCTTCTACATCAGCTGTTGAATGTAATCTATTTAACGGTACCACTACTGAATCAATAATGATCCCCTCTTCATTATAGATACTGAGTGTAAATTGGTTAATGGATAATGGTTCAACACCATAGTTTTCATAATAGTCATCATGAACAGTTGGCTTCATGGGATCATACATATTCAGTAAACCATAAGGTATCCGAAGCTCCACTTGTTTATCCGTTATATAAATATCGGGAGATACTGATGGCGTAAGCTGACTCTTTAAAGGAGAGACCTCCTTAAACTGATACGGATACGTATAATCTGTGGCATCTTCTTGTGTGATTTCTTTTGTCCGCTCAGCTACAACGACGCGCACAAAACTGTTTGGTCTTTCGGGTAAGACGACGTAAGGATTCACCCCATTGACACGTTCTAAAAACTGTTGCCTTGCCCCTTGATAACGCTCAATGACATACATGATACCATCCATATTTGGACGTATAGCAAGTAGAAACTCGCTTGGCGCTTCTAACGTGATGCCCTTTTGCGGCATAAGTGTTGTACCCATCGTCGGATGAATATCAAAGCTCAGATAAAGAGGCTGATCTGGATCAATATCCACTGATTTAGCTAAAACGTATAGATAAGAATGGTCTCTCGTAACTTTTAACGTATCTTCTTTCGTATAGGCAACATCTACCCAATCATCCTCAGCTCCATCAATACGCATCAATGTATCTTTTCGGTATGATTCAAAACCGATGAGCCCAAAATGTTGCGTCGGTGTTAGAGCATCGTGCCATTCGTGGATTTCTTCTAAGGCATACTTAAATGCCGTTTGCACCGTTCGTCGATCCCATACATCTTGAAGTGATCGAATAATCGCTCCATTAAATCCACTTTCTTCAAACAGTTGCAAATCACCTATTAATAATACACCTTGATCATCTTCTTGATTCAGATACATGTCACTAGGGTAACCAAAACTACTTATAATGACAGGCATATTATGAGCTTCCTGAAGTTCCGTTAAATAATCACTAAAAGATGTCGAATTTGTTTTTTCGTTTAGGATATATTCACTTGCTTCCTCAGGCCAATCTTCGTAAGCATAGCTTGCAAATAACCCCGCATGTTGGTGTTCAGTTAATAGAAAATGATCCATCGTAAAACGATTAATCTTACCTAATTGTTGCTTGATATGCGTGTGATACTCAAAGGGGTCCATCACGAAGGTACTATTGACTGAAATCGGCCTTTGTGTGTGGTACTTGTTTGTTTCATAACGAATCATATCATCAATAAGTGAGGCTATTAGCTTTTCAAATGCTGTTGAATCAAAACTTGTTTCAATATACGTACCAACATAATCTTCAAAATCATCCGTTAACGTATGATTTATATAGCTAATTAAATCTTGATTCCATTCATCTCCAATTAAATAACCCAGTACCCACGGTGATAAATTATAACGGTATAAACCACTCCCTTTTTGATTATTTCCCAGAATAAAATTACGTCCATGAACAATGTCAATCGCATCTCGCGCATCTTCTTTTAATAAATTATAAAAACGCATTTGCCCTTGCGTTTGATCCATATTAACTTCGTCATATGCCACACGTATACCTTGAAGTAAAAAGAGTGGGTCATTGTTGTCACTATTATAATCATAGAGTGCACGGTAGAAAGTATCATCCATTATTGTTGATACGCGGACGGTATTAGCACCGGTATTTTTGATGAGTTGAAACCACCGTAACCACGTGTCATCATCAATCGTAAAATCATTCGCTCGGTACGGACCAAAACTCGCATCTACCTCAATGCCTTTAATATCAATTGGGACAGCACCACTATTTGTTGCATAATAAAACTGTTGGTCTTCGGTATAAAAAGGTGTATCGATCGTTTCAGGTGCACGAAAGGACCAATACACACCTTCCACAAAATAGAGATACACACCAATAAAGATGAGAATAGAAAACCCTAATGAAATAATTAAGAACCGCTTCATTCATACCCCCCCTGCCTTTTATTACTTAATCGATTCAAAACTATGACGAGACGGATGGCTGTACTGATAAAGCGCATCGATATGTTCATCAAGCCACTGACCACGTGCGAGTAGAAATGTGGTCATTTGGTTAACCGCTTGATTATATGTCGTTGGATTGCGCTCAACAGGGATAAGAAAGTCATCTGGACTGTATTGTTCATGATCGTAATAGCGATCCCACCGTTGATTATTTCGTGAAATTGCATCACCTAAATAATTGATTGAATCATCTACCATGGTTATCAATCTTTCATCACTTAATCTTGATTTTCTCAAATTGCGATACCGTTCAATTAATCCCTCAACAAAACGCGCTTCTTTTAATAATTGTTCGTAAAAAACGACTTGTGTCATTGAAAAGCCTGTCTCATCAAAAACTGTTTCTTGGTAATTATCAAGACTATTATTAAAATCCCATACGACCGGTGTTAACTTACCACGTAAATGGCGATAGAAATATGTGGAATAGTATCCTGCATCAATATTTCTAAACAATTCATTGATGATAAAGTAATCATAAAAAGCTGTTTCATCAATCCAGTCTTTATAAGCATTTTTCTCTGTAGCATAAGGTATTTGATAAATGTTTTTTGCGAGCTTAGAAAAATCTCGATTAACAAAATCAAACCTGGCATCTGTATACTGTCGATCGGTTGGATACGTTAAATCTGTTGCCGATGGGTACAATCTATATGTGTCAACTAAGAAATCATTCAACGGAAACTCAAGCTTTGCTTCACGGTCAATTTCCACAATATAACTTGTCATCACACTATTTCTATCAGGCGTTGGAATATTTACCCGCCCTTCACCTTTAGAAACCGTCTCCATCAGCACGTAGACACCTTCATACTGGTCATTGACAAAGAGTTCAACAAATCTGACATCCGGCGCATACGGCATCAGCTCTCCAGTAAGGTTCATCGCTAAATAATTCCTTAACAAGGTTCTGTCAAGCGCAGGTCCGTGTAAAGCCCAGTTATCATCAGGCTCCATACCTAAAATGCCAATATTTTTCTCAGTGAAATCTGCTTCAACAAACGTCATCGCATAAGACTTTTTCTCAAATAAGCGTGAGGAGTTTCCTCTTACTCTAAACATCGCATCTGAAACAAAAGCATCTTCACCGAAGAATGTTACTTCAACATTAATTTCACTCAATCCTTGTTCTGACAGTTCATAGCGTTCCACATCACCTGGTAGTCGCCCACCAGGTATGCGCTGACTTCTCGTATTCACCGAAACGACAGGTAAATGTGTCGAGAAGGCACCCATTGGTAAGTTGTATGATTGGACATCTTTAGTTGACTCATGCTGAAGCGTCCGATTATAGAAAGTATCCGGTTCAATAAATGATACCGTGATCGCTAAAGTAAAAATTACGATTGGAACGAGTAAATATAAGACGCGCGCTTTCATGAGTTATCCACTAATTTCGTCCGACTGCGCCACAATATTAACATAATCAATCCCTCCCAATTTATAAAGGAGCTCTGTAATGGTTTGGTCTTTTTTATTTTCTGCTTTGTAGTCTTTTTGAGATAGTTCATATATCCATTCAATCGATTTTTCCGTCGTATTTTTTACTCTTAACACGGCTTTTTTATTAAACTGTTTAAACACAGCACCCTCTATCTGTATCTCCGATTCGCGACTTGCTTTAACAATCAATAACATCCGTTGATTGTTTTTCACACGTCCAAGTAAAAGTAAAACAACAAAGACAACAACTGAACCGATTGTAGCTACAAGATAATCACCCGCTCCACAAGCTATACCAACGATAATCGCCCAGAAGATATACGTTGTATCTCTGGAATCTTTAATCGCTGTTCTAAAACGAACAATCGACAAGGCTCCTACCATACCAAGAGAGAGGGCAATGTTGTTGCCAATAACAGTCATAACAGTTGCTGTTAAAATAGTTAAAGTAATGAGGGATACGTTGAATTTTCTACTATAAGCAGTACCAACGTGCGTGTACCAATAAGAAATATAAATAGCGATAGCGAGCGCTGTTGCCATTAAAATATTAATTAAAATATCATTAAAACTTAAATTGGGCGACTGCTCGATGATTTGGTATAGAAAATCACGCATAAATAACCACTCCTTTATTTGTCTGTATTTATAATTTATAATGTTTACTGATTTGACGACTCATACTATATTTGCTCACAGATAGTTGAGATTCTTCTAATGGTATCAGTAAATCTTTAATATATTGAAGTAAGAATCCATTGTATTTCACTTCCAAAACGACGTAAGCATCTTCAATTAATGGTGTTTCAATCAGAGTTTTATCAAACAACGACATCGTACCTTCTGATCCTCTAATTTTTTGATCAAATGTTACCCGAATTTGATTTTCTTTCGCAATATATGCATCGCGCTCATAGGTGACGATTGATTTTGGTCTATAGACATGAGTCATCATCATTTCATAGCACTCAAGTAAAAAGGACGATTGTTTCTCTAAAAGTAAGCTGTAATCCCCGGATATTAGACGTTCTCCCTCTGCTTTTGTTAGCTTATAGGATGTTTTTTGCTGATAGTTCCCTTGTTTTTTCTTTAATTCCAAAAGACAGTAGTTTGTGTCATGCATATATGTTCGTAATCTTAATTTCCGTCTTAGTTCAATCCCATCTTCTTTCTCATGAAAATCTCTGTCATCTAATGAATCAAAATACAAAGAACGAATCGTATAACCTTCTCCTTTTTTGCCGTCATAAGGATTGTTTATACTATGTTTATCACGCATCATAATTTTTTGGATATTATGTCTCACGTGATAGTAATGCTTTAAATCAAGCAAATACTTTTTTTCTTCCCGGAACACACTAGTCATGTCCAACCACCTCCCTTAGCGCTTTAAAATCATGAAAAGCACCGAAGATCTCCTGGTTATGATAGATTGATTTAATTTCCAATAAATTGTCCAGCGCCGCCTCCACTCCTAGTAAATGATACGTATTTCTTTCAGTTAAATCATGCTCCCCAGCTGGTTTAAATTCATAAATGGTTGTAATAGGGACCCCCTCCTCTTTTGCGACGCCTGCTTCATAGCGCATGTTTTCTACTTCACTTTCTCGGTAATAGTTCATAATCGCAAGCTCTGTAGATGCTTCCCTAATGAGTATATCTAGTACTTCACGATAACCTTTCGTGTCATAAAAGTAAGGAACAACTGTAATCATTTCTAATCCATGAATAGACAAGTATTGAAAAAGTCTCACCATCCCTTTAGAAAAACTTGATTGTAAGTCACGATCATCCCAATCAAAATCTTGCATCGTATATGGCTCCACATCAACCACGAGACCTTTAATCTGATACAATTCTGGTAACTGTTCATTTAGCGCTATGACCCGGTCCGCTTCTCGAATCATACTCGTAGCTTCTTCATCAAAAGCCCACTCCGGGGTGCCCATTAAACGGTAAACATCAACCTCCCCTCCGACACTTTCCATAAATCGAACAATTTCCTCATCTGATAAACGACTAGAAAATGATTGAAACAGCCGTTCAATCTCATACTGTTTTAAGAAATCTACTGTTGCTTCGACATCGGTTGTGACAATCTCTCGTTCCCAAGAAAAAAGCGCTATACGATGAGATGGGGTGTTTTCATTAACCAAGATATACAACGCCCACAGCAAACCGACAAAACCTAATAGAATTAAAACACTTCTGATGACTCGTATTATATATATGATGCTTATCACCACCTATGGTTGCTACCTTTTTATTTTTTTACCACTCTTTGTTCTTTTCTTGTTTATTAAAAAACCGCCCTAAATAAATAGGACGGTTGCGCCACCTGCTCGTTATCTATCAGGCACCCACATAGGATAGATAAGTCTTCACACCTATAGGTAAATATATATGCTATTGTCTAATTGGTTACGCTTACATTTACCCCTTTTTTCTTATTTTAAATCATTTTTTTAAAATCGAGTAGGAGGTAGGTGATTAATTCACCTACCGACCTCTCACACCACCGTACGTACGGATCCGTATACGGCGGTTCAATAATTTAAGTATCGTTTTAATTTATAGTCAGATCTAAATTGACTTGCTTTCAAGCGAAGGTTTAAATTTCTTAGCCCCCACTTCAATAGTCGCTCATTTGATAGTGCTCGATGAAGGGCAGGTGTTTTTGAGTTATTCCAATACCCCTTCCTACTCGCAGCTAATTTAAGTGCTTCGTTATGAGATATTCCGTATTTTCGAAGTTTTCTATACCTCGTTCTCACATGTTTCCAGCGTTTCCAAATCATTTGA
>NZ_FOWN01000044.1 GCF_900115465.1 Halolactibacillus alkaliphilus
AAAAAAAGAATTAAAAACAATGGTTGATCAAGCAGCTTTACCTTTGGAATCTATCCCGGGGACAGCACAAGTTGATTTCGGAACGGCTCCTTTTGTTTATCAATCAGAATCGATGGAGTTACCCTATTTGGTGATGTCGTTTCCTTTCAGTAATACGTTTTATTTTCAGGTTTTTCCTTCGGAAAATGCGGAGTGTTTACTCGAAGGGTTACAACGTATGTTTCATCATATGGGTGGGGTTCCGAGAACTATTCGATTTGATAACTTTAGACCCGCAGTGAAAAAGATATTAGACAAGGGAGAGCGAAAGCTCACAGATGTGTTTGAGCGTTTTGTGGGTGAAAAAACCATCGGTGACACCACTGATTCAAACACTCATTAAAAAAGACTATGTGGCAAAACAACGATCTCAGGTTGATAAACGAAGTTACACACTTCAAGTGACAGAGCGAGGATCTCGTCTACTTGAGGAAGTAGAAGCGGATTACTTATTGTCAGTTTCAGTGCTTAAAGAAAAGCTTGGAGACGATCAATTTAATGAATGGATTAGATTAACAGAAAAAGCAAATACCATCTTAGAGGAGTTGGCGTCATGCGAGTCTTAGTTACGGGTGCAAGCGGAAACGTTGGCCGATTTGTTGTAAAAGAACTACAACAGTTAGGAGAAGAGGTTGTCGTTGCGGGAACGAATAAACAAAAACTTATTGGAATATTCGGAAGTGATGTCGAAGCGGTTACACTTGACTTTACGTCTCCAGACACATTTAAAGAAGCAATTAAAAACATTGACCGGGTCTTTCTCATGCGTCCCCCTCACTTAGGAAAGGTAAAAGATATGTATCCGTTTATAGATCACTTATCGGAACAGTCGTTACAACTCGTTGTCTTCTTATCGCTAATGGGTGTCAGTCGTAACCCTTTCCCGCCGCATTACCGGATTGAAAAGTATATTGAGCAGAAGTGCTTGCCTTATACCCACGTGAGACCAGGTTTTTTCATGCAGAACATTTCTGGTGTTCATGCAGAAGAGATAAAACAACAGAACAAAGTATTTGTCCCCGCAGGTAACAGCGAGACAAGCTTTATCGACGCGCGTGATATCGGTTTAACCATCGCTAAGATGCTTCATCAACCTGAAAAACATCATGATAAAGCTTACACACTAACCGGTAAAGAAGCGCTCACGTATAATCAAGTTGCTGATATCTTAAGTGACGTGACAGGTAAAGACATCGTTTATGATAAGCCAAGTATGTTAGCCTACCGAAAATATTATATCGAAGAAAGACAATTAGATCCGACCTATGTGACCGTCACGATGATGTTGTATCTAATGACCCGACTAGGTACGGCGAAACCCGTAACAGCTGATTTTTCAGAAATAACAGGAAAAGAACCAACGTCATTTAAACAATTTGCGTTAGACCATGTGGCTGCTTTTAAGTAGTTACATTGGTCTAACGCTTATTTTGATTGGTATTATCGAGCATGGGTTACCTTTAGGGTGTCCTTATGAAATCCCTTTCCTCAAACATTCGTTAGAATGTTAGGTGGGGATAGTTCAATATCCTAGGTCAGTTTATAACGTTTTTTCAAATCAACATAGTCACTGACAATCTGCCAGTAGTCTTTTTCGTTTTTCGGCGCCGGTGTCCAGTCTTTATCCGGCCATTGAGCTAAAACGCCGGAAAAGGATTGTTCATCTAAGAAATGCTTATCTACTGTTGCCCCGGTGCAGCCATGAAGAGGTGCGAGATAAAGATAACCATCAAAGAATTGAGCGAAGAAATCAAAGGTATTGTGACGATCTCGGTCACGATCAGCGGCATACTTTTTCAAATCAAATCCCGCTGGTTTAGATAGAAGTTGTTCAACCAACGCCGTTGGTGAAGGTAGTATTTGTTTTTGTGTCACCATCCCCATCAAAGGATCAAGTGGTTGGTGAAAAAGGATGTTGGTGACCCGGTCACCATAGGCTTCATACAAATACTCACCGAGCCATTTTGTCTCTTGTAATTCGCTTTCAGATGTTGATTGTGTCTGAGCAAGGGGGTGTTTTAAAGCATGAACAGTTCCGGTTAAAATAAGAATTTTTTCATCTGCTTGCTTGATATCCATGATGATATTTGCCCGGTACGCATCAATCGGTCCTTTATAAAAGACGCGCTGTAAATTTTCTGCGGTTCTGACGCCGTTATAATCAGACCAGTCAAAGATATAACTCATGTTAATCAAGAGAAATGGGGGTGTATTCTTATGACTTATTTGATTAAAACGCCAGACGGCTTCATATAAATCAAGATACTCTTGATAAGCCCATCTGACGTTATAGTGAAACATCAGCTGACGGGCTAAGTTTCTGTCAAATGCCTTTCCTGTTAGTAACTGATTTAGCATCTCTTGGTCTTCACTTGCCCCAAATTCCATTCCGAGATAATAGATACCCGCCGCATGTAAATCAGGAATCATAGCTTTAATGAAATCAAGATGGAGCTTAACCGCATGATCTTCCGCTAATAACACGACATCATATTGTTTAAAGGCCTGAAGCAGGTAGTCTTTTGGATGAGAAAAATCAGATTGATGTTTCATTTATCCTTACCTCCTATTGATGAAATAACCACTGAATAATATCGATAAACCTCTCCCGCCAATCCTCTTCATGATGCGCGCCACCTTCAATCACGTTAAATCTTAATTGATCATGCGGTAAAGCTGTCTGACGTAACGCCTCATAAACATGTTGGTTACTATCTAAATAGATACACGGAAAGTTAAGATTAGTCGCATCACTCGTTTCATTTGTGCCGACATCTAAATATAACTTTAATGCACCATAGCGGTTTGATGTATGAATAGCTTGAACCAGTTGCTCTTCTGCAAAATAAGCAGCGGTCGATAGGGCAGCGACCTTATGAAAGATATCGCTATGAAAAATCCCACCGCAAATAGAAATCAACCCACCCATAGAACTCCCCATCATCGCCGTCTGTTCTCTATGTGTGAATGTCCGGTAATGGCTATCGATATAAGGCTTTATTGTTTCTGTGATGCATTTAAGGTAGTCAAAACCTTTTCCGCCTAAGCGATGGGTCTTTTTCGCGTGAGGTAAATACTCCCCGCCTTTTATACTTATCCATGGACAATACTCCTCATAGCGATAAAGCCCACCGTTATCAATACCAACGACAATGTAAGCATGACGTTCGTCGATATGATATAAATCGTCAAGCGAGTGTCTCACCTCCCATATGCTTCCGAAACTTGACGTCGCTTTATCAAACAAGTTTTGGCCGTCATGCATATAAATAACAGGATAGTGGCGGTTCGTCTCGTTATAATCAGGTGGTAAATAGATGCGGATTGTGCGATAGCGATTAAGTTCAGGTAAATAAAAGTTGTCTATATGCAATAGTTGACTATGTGTCATATGGCTACCTCCTAAGGGAATGTTTTGTTGTGTTTAGTATAAGTGGTTTTAACGTCATTAAATAGTATAGTATTAAGATAAGTCGGATAATATTATCCTTGTTTTTTATGGAGGTGATGGAGATAGAAGAGACGTTTATTGGAGACCCAACGGTGTTTGTCCCAGAGATGGATTTGTTATTAGACCGAGGTGACCTCGCGGCGATAGAAGAAATTTTAACTAAAAAGCACCTAACTGAAGTGGAGGAAGACAAAACGGTGGCAGTGAAACGAATCGATTTATACATTTGGCAAGCCATCTTAGTCAGGCGACTGTCCGGCCACGCTCATAAAGTTGTTAAAGCCATCGTACACGAGCGGTACAATGATTTTTATCGCCGCATCGGTCGTGTCGAAACGCTTAAGAATTGTCACTCACTCGAAAAAGAACTGTTTTACGCCTATATTCAGAGTGAAAAATTACAGTCAGAAGTGACGTATCATCGTACGCTCAATCATATATTAACTTACATTCATTTGCATATTGAAGCGTCTTTCACGCTTAATGGCCTGGCAGAAGCTCTTAGTCTGACAAAACCTTATATAAGTCAGTTATTTAAACAAGAGACCGGCCAAACCATTATGTCTTATGTGACAGGTGTAAAAATTAATCGGGCGAAAGTGTTACTTCATGATACAAACTTAAGTATATTGGCTATCAGTGAGCGCCTAGGCTATTATGATTCCAGTCATTTCGGACGGATATTTAAGAAAGTGACTGGTCTAACGCCCCGTATGTTTCGCCATCAACATAGTGAAACAAGCGAGTAGACATCTAAGCTAAATAAAGAATATTATGTAAATTTTTGTTTACTGTGATAAAATATAAATCAACAATGATAATTCATCGATGTAACAGCAACATTCATTTTAAATGAACGAGGTGATGTGTTGAAACGAATGAAATGGTTTTTATTTTTTGTCGGAGTTCTCATTATAAGTATATGGCTCTATAGAGGAAACACCATCATTGAAGTAACCGAGTTGAGAATAGAAAGTGATAGCTTACCCGAAAGTTTTAACGGATTTAAAATTGCGCATGTGTCAGATTTACATAATGCCACATTTGGTGAGGGTAATGCATCATTATTAGCACTATTAAAAGCGCAAGAACCTGATATGATTGCAGTCACTGGTGATGTGATTGACTCAAGACGAACCGATGTAGAGATCGCAATCCATTTTTTAAAAGAGGCTGTAAAGATTGCGCCGGTGTCTTATGTGACGGGTAATCATGAGGCACGCATACCTGAGTATCAGCTGTTTAAAAATACAATCGAAAATATAGGGGTCAACGTTTTAACAAATACTATGATCGAGTTGAAAAGAGGACCAGCATTGATATACATTGCTGGGATAGAAGATCCTGCATTTAATACGGGACACTCAGAGTTTGTCACAACACATGAACAACTTGAAGCGACGCTTATAGAAAATCAGGCGTATACGGTTTTGTTAGCGCATCGACCAGAGCATTTTTCACTTTACAAGCTCATGGAAGTCGATCTTGTCTTGGCTGGTCATGCTCACGGCGGTCAAGTAAGGCTCCCGTTTATTGGCGGATTTGTCGCACCTGATCAGGGTTTTTATCCCGACTATACAAGTGGACCATACAAAGAAGAAAGCACAACGATGATTGTTAGTCGTGGGATAGGAAATAGCATCCTTCCATTACGCGTGAATAATCCACCAGAACTCGTGACGGTTACATTGGCATCATCACAGTAGTCTAGAAATGTTGTGTACTTAGGTAAGAAGGTTTTATGGACGTTGTATTAGTAAAAGGATACCAAGGCATGAAACCGTTAAGTAGAGATTATTTAGCGTGTATATTGAAGTAATGTAGTAAGCATTCATAAGCTTAGTAACGATATCTTTTTTAAAAGAAGAGGTGAGAATCAATGACACTACAACAACTTAAATATTTTATTGAAACGGTCAAACATGGTTCGATTAATAAGGCAGCAGAGCGTTTATTTATTGCTCAGCCAAGTTTATCGAGTGCCTTAAAAGAACTAGAAGCCGAGATCGGTCAAGAGCTGTTTATTCGTACCCCGCGCGGGATTTCTCTTACGACTGATGGGGCGGAGTTTTTAGGGTATGCCAGACAAGTCGTTGAACAACAATCCTTACTTGAACAACGGTGGTTAAATAAAACCCCCTCTCGTCGTCTTTGTGCGATTTCCACACAGCACTATGCTTTTGCGGTGAATGCGTTTGTGAATATGGTAAAAAAAACTGATGCCATAGAGTATGAATATACACTAAGAGAAGCACGTACATTCGAAATTGTTGAAGATGTGAAGCATTTACGGAGTGAGTTAGGGATTATCTATAAAAGTAAATTTAATACACAAGTCATTGATAAACTGTTAAAAGAAAATCATTTACTGTTTCATCCGCTTTTTACTGCTAAACCCCACGTATTTGTTAGTTCAACGAATCCGTTAAGTCAAAAAAAACGTGTGTCATTGGCGGATTTAGAAGATTATCCAAGGCTCTCTTATGAACAAGGGGAGTTTAATTCGTTTTATTTCTCCGAAGAAATTTTAAGTACGGAGTATGTCAAAAAAGATATTAAAGTAGGAGATAGGGCAACAATCTTTAACTTAATGATTGGACTAAATGGCTACACCATTTCATCGGGAATTGTGAGTGCGGATTTAAACGGTGATAATATTGTGGCGGTGCCACTTGATGTAGATGATGATATGACGGTAGGCTATATCACACATAAAGATTTCCAGTTAACCCAACAAGCCGCACTTTATGTGACAGAACTTATCGATGTCATTAAAGCTTATGATGTCGACGTGAAAGTCTAGTTATAGTTAAAGTCTATAACTAGGCATATATTTAATATGTTAGTCAGCCCCCTAATCGTATGTTTAAATAATGATCATACATTTAGAAGTAGTTAATGTAAAAATGAGGGGGATTACATATGCATGAAAAATTTCACATTATCGGCAGTTTGCTTAGACCAAAAGCGCTCTTAGGTTATAAAGAGAAAATCGAACATCGGGATGATATCTCGTATCCATTCTATAAAGATTTTGACGGGTATGAGGCATGTGAGGATGAGGCGATTAAATCCGTTGTTCAAAAGCAAATTGATCATGGACTAACGGTGATTAGTGACGGAGAATATTCCAAATCACTCTGGCACTTAGATTTTGTTTGGGGACTTCAAGGTATTGAACGTTATATTGCGGATCATGGTTATTTCTTCTGTGATACCGACGGCTGTTCAAAGTATGAAACGAGAAAAGATATTGGACTAAAAATTACCGGAGAAATAGATGCGAAACAGCATCACTTTATCGATATTTTTAAGAAGCTAAAACAAGCAGCTGGAAGTCATCAGGTGAAACTGTGTGTTCCCTCACCTTCTCATATTTACGGAGAATTATTATGGTCGGATAATATCGGTGGAAAAGATGCGGTGTATAGCGACTCACAAACCCTAAAACAAGGGCTAATTCGAGCCTATAAAACGTTTGTATATGATTACGCGGAAGCGGGCGGTGAGATTTTACAATTTGACGACTGTCTCTGGGAAATCTTCGCTGATGACAATCCAAATTCACCCTATACAGGTGAACACATTAATCAAGAAGAAGTAAAGGCACTAGCACTAGATTTTATCGATATTAATAATATAATCATTGATTTTGGCCATAATTTAGACTTGAAAATGTGGACACATAACTGCCGTGGGAATTACGATTCACGGAATATGGGAGGTGGGTCGTATGAAAAGATTGCGAACCTCTTTTTAAAACAGTTAAAATATGATCGCTTCTTTCTTGAATGGGACGATGACAGGGCAGGTTCAATTGAGGCATTGACAGTCTTTCAAGATAAACCGAATACAGACATCGTCTTAGGGCTGTTGTCATCAAAGACTAATACATTGGATGACGCCACCCGTGCGCTGAACTTACTTGAAAAAGCAGCGACCATTATTGACCGGGACCGGTTATTCTTATCGCATCAATGTGGCTTTGCTTCATGTGATGGCGGAAATGAGCTAACAGAAGCAGAACAATGGGCGAAAATTCAGCAAGGCCAACGATTGGCAGAACAGTTTTTTGGTAGTTAAACACAGAGCAAAGCGAAAACCAAGGAGATTGTATGAAAAGTATCCTTGGTTTTTGAGTGTGTTTTAAAAGCACTAACTAACGGCTTTAGAAACAAGTAGGTCATTCGTTATTTTGTGTGGCGTAAAGTGAGCTAAATAAACAGTGTGCTTTTGGTAGAATGTAAGGTGGGGTAGTTTAATATATAATAAACAAAATACGGTAAAATAAAGCTGAATTACCGATTAAAAAGCAGGAAGGAGTTAAAGTGAAAATATAATGGAGGGCAATCAAATTAATTTACGTCTTAAAAAAATCATTCTACTATCTATTTATATTATTATCTATTTTAAAATCAACTTTGGAGTTTTGAGAAGTACGGTCTTTCTTGCTTTGTTAGAGAATGATCAATTCTTTTTAAATTTGATTATGATTTTAATTGTATACTTATTTTGTAGGCAAGAATTAGACCAATCACTAAAAGAACTAAATCTTTCAATGATTAAAAAAACCTTATTAACTTTGATTGTTTTGATATTGACGATATACATCTATATGACGCTTGTGTTTGATAATTTTGAGGTGGCATCTCAAAACTATACTATTGAGTTTTTGTTTGCTGCTATAATCATTGCTCCGTTAAGAGAAGAATTAATTTATCGATACTTATTTTTAAGTGTGACGGATTCAAAAATGGGGAAAACAGTTTTAGGCGTAATTTCTGTATTACTCTTTGTCTACGGTCATAGACATATGCATAATGGGAATTTATTGGCGATGATGCAAGTAGTGTTTCTATCATTAGGAACAATTTTTCTATACGTAGAAGAAAAAAATATATTTACAGCCATTGTTTTACATGTCATGTTTAATGCTTTCGTTATCATCATGTCCTTGATATAACGAATTTAAAACCCACCTTAAAGAAGGCATGTCTTAGCAATTTGCTCCTTAATTTGTATAAGGTAACTTGGTAATATTATTGTGCTATAACAAAAAGACGAAAGAAAGCCTCAAGGGTACCTGAAGCTCTCTTTTATCTGCATTTTAAATAGCTTGTATCGGTAAAATACTAATACACATGTGATTGATATTCACAGACAGCAGGTATGAGCTAAGTAGATGATTCAATTTACCATGCACGGTAAATTGATAAGTGGAGTCGTAAATACGCTAGCTTTTTTCTTGCCGATACAGCAGGAAATCCCCTACATATTTGAAATATAATATAAACCAGTGACGATGATAATGCTCAATTTATAGGGGGAATTGTTTATGTTGTATTAGCACGTTTAAGGGCAATGTTTATTCCTTTTCAAACGATGACTTAACATGTGTGTTGTCGCTTACGTTACTTTGTTCAAAGTGATTATTCATACGATTTAGTTTTCACTAAGGAGGTCTTTGTACTCATCTACATCGTCAAATTCTGTTGAAGAGTATGCTGGTATAAGACTTGTATTCATTAAAAGAATGGGCTCTCCATTATTGATTTTCTCTATAACGATATCAAAAGAATTATCTTTATTTAGTGCAAGTTCAATATTTTGCATATTCCCGTTTAAATGGTATTCATTACCCTTCTTCAATTGATACGTTCCCCGATCAACTTCCCTGCTATCAATATATTGAACAAAGCTGCTATCTTCTGGTTGAAAACTCAATTGAACAAGATATCTGTCTATCGTTTCCGTTTGATAAAATCCTCTCAAACTAGGCTCAGGACCTGATTTATACATGATTGTAATGACAATTAACGTAATGAAAAACAAAAGAATAACTTTCTTCATCTTTCTCCTCCCACTCATGTCATATCATTTTTTTACGCTAATTATCTTTTTTTCTCACAAGTAAATCGCTTATAATAAAATGAATTTTTCATTTAATGTTTAGAAATGCTTTAGTGCCTGGCTTTTTTCATGCGTTAGTTATTTCAACTGAATGTGGTATGTCATCACATTCAACGGTGTCTGCTGGAGAAAAGATGTCTAACATACACTCAACTTCTTTTGGTGATTTGGATTGATTTTTATAGACTAAGTAAAATGATTGAGTGACTTTAAAATCAGTTAATTGAATAGTCGATAATTCGCCTGATTTCAATTCGTGTAATATAGAAATGTGATATAAAAAACCAATGCCATCATCGTTTTTGATATAATTTTTTAACAATTGAATATTTCCAATACGGTTAATTCGCATGAGTTTGTGAAGGGCTTTTTTATCCTGCTTAAGTTGATGATCAATGGCCTCACTAAGTCCCGCCCCTTCTTCTCGCAATAACAGACGCTCATGTTTTAAATCGTTGATTGAAACAGTTGAATTAGCTAAATGATGCCTTGGTGAACAGGTAAGGATGACGTCATCCTCGTAAAAACTCACAGCGGTAAGATCGTCTGAATTCACTGGACCTGACAGCAGCGCATAATCGATTTTCCCATCTTTAAGTAGTTGGAGTAAGCGCTCACTATTTTCCACCATTAAATGAATCTTCACACGCTTTTCTTCACAGAAAAGGCAGGTGTGTTCTGGAATATAATATTCTCCAATTGTTCGGCTGACGCCAATCATGAAGGAAGGAACATCTTCATGTTCAGATAATGTATCAAGAATTTCGGTAATTTCTCGATTTAATATGGTTAACTGATTCTTTAAGAATGCCCCTTTTTTCGTCAGTTTTAATACCCGATCCTCGTAATGGAATAATTTAACTTCTAGATGTTCTTCTAAATACTGAATGTGCTTGGTGACGGCTGGTTGTGATAAAGCAAGCAGTTTTGCTGCTTTTGTATAATTAAGTTGATCTGCAAGCACTAAGAATGTGCGGTAACGATAATCTAACATTCTATCTTCTCCCTCGGGTCTTAATGTGTAAGTCACTCGTGTCCTATCTTACTATAACAAAATCTAATATATCATAATGAAAAACTTACCTATGTATAGTTACTATATCATATGACAAATAGAAATGGTGAAAAGAGATTTTTTCTATCTAAAACCTCTTGATATCCAGATAAAGATGAGTAAAGAGGGGAAGGATATGGGTGTCTTTATGAGCTCTTAACAGCGCATTATTTGTGAATAATGCAACGTGAATATGTGCCGAGCATTGGCCTATATTCATTTTTGTTATAGTAGTATTCCTATTCTTCATTTCACAAACTGTTGATTTTAATCTTATAATTAAACTTGTTAAAGACATCACAAACAAAGTGAACGAAAGTGTTTGAAATATTTTTTTAATATTATTTGTGAAAGTATGAGCGTAATGTTTGTGGTGAATATCTTGCAAGCGTTTAAATTAAGGGAGGAAGAAAAATGAGTCAATTGCAAAGTAGTGAGAAGGTGACATTTTTAGATCCATCGCATGAGCGCATGTCTTATACACAACCAGTGATTGGATTTGTCTTACTAGGACTAATCGTTGTGTTTGGTACGTATCTTAACGGTTTAAGTGCGAGTTTACCTGTACATTTAATGGCAGGTGTATACTTAGGTTATGTGTTAACACGTGCTCGATTTGGTTTTGCGGGTGGGATTAAGCGTATTTATATGCGTGGTGAAGGCAGTTTAACGAAAGCGCTGATTATTTTAATTTTAGTCACAGCTTTTGTGACAATGGGCTTACAATGGAAAGCGGCAGCAGACGGTTTACTACCAGCTTACTTGGCGGGTGAAGGTGAGGCATTTATTCCGGGAACAACGAACGTTTACTTTACTAATATTGCCACGATTATAGGTGGGTTTATCTTTGGAATCGGGATGATGCTAGCTGGTGCGTGTGGCTCTGGAACATTAGCTGATTTTGGTGAAGGTGCTGGGCGAGCATTGATTGCTTTTATTTTCTTTGTATTAGGAACAGCTCCGGGTCATTATTTAAGACAAGTTATTGATGGTACAGCGATTGGTCAAGTAGGTGTGCGTTTGCACTTTCCGCAGGTGATGGGTTACTTCGGTGCTTTTTTGATGACAGCGGCACTGCTTGGTGTTATTTACTGGATAACGATCAAATATGAAAACATGCGTAAAGCTGAAGGGACATATATGGACCCAAAAGGTGACTACGAAGACTTTGAGAAACCGTTAGATGACACTAAAAAAGCCCCCTTCCTTAGTCATCAAACATATCATAAACTATTTATTGAACGTTGGGGATTTAAACTTGGTGCATTAGCCTTAGCGATGGGAGCAATTTTTGTTCTTGTGACGACAGATAGAAACTGGGGCGTATCAACAGCAGTTCTAACTTTAAATGTGTGGTTCTTTGATCTGTTAGGGTTTGATTTTAATCCTGAGTATTTTGGTTCACACCTAGCCAGAGTTGAAGCTGGTTTACTTAATGATAGTGGAACGATTCGTAACTTAGGTTTATTCTTCGGCTGTACAATAGCCTTTTTACTTGCGAAACGCTTTACGTTTGATTTTGACTTTAATAAAAAAGACGGTTTCTATTTTGCCCTAGGCGGTTTAATGTTAGGTTTTGGTTCACGCTTAGGTTTAGGATGTAATCTTGGTGCGATGTACGCTGCTATTTCAAGTTTTTCATTTTCAGGTTGGGTGTTTTTACTTGCAATGACGCTGGGTGGTATTACAGGAATGAAGTTATTCGCGGGGAAGGTGTGTATTTTACCACATCGTATAGGCAAGAAATAGAATAGTCTTGATTAATTATTACGAAGGTGTAAATTGTCATCGTCATATGACGGTAATTATAAGGAGGAATTATTATGGGTAAAAAAGTATTAGTCGTTGGTGGAGTAGCAGGTGGTGCTTCTGTTGCGGCACGCGTAAGGCGTTTAGATGAATCAGCAGAAATTATTATGTTTGAAAGAGGCCCTTATGTGTCATTCTCAAACTGCTGTATTCCGTTTCATATTAGTGGAGATATTGAAAAGTCACAAGACTTAGTCCTAATGACGCCACCAGAATTCGATAACCAATATAATATTGATGCACGTGTATATAACGAAGTCATCGCAATCAATAAAGAAGCAAAAACAGTTGAAGTGAAAAATGTTCAAACAAACGAAACCTATACAGAAAGTTATGACGTCTTATTCTTAGCGCCAGGCGCAGTTGCGCTTCGACCACAAAGTATTGAGGGCATTAACGACGAGCACGTCTTTGTCATGAAGACTGTCCCAGATGTAGAAGCGCTCACCACTTACGCAAAAGATCACGATGTAAAAGATGTGACGGTTGTTGGTGGTGGCTATATAGGATTAGAAGTAGCTGAAAACTTGAAGTATGCGGGATACAACGTGACTTTAGTTGAAGCGCTAGATCAAGTCATGGCCCCGCTTGATTACGATATGGTACAAGTTATTCATCGTGAAATCATGAAAAATGACGTGGATTTAGTTTTAGGGGATAGCGTTCAAAAGGTTGCTAAGGATAAAGTCATCCTTGCTTCTGGCCGTGAAATTCGCGCTCAAGCCGTCGTCATGGCAATCGGTGTCCGTCCGGAAAATACGCTTGCTAAACAAGCAGATTTAGCGTTATCAGCAACAGGTGCAATCAAAGTTAACCATCATTATCAAACGAGTGATCCTAATATTTATGCTGTCGGTGATGCAATTGAGACGACATGTTTCTTCACAGGACAAAAAACACAATTAACTCTCGCCGGTCCAGCCCAGCGCCAAGCGCGATCTGCAGCTGACCATGTCTATGGCCGTACGTATGTAAATACGGGTGTGATTGGGTCATCAAGTGTGAAAATGTTTGGTATGAATGCAGCTAATACAGGGCTGAATGAAAAACAATGTCAAGCACGTGGTATTGACTATGATTACAGCTATGTGATTCCAAAAGATAAAGTAGGTTTAATGCCAAATTCAGAAAACTTATTCTTTAAATTAATCTTCCAAGTGCCATCAGGCAAAATTCTTGGTGCACAAGCAGTAGGGCGTGGTAACGTCGATAAACGTATTGACGTTATTGCGACAGCTATTATGCTAAATGGTAATTTAGAACACTTAAAAGAGTTAGAATTGACTTATTCACCACACTTTTCAACCGCGAAAGATGTTGTGAATCATGCGGCACTTGCAGCATTAAATATTCTCAATGGTGAAGTGAAGAAAGTGCCAGTGACAAAAGTACGCGAACTCGTGGAATCAGGCGCAGTAATTATTGATGCGCGTGAAGAATATGAATATGCGCTAAGTCATATTAAAGGGGCGGTCAATATTCCACTTAGTCAGTTCCGCCAACGCTTAGATGAGATTCCTAAAGATCAACCCGTCTATGTTCACTGCCGTTCAAGTCAACGAAGCTACAATATGGTGCGTGCACTTGGCCAATTAGGGTTTGATCATGTGTATAACGTAGATGGTTCATTCTTAGGTGTTTGTGAGTATGAATACTTTAATGACGTTGCGTTAAATCGAAACCCTATTGTCACAGACTATAATTTTAACTAAGTAGTAATGTAATTAATAGGTTACATGTCCGTAGCGGGAAGACGTCTTCCCGCTATTTAAATTCCTCTAGTGAACATAAGAAAAACTAAAGTATTATCCACAAAATGCATACCCCCCCTTGTAATGATAAGAAACCTTCTGGTAAGCTAGTGAATGGGATAAATAAATAAGAGAACGCAACATTGGAGGATTATTATGAATGTTAAACAGTCAAAAAATCCATTTGAAATCACACTGACATTATTGACGTGGCTTATTGTCATTGTACTATGGTTTATATTCACAAACGTCGGTGAGATGTCTTCACTCCTTTTACCATCCCCCCAAGTGGTTTGGGAGACATTTATGAATATTGTAAAGAACGGGTACGGGAATGTAAGTCTGTGGCAACATCTCAGCGATAGCTTTGTGAGACTCTTCTGGGCAGTAAGTTTAGCCTTTATAACCGCGGTACCTTTAGGACTTCTTAGTGGTTATTTTAGTAAGTTTAAAGCGATTGTTGATTCCATTGTCCAATTTTATCGCCCAATACCCCCCCTTGCTTATTATGCACTCTTAATTTTATGGATGGGCATTGATGATGGATCGAAAGTAACCTTGCTTTATCTAGCGGCTTTTGCACCCATTTACATCGCTTGTGTCGCTGCGGTTAATAGTGTTAGTCAAGACTATATTTTAAGTTCGAAATCTCTAGGTGCTAGCCAAAAAGATGTATTCTTAAAAGTCGTTCTTCCTGCTTGTATGCCAGATATTTTTACTGGTCTAAGAACGGCGATGGGCTTTGCCTATACGACACTCGTTGCTGCTGAAATGACGGCGGCTACAAGCGGCATTGGTTGGATGGTGATTGATGCGTCACGTTATTTAAGATCTGACGTCATGTTTGTCGGGATTATTATTATGGGTGTGACTGGTATTATGATGGACGGTGGTTTACTGTTACTTGAAAATAAATTTGTATTTTGGAAGGGGAAAGATTAGTGATGAATAAAATGATACAAGTATTATTAGTGACGTTAGTAGGGCTTCTCGTATTCACCGCATGTGGTGATGCGTCTTCAGACAATGGTGAGGGGGGGCAACCGGATGTCGTTAATATCGGTTATTTACGTGTGCCAAATGATGAAATGATTGCGATAACTGAAGCTTATTTTGATCAATATTTTGCTGATCAAGGTATTGAAACAAACTTTGTTGTGTTTGACTCAGGTGTTGAAGCCAATCAAGCATTCGCTTCAGGTAGTGTTGATTTTGCCTCAATGGGTAACACAAATGGGATCATTGCGCTATCTCGCGGACTAGATGTTGAATTGATTTGGCTGCATGAAATTCTTGGTGAAATAGAAGGGTTAGCTGTACGTGAGGGAAGTGGGATTGAACAAGTCGCAGACTTACAAGGGATGAGGATTGCGACGACTTTTGCTTCAACGTCACATTACAGTTTACTTCAAGTATTAAATGATGCGGGTATTGCTGATGATGTTGAACTTGTTGATATGAAAACCGTGGATATTGTCGCTGCTTGGGAACGCGGGGATATCGATGCGGCTTATACGTGGCAACCGTCACTAGGTAGACTACTAGAAGACGGTGAAATGCTGATTTCTTCTGAACAAGCGGCTGAAATGGGACACAAAACAGCGAATATTTTACTTGCGCGAAAAGGCTTTACTGAAAAGTACAAAGACTTAACAACGGACTTTATCGCGGCACTTGTTGAAGGTGGGAACGCTTATCGCGCAGATGCAGCAAAAGCAGCTGAAATTGTGGCAGGCTCCCTTGAAATTACGCCAGAGAATGCATTAATGCAAATGCAAGGATCAATCTGGTTAACGCCAGAAGAAGAAGTCAGCAGTGAATATTTAGGGACATCAGAAGAAGCGGGTGACTTCTCTCGCGTGATGAAACAAACATCAGATTTCCTTCTTGAACAGGGATCGATTTCAGATTCACCCTCACAAGAAGCCTTTGATGCGTTTATTAATCCTGAATATATCGAAGCTTACTTGGCACGTTAATATTATCATCTTCAACTAAGGAGTTTTTATTATGACAAAAGAAACACCTTTAATAGCACTCAATCATGTGAGTATGGACTATGGTGAAGGATCAGAATCTGCCCTTGCCTTAAAAGACATTGACTTAACTATAGAAAAAAATGAATTTCTTTGTATTTTAGGTCCTTCAGGTTGCGGGAAAAGCACCCTCTTAAAAATAATTGCCGGCTATCAAAAACCAACAACAGGTGAAGCGACGTTTCAAGGGAAAACAATTACCGCTCCAGACTGGCACCGAGGGGTCGTATTTCAATCGCCTACGTTATACCCTTGGTTATCAGTTAAAGATAATGTTGGCTTTGGTCCAAGGGTAAGAGGGATAAAGAAAGCCAAGATTAATCAAATAACAGATCAATTCCTTGACCAAATCGGGTTATTGAAAGATAAAGATAAGGCGGTCTTTGACCTTTCAGGTGGTATGCGCCAACGGGTGGCCTTAGCGCGCGTACTTGCGAATGAACCGGAAATGATTTTAATGGATGAACCGCTTGGCGCACTTGATGCGCTCACGCGCCTCAATATGCAGACGCTTATTCGTAATCTGTGGCATAAAAATAAAAATACTGTCATGATGATCACACATGACGTTGAAGAAGCATTGTCGCTTGGCACACGTGTGATTGTGATGTCGAAACAGCCAGGAACGATTATTAAGTCATTCGATTTAAATTATACCTATCAAGCTTTAGAAACAGACAATCATCGCGTGAAAGTAGATGAACAGTATTTAGAGATTAAAAATGATATTCTAGATTTAATTAATGCGGATTTAAATGAAGTATAATGAAGGTCTTTATTGTCAAACAGTCTTGATGCCCCTTTAGCGAGAGCATCAGGACTGTTTTTATTTTAAAAATATCTAAGTGTTTAGTGACAAGAAAATGATACATAATACGTGTTTGTGAATTACTCTAAACACTTCAAGCAACCTTTAAGTGTTGGGAGTAGTTCATGAAAATCACAGGAGTTGCCTTTTCATTTTTTTTACGTTATAATTATCTTGAATTCGAGATAAAAGGAGTGGTGTGATGGTTCAAATTGATGCCTCAACATTATCAAAGCGGGAACATTATCATTTATTAACACGGGCAGTTGCCCCCAGACCAATTGCTTTTGTGACGTCACAGTCAAAAGAAGGTGTACTTAATGGCGCACCGTTTAGTTACTTTACTATTGTATCAGCAGAGCCGCCACTTTTGATGATCTCTGTTCAACGTAAAGATAAAAAAATGAAGGATACAGCGCGTCATATCATTGACTCAGGAGAGTGTGTCATCCACATCGTCGATGAAACAAATGTTGAAAAAGTTAATCTGACAGCGAGTGCACTACCTAGAGATGAAAGCGAAGTAGATACCTTTGACTTTACACGCGTGAAGAGTCAACGTGTGAAAGTAGACGGGGTGAAAGAGGCTCAGATTAGAATGGAGTGCGTACTTGATACTCATACGGTTGTAGGTGATAAAAGTACTGACCTTATCGTTATGCGCGTCGTTCACTATCATTTAGATGAAGCTGTTTATAATGGGGAAGTCATTGATGATGAGCGTTTAAAACCGGTCACACGATTAGGTGGACAGTCATACAGCAAATTAGGTGAGGTGTTCGAATTAGTTCGACCAAAGTGAACTACTCCCACCACTTACCACCCTTACGGGTTGCTTGAAGTGGGGGCTTCTTGGGTAATCGCCA
>NZ_FOWN01000064.1 GCF_900115465.1 Halolactibacillus alkaliphilus
ACATGTTTCAGCTGCATAAAAAGAGCTGAAACATGTGAAATATAAGCTCGAAATTATTGGTTAAAAATTCTCACCAACACTATTTGACAAAGAACTTTAAAACCGTGTTTTTTAGTAACCTGCTTGAGCCTTCTCATGAAGGATATTCAATTGTTTCTCTAAGTTATCTAATAAAGCTTTGCCTTTGTCTTCGTCAATTAAATGAAGGCGAACCGCAAAGTCAATTTCTCTTGAAAGACCAAACATTTGCGTATCTAAAACTTCTTCATATAAAGGACACTGTGGCATTGTTAAATTATCCATTTGCACTTGAATAAGTTTTAGGATTTTATCTGCATCAGCCTTTAAAACGGCATAAGCTTTTTTCTGATCTGTTTGAACTGCATTGTCCACCATATAATATCCCTCCACAATCAATCCTTCTTTAAACAATATTAAAGGTATGAAGGTAAAAAAGCAAGCATATTTAAGTCTTCCAATCTAATAGATAAATTAAAAACTTGCCTTTGAATGACGCATTCAAAGACAAGTTAAAACTTATCGTTAGCAAGATGCCCTTTTACAAGACGGGCTTTATTCCCAGTCTTTTTTCACTAATCTCGGATTCTTTTTTTGTTTTCTGCTTCCAGCCACACGGTTATAGTAATCTACACCAAATGACGAACCTTCACTAATCATGTCGGCATTTTCGATGCTATCATCATATCCACCTGCCGAATCCAATGGAAAATCATCATGTTTTTTTAATTTTAGCCTCAATAATACATCCTCTTTAAAGCGCGTTAATTTTTTTCTTGTCTTTTTATCTTTCAATAAATGCAATGCCGCTGTAGCTCCAGCAACTGCAGCGCCTGCAATAACAGCCGTCTTTTTATTCTTCCCCATTCTCTTCACCTCATTTTAAATTTTTCTACTCTTGTTTATCCTTTCCCAATTCGGCTTAACTTAAAACTAGAGATAAGGTTCTCATTCTAAAATATTTATGCTAAACTAAAGGAATAAGCAGTTATCTTTAATGATGTTGGAGGAAAACAAATGGATGTCATGTGTCCGATCTGTGATAAGGTAGAATCGATTGATAATGATTCACCCCTAGCAAAAAAATTAAGAAATAGACGTAAACATCTTTATTTATGTCAAGCTTGCCATGATCGCATTGAAAAAAACACCTTAAAGCGACATGCTACTGGTAAATTTAATTTATATGAAGAACAAAAAGAAGAGGATCCTTTTTTAAGCTAAGGATCCTTTTTTTATGTGCATTCTTACTAGGTAGACGACGTTTAATGTGAACTACTCCCACCACTTACCACCCTTACGGGTTGCTTGAAGTGGGGGCTTCTTGGGTAATCG
>NZ_FOWN01000056.1 GCF_900115465.1 Halolactibacillus alkaliphilus
ACGACGTATTTTACCTTTAAGCAGCGTAAAAATGTGAAGACAGTGACGATTGACATGAACGCGAGTTATCAAGGTGTAGTTAAGGATCTGTTTCCTCATGCTAAAATCATAATTGATCGCTTCCACATCGTACAATTAATGACGCGAGCGATGAATAAAACACGTATCAAAATCATGCAAGCATTCAATACATCAAATGGTGAAGATCAAAAGAAATATCGTCGATTCAAGCGATACTGGCAAATGATATTGAAACCTAGCGAGGATCTCTCAAGTACAGAGTACAAGCACTATACCATGTTTGGACAACTACCATCTAAATCGGTTGTGGATGCCATGTTAGATTATTCTGATGAGCTTAAAGCAAACTATGACTTACTACAGCGCTTCTTTAAAGCTTTTGCCGACAGGAATTTTGACGATCTCGAAGAGATCGTCAAAGGAAAACTTGATGCGAACATTTCTAGTTATATGAAAACGAGTATAAAGACGTTACGAAAACATTTACCACACATTCAAAATAGCTTTAATTATACTTACAATAACGGCCGCATTGAAGGCATTAATAATAAAATCAAAGTCTTAAATCGCGTCGCATACGGCTATCGCAATTTCACAAACTATAAGAACCGAATTCTTTTACATTTTGCTTACAAACCAGTTGAACCTCAGAAGAAAAAAACACAAAATAAAACACATGTTTCAGCTGCATAAAAAGAGCTGAAACATGTGAAATATAAGCTCGAAATTATTGGTTAAAAATTCTCACCAACACTATTTGACAAAGAACCGATAACGGGTGCTTTAAATGGTATTATTGAGCTAAAGTAACATCTTTAAGCATTAAAATGCCTGTTGGGTGTTGCCATAGACCTTGAACATCATCGCTAACAGCAATTAAGAACTCTTGGTGGTGAATGTAAAGCATAGGAGCTTCTTCAACCAAGATTTGTTGTGCTTCACTGTAAAGTGCTTGACGCTCATCTGGATCTGGATTTTGACGTGCTTCTAGAAGTAATCTATCAAGTTCGTCATTTGCGATAAATGTACGGTTACCTGGTGTACCGTGATTTTCAGAGTGGAACATTGGATACATACCGTAGTCAGCATCACCTGTTACAGTTGACCAGCCTAGGATGAACATATCGTGTTCACCAGCAGCAGTATCATCAAGGTAAGCACCCCACTCAACGATTTGCACGTCAACATTGATACCTAATTCAGATAAGTTATCTTGAACAACTGTTGCAGCATCAATACGCTCACGAGAGTCGTTTGTCCAAATTGTTGTATCAAAGCCATCTGCATAACCTGCTTCAGCAAGTAATTCACGTGCTGCTTCAACATCATACTCTAAACCTTCGATTGAATCATCGAAGCCAAATACGTTAGGTGCGATTGGACCAATTGCAGGGATACCTGCGCCACCGTATAGGTCGTTGATAATGGCATCTTTGTTAATTGCCATTGAGATAGCTTGACGTACACGAACGTCAGTAAATGGTTCTTTTTGAACGTTAAATCCGATATAAGATAAACTTACAGATGGTGTACGGTTTACAAAGATACCGTCTGTATTTTCGATACGTGATACATCTGATGGTGATAGTGGATCACTGATGTGTGCTACGTTTGTTTCAATGTCAGCAATACGCGTACCATCTTCAGGAACAACACGGAAAACGATTGAATCTAAGTGAGCTGGCTCACCCCAGTATTCTTCGTTTTTAACTAAACGCATTTCATCTCCTGAATTCCAATAGTCAAGTTTGAAAGGACCTGTACCAATTGGGTTTTCATTAATTGTTGCGCCTGGGTCGCCACCATCTGCCATTGCTTCGTAATCAGCTTCAATGACAGCTTGTGAAATCATTCCGCCACCATTATGAGCTAAGTGGGCTGGAAGTGGAGCAAATGAATAGTCTGTTACAAATTGAACAGTATACTCGTCAACAACAATCACTTCATTGATCATGTTGAATAAGAATGAACGAGGAGAAGCAACAGCTTCGTCAAGAATACGATCAATATTTGCTTTAACTACTTCAGCGTTAAATGGTGTACCATCGTGGAAGGTAACACCTTCTTCTAAGTAAAACTCCCATACAGTATCTTCAATCATTTCCCAGCTAGTTGCTAGACCTGGTTGAAGATCCATATTCTCATCTTGAACAACAAGTTGCTCATAAATGTTGTAAGCAACGTTACTTGAAGGTGTATCGTTTGATCCGTGTGGATCAAGTGCTACAGCTTCTGATAGTGTTGCAATAACTAATTCGCCGCCTTCGGCTGCTGGCGCATCATTTGCATCTTCTGATGTACCCTCTGATGTATCGTCACCAGTTGCATCGTCATCACTTGAGCCGCATGCTGCAAAAACAAACATAGCGCCAATAAGTAATAACATAAGTAAAAACTTACTTGTTAATAGCTTTTTCACGTAAAAACACTCCCCTTTTTATTTTTCTTTTTACTTTGTGAAAAGTTAAATTCACTATACTATAAATTAAAAATAAAAACAAGTCTAAATTATCTAATAACTTTATCTGTTCGATTTACCTTATACCTTTTTTAGAACATTCTTATAATTAAAAGCGTTTGATAGACTAGTTTCTTCTATAATATAGAACAAATGAGGGGGGAATTATTGAATTGTTATGAATTAAAGGGTATCTTAATTTTCTGACTTTTTGGTGTTTTGTTGCAATTTGTATTTTAATGTGGCATTATTATTAATCGTATCTATCTTTGGGAAATTTCGCGCTTTTAGGATTGGTAAAAAGATAGTATAATTGATTGAAGAATCTAAAAATTCATCTCATTTTGACAAATAATAAGGTTGAACAATCGGCCTATATGTGTCGATAAACCGTCTTATTGTTAAATAAGGCTGAATTTTTAGAAATTTAGAACTTATTGAATAGAAGGGAATTGGATTGCATGAGAGAAGAAATTAACACTGGAGCTGCTCAAATAAAAGCAGCACCAAATCCAACACTTGTTAAGCTTTCGACATTTTGGAGAAAACTAACGAGTAGTAAATCTGCCGTTGTTGGTGGAATATTAATTATTGCGATTATTTTAATTGCATTGATTGGACCATATTTCGTGCCGTATAGCCCGAGTGCAACGGATACTGCTAATCGATTAAATGGCCCATCACTAGCTCATTGGCTTGGAACAGATAATTATGGCCGAGATATTTTCAGCCGGATTATTGATGGTATGAGTATTACCTTGTATGTAGGTTTTTCGGCTGTGTTAATTGGAATGACTGTCGGTGTTTTCTTAGGAATTATATCGGGTTACTACGGCGGTAAAATTGACACAATTATCATGCGTTTTATGGATATCTTACTTGCGTTTCCAGGTATTCTGTTAGCGCTTGCTATCGTTGCGGTACTAGGAAGTTCTTTGAATAACGTTATTATCGCTGTAGCTGTATTCTCAGTGCCTGTTTTTGCACGTATTGTAAGAGGTTCAACACTTTCGGTGAAGAAACTGGAATACATTGATGCTGTTAAAGCACTTGGTGCGAGTGATGCTAGAATTATCTTCAAACATATTCTACCCAACGTCGCCTCTCCAATTATCGTTCAAGCGACATTAAGTATTGCAACATCGATTCTTTCGGCGAGTGGTTTGAGTTTCTTAGGTTTAGGTGCACAACCTCCAATGCCGGAGTGGGGAGCGATGTTAGCGGATGGACGTAACTACATGTACGATGCACCTCACGTCGCAACAATTCCAGGTATTGCAATAGTTATTGTTGTGCTCGCATTTAACTTATTTGGTGATGGTCTTCGTGATGCACTAGATCCAAAAATGAAAAACTAGAAAAGAGGTAATGACTTGTGTTTCAATTTATAGTTCGACGCTTAATCCAAACAATACCGGTTTTAATAGGTGTAACAATTCTAACATTTAGTATGGTGCGTCTAATTCCGGGTGATCCTGCACAAATCATGGCAGGTGAAAGTGCATCTCAAGAACAAATCGAATTAACACGTGAAAGATTAGGGTTAAATGATCCTTTGCCGGTCCAGTACTTTGACTATGTTTCTGGCGTCGTGACGGGTGACTTGGGGAACTCGATACGTAATGGTCGTCCAGTGGCGGATGAAATTAAAGTGCGTATAGGTACAACGGTATCATTAGCTTTTTATAGCACATTACTTTCTGTGTTTTTAGGAATTATCTTTGGTGTTTTTGCAGCGGTACGACGTGGAAAATTGTCAGATACACTCGTAATGATAGCTGCTTTGTTCGGTTTATCGATGCCAAACTTCTGGCTTGGTTTAATCTTAATCCAATATTTCGCTATTGGTCGAGATGTACTCTTTTTCAATACCGGTTGGTTTTTAGCATCGGGTTGGGGAACGTGGCAACAAATGGTGTTACCAGTTATTACATTAGGTACAGCAGGTGCAGCGATTATCGCACGTATGACCCGTTCAAGTATGCTTGAAGTTATTGATCAAGATTACATTAGAACAGCACGAGCAAAAGGTGTTAAAGAACGTATTGTTGTTTATAGACATGCTTTGAAAAACGCTTTAATTCCTGTTGTAACAGTTGTCGGTTTACAATTTGGTGCCTTACTTGGTGGGGCTGTCATCACTGAAAATGTTTTTGCTATTAACGGTCTAGGGCGTTTAATGGTAGGGGCGATTAACTCTCGTGATTTCCCAATTGTTCAAAGTGGTGTATTGGTTTTTGCATTTCTCTTTGTATTCGTAAACATCATGGTAGATGTTATTTACCGATTACTAAATAAGCGAATCGATTTAAATTAAAGACAAATATAGAAAAGGTGTGAATGGTATGGTCAAAGCAACAGATATTCTAGATCAAGAACCAATTCTAGAAGTAAAAGATTTACAAACATCATTCTTTACCGATAAATTTGAAGTCAAAGCCGTAGATGGTGTTAACTTTGCTGTACCTAAAGGTAAAACATTAGGTATTGTAGGAGAATCTGGGTCAGGTAAAAGTATTACGTCGCTTTCGATTCTTCGTTTAATTCAGAATCCGGGTAAAATTATTGGTGGAGAAATCTTATTTAAAGGTGAGAATATACTTAAAAAATCAGAGGCAGAGATGCGGAAAATTCGCGGAAATGAAATTTCAATGATTTTCCAAGAACCGATGACGTCTTTAAATCCTGTATATACAGTCGGACAACAAATCAGTGAATCATTCATGATTCACCAAAACATGTCCAAAAAAGAGGCGATGAAACGTTCAGCAGAGATGCTGGAGCTTGTTGGTATTCCTTCGCCAAAACAGCGAGTAAAACAGTATCCACATGAACTTTCAGGTGGAATGCGCCAACGTGTCATGATCGCTATTGCCTTAGCATGTGACCCAGAGCTTTTAATTGCAGATGAACCAACGACAGCACTTGATGTGACTATTCAGGCACAAATTCTTGAATTGATGAAAGACCTTCAAGATCGGTTAGGCATGTCTATCATTATGATTACGCATGATTTAGGTGTTGTGGCAGAAACATGTGATTACGTGGCGGTTATGTATATGGGCAAGGTCGTTGAATATGCTAAGGTTAGAGATGTATTCAAAAATCCAAAGCACCCTTATACCGTTGGTTTATTAAATTCCTTACCACGACATGATATTGATTTAGGTGATGTTGAATTACAAGTGATTGAAGGTTCTGTTCCTAGTCCAGATAATTTGCCTAAGGGGTGCCGTTTTGCGCCTCGTTGTCCATTCGCGACAGAATTATGTCATGAAAAACTCCCCGATTTAGAACAAAGTGACAATGGTAACCAAATCCGTTGTTGGATTTACACCGATGAGTGGGATGGAGATCAGGAGGTTGATGTCAGTGCCAAAAGAACTACTTAAAGTCAAAGATTTAAAACAATATTTTCCGATAAAAGGCGGTTTATTAGGTCGAACGATAAACCACGTTAAAGCCGTAGACGGTATTACATTTGATGTTTATGAGGGTGAAACTGTCTCTATTGTAGGTGAATCAGGTTGCGGTAAATCAACAACTGGGCGGGCTATTTTACGTTTAGATGAACCAACGGCAGGTGAAGTAGAATTTGATGGGGAAGATTTACTAGCGTTAAGTAAAAAAGATATGCGTAAAAAAAGAAAAGACCTTCAAGTCATTTTTCAAGATCCATACGCATCCATTAATCCTCGTCAAACGGTGCGTCAAATTTTAGAAGAAGCATTAGAAATTCAAAATGTTGTACCAAAAAATGAGCGTGCAAAGAAAATCGCTGATTTGATGGAAGTTGTTGGTCTTGGTGCTCACCAAGCAGACCGTTTTCCTCATGAATTTAGTGGAGGGCAACGTCAACGTATAGGGATTGCGCGTGCATTATCTGTTGATCCTAAACTAATCATCGCAGATGAAGCTGTTTCAGCATTGGACGTGTCAATTCAAGCGCAAGTCATTAACTTAATGAAACAGTTACAGCGTGATTTTGCCTTAACTTACCTATTTATTTCTCATGACTTAGGCGTTGTTCGTCACATATCAGATCGCGTTATTGTTATGTATTTAGGTAAAATTGTTGAGATTGGTGATAAGACATCTATTTTTGACAATCCACATCACCCATATACAAAAGCTTTATTATCAGCTATTCCAGTACCAGACCCTGATGCTCAGAGTGAACGCGTCTTATTAGAAGGCGATGTTCCTTCGCCAATTAATCCACCGCAAGGATGTCGATTCCATACGCGTTGTCCATTTGCAACAGAACGGTGTCGAGTAGAAGCACCGGAACTACGGAACATAGACGGTATGAAAGAAGGCCATATGGGTGCATGTCACTTTATGGAAGAAATCAAAAACGGTACGCATCAAGTAGAATAAGTAAGCGGGATATTAGATCAATAAATATGAATATAAACGAGACTCAAATCATTTTAAATGGTTTGGGTCTTTTTGTTATTTAGATCATTGGTTCTCAGTTTTTCTATACAGAGGCGATGAGTTTTGATTAGTAAAAAGTGTAAATATGTAACAAAAGGAGCTCAGCTGAATGAATTTCATAATTCTGAGGCCTTGCGGCCCAATGGTTTTGAAGCATAAAAAAGGAAGTACCTCCCCAAGTCTTGTATAATGGTAAGTAACCAAACTAAACCAAAAGACTGGAGGAGAACTCCCTATGCCTATTATACGACAAGAGAGTTTATTTAGCATTAATGAATTATATGCAATGGAACCTACCCAACGATATGACGCTATTATTTTGGTCATTGATATTGACCACATTTACCGTGAGGTAAGTAAAAAATCACGTCTTGGAGCTCCGGAGGAGCTTAACTACGCTGCTATGATTATTTCTGTTTTTATAAG
>NZ_FOWN01000054.1 GCF_900115465.1 Halolactibacillus alkaliphilus
CAACAGATCTTCGGAAATATTCAGCTCCTGCTCGTGGTTCGCAGGCATGGAAAACGATTGCTAAACGTCGCAGTTCTGTCGAAAGAGTAAATGGCTATCTTAAGGAGTTTTTCCAGCTTAATAATGTTCGTTACCGTACAGGAAAACGTGCAAAAGCTCACTTTGATTTAGTGACGCTTATTTATAATGCATCAAAACTAGCAGCAGATCGTTTAGGCTCATTCCTAAAGCAATATCAAATAGCATAAAAAATTTTTAAGACAAATATTGAAATTCTGGTCGTGTTTGATTTTTTAAAAAGAGCAATTATGAAATTGATTCAAGTAAAGAATATTTCATTATAGGTAAAGTTACTGTATAATAAATAATTAGTAAAGGACTATAAGAAATGTAAAGGGATGGTGCGTTATGAGTGTTTCTTATAACAAACTGTGGAAATTATTAATAGACAAAAATATGAATAAGACAGAACTGAAAAACGTTGCTCGCGTTAGTAGTAACGTTATAGCTAAAATGGGGAAAAATGAAGCAGTCTCAATGGAAACTATAACTAAAATATGTAAAACATTAGAATGTGATGTAGGAGATATAATGGAGATTAGCAAGGATAATCTCGATAGAGATAAGGAGATTTTTTAATGATTAAATTAGCAACTGTATTTAGTGGAATTGGCGCTATTGAACATGCATTGAAGAGAATGGGGTTATCCCACGAAATAGTATTTGCATGTGATAATGGTGATATTGATGTATTGAGTGAAAAAATATTACCTGAAATCGATGAAGTTGAGGTTGAAATTGATGTTTTAAATAATATGATTAAGAAAATTTCAACAAATCTAGAATCCAATCAAGATGAGTATACTATTGAATTAGCAAATACCTTTTTAAATATAAATAAAAAATATAAAAAATTTATAGATGAAATAGATTATAAGGCAGATTTGATAGACTTATCAAGAAAAACCCTATTAAATTTTATTGAAGACAATTACTTTAATGAAAATGTTCACAAAGCATATACAGCATGGATAAAAGTTTATGAATCTGATAACCATTCATCGCTACATAAATATATTGAATCAAAAAAATCATTTATTAAAATAGAAGCCGATTATAAAAGAATTTATGGCGGGGATTTTGTTGAAAGTGATTATTTTAAAAAAATGGCTCAGAGCAATGAGTATACAAAACTTGTTAATATTACTGAATTTAAACAATCGGTTAAGGTATTAAGAGAAGTTTCAGACGCACTTTCTATGTTACATGAGAAAATTAACACAACCGCCGTCCTAGGAGATTTGAAAAACATCGAGTCGTTTGAGGAAAAGAATGCATATGTAAATAAGCTTTATGAAGGTCAAGAGCATCGAAATAGAGTTAGAGAATCTTATATGGCCAATTATAATGTTGACCCAGAGCACTTTCATTGGAATGCTTCATTTTTAGATGGAAGACAATATCACAATCAGGTTGATTTATTTGTAGGTGGGAGCCCCTGTCAGTCCTTTAGCTTAGTCGGAAAACAAAGAGGATTAGAGGATACCAGGGGTACACTATTTTATGAGTTTGCTAGATTGGTCAAAGAAATTCAACCCAAAGTTTTTATTTATGAAAATGTAAAAGCTGTGTTGAGTAATGACAACGGAAATACATGGGAGACAATGAAGGAAGTATTTGATGAA
Source organism: Halolactibacillus alkaliphilus (assembly GCF_900115465.1). GTDB lineage: Bacteria > Bacillota > Bacilli > Bacillales > Amphibacillaceae > Halolactibacillus > Halolactibacillus alkaliphilus. Next base: position 1,686 of record NZ_FOWN01000054.1, read on the forward strand.
TTAAATTATGAGTGGCATGATGCTGTATTAAATGCAAAAGATTATGGTATTCCGCAAAATAGAGAAAGATTATTTGTAGTAGGGTTTAGAAAAGATTTAGCAGTAAAGGAATTTAATTTTCCTGCTCCTGTTAAATTAGATAAGGTAATGAAAGACTTTTTGGTAGATAACGTATCCAGTAAATATTATTTACCACCTAAAGGTGTAAATTTTGTTACTGATCAAAAAAATATTGACAAGCGTTATACACAGATTGATGGAGATATACAACTATGTCAAAAAAAGAATCAACAGTTTAATTGGCATGGTGACTTTATTTTTGTTGAAGAAAATAAAGACAAAGAGAAAACAATCCAAGATTTAGAAAAATATTTTCTTTCAGAGAAGGTTAAGAAATACGTATTATCAACAGGTACAAAAGGATTTTATTCACGACCTGAAACAGATTTAGATGTTGCCCGCCCTTTATTAACATCTATGCATAAAATGCACAGAGCGGGTGTAGATAACTATGTAACAACAGAAGGACGCCTGAGAAAATTAACACCTAGAGAATGTTTAAGACTTATGGGCTTTTGTGATAGTTTTAAAATCGTGGTAGCAGATACCTCAGCGTATCAACAAGCTGGTAACTCCATTGTAGTAGATGTACTAATTGAAATAATGAATAAGGTTATTGAATATTATCCAAATTTAATTAGAAAGGAGAAAGTCAATGTCTGAAACATTATACGTTGATGCTCTACCAAGTAGTTTTGTAGCAAGGCGTTTAAAATTTGGGCAGGATAGAGGAGCAGGAGAAGCGAAACTACATGTTGGATCATTAAAATCTGAAACACAATTTGATGACTTCTTTGAGTTTGGTTCAAATATAGAGTACAAGTTTGACAGGGGCAACTTATTAGATTATCTATTACAAGTAAAATTAGAATATATATATCAAGTAATTTTTAGTTATAAAGATATAGATTTAGATTATTGGAATGATATTTATAAGGAAATAAGTGGGTTGGCTAATAACGATTTAATGTGTTCTTTAGGAAAATTTACTGACAAATCTCGATATTATGTAAGAGCCAATGAGAATATTTTCAAGAATTATTTTAGGGGAATTGCACTGCCAAGATTAACAAATGTAAAATTTGAAAAAAACACCCTTTCAAGTGGAAGAAAAGAAATAATCATAAAATTGGAATTGAATCCAAATTGTGAAGAAAAGAAAGATGTGTTTAATTACAGTACGGGATATGAATCAGAATTTGCTCGAAATAGGATAATTTTCGGTGCTCCAGGTACTGGTAAAAGTTACTCGATAAATCAAGATAAAGATGAACTACTTTCAAGTGGCGGGGATTTTGAACGGGTGACTTTTCACCCCGACTATTATTATGCTAGTTTTGTTGGAACTTATAAGCCAGTACCGTTTATTGACGGAAAAGATGAAGATAGTATTACCTATGAATATGTTCCAGGTCCTTTTATGCGGGTATACGTTAAAGCTTTAAAAAATGGCCGTACTAATAATATTCAACCACATTTATTAATAATAGAGGAAATTAATCGAGCAAATGCTGCGGCAGTTTTTGGAGAGATATTCCAATTGCTTGATCGTAATAGTAGTAATGTTAGTGAGTATTCAGTACAACCATCGGAAGATATTAAAAAATATCTTGCAGATGAATTAGGAGAGAAAATAGAAGATATTTCTACACTTAAAATCCCAGATAATATGTTTATATGGGCGACAATGAATAGTGCAGATCAAGGAGTTTTTCCTTTAGATACGGCTTTTAAACGTAGATGGGACTTTGATTATCTAGGGATAAATAATAACGAAAGTGATATTAAAGGATATACTGTATCCCTAGGTAAAGGAGAATATACTCGTCCTGTAGAATGGAACGAACTTCGTAAGTCGATTAACGACGTTCTTTCTTCATATAAAATTAATGAGGATAAATTATTAGGTCCCTATTTCTTAGCAAGGAAAATTGTTGTTCCTAACGAGGGGAACGATATTGATGCTGAAAAATTCATTAGTGCTTTCAAAAGTAAGGTTCTAATGTATTTGTTTGAAGATGCAGCTAAACAGAGAAGGACGTCATTATTTGATGGATGTAGTGATACAACAAAGTATTCATCAATTTGTGAAGAATTTGATTTACGTGGAGTGGAAATTTTTTGCGAAAGTATTAGGGATAAATTTCCAATGTCTGTATCAATGGTTGCTGAATCCCCGGGTGAATATGAATGATTTCCAAGTTTGTACGAGAGCAAAAACGTTATACACAAGATCACTTACGAGATATATTTGAATGTTCAGCTGAAAAAGTGGTTGTTATTATAAAAAAACTGAAGCAATATGGTGTTTTAAAAGCAGTAAAGGTATCTGATGTTCAAACGGATATGTCTGATCTTATTGATGAAGAAATTGAAATAAGTGATGTTGAATTAGAGGGGAATAATTATTATTACGTTTTTACATTCGTTGGAATAATTGCAGTAGAGGGTTACATAATAAAAAGTTACCCTAAATATCTTACTAAAAAAAGTCCGACAACTGAATTAAAAAAGATAATTAAGGTTTTAGAAAAATATAATTCTAAAGAACAAATTATTCGGATGTATAACGACGGTGGAAAAAATAGTGCGTTCAATCATCTTGCTGTGATGCTGTATCTATTAAATGATTATTACGAAAATGGCCTTTACACAAGCACTCAAGATATCATAGAGGAAGATGGAAATGGAGAAATTTTGTGGGACAGGACTATTAATGAAACTTTTGCAATTATAAAGAACAATCGGCCATACTATACAACATTATTAACTAAAAAAAGAGCAATGGATGACCTTGATTATTTTAAAAGGTTGCATGAATGTATTCTCAGTCACTTTAGTAAGGAATTGAAAGAAGCTGATTTAATAGAATTGTTCGATATTGTGCTAGTTGACCTTACAGATGAGGGGTTAGACGCATTTGGAGATGTAGATTATATACTTTATCGTATTGAAAATGAACTTAATGTTCAATACATTACTCGGAAGCAATTAATTTTAAAATCGATATACGCTTATTTAACACATAGTAGTAGTTTGTCAGATATAGATGGTTTTAGCTTTTTTGGAACAAGTACTTTTAATTTAGTTTGGGAACAAATTTGTTCAGAAATAATGGACAATCAATTACAAAACGATTTAGGTTCTTTAGACTTACCAGTACCGTTGCATGCTGATTTTGTAGCTTATAACAAGTTAATCTCACTTATTGAAAAACCAAAATGGACTGGCAAATCAGAAGATGATAAACCATTTATCAAAACATCTAACGATACTTTGAAACCGGATATTATTTCAGTAGGGAAGAAGAAGGATGGTTTTAATTTTATTATTTTTGATGCCAAGTACTATGTAATTAGATTAGAAGAAAATAAAAAATTGCAAGGGCAACCAGGAATTTCAGATATTACTAAACAGTATCTTTATCAATTGGCATTTGAAAAATTTATTAAATTACATTCTATTGACTCAGTAAAAAACTGTTTTTTATTGCCATCAGAAGGTAGTGAAATAATCAATAAGGGTTATGTTAAGTTAGATATGCTTGATAATCTAGGCTTGCAACCAATTCAAATTAGAATGTTACCTGCTAACAGTGTGTATGACTATTATCTTGAAGGTATAAAAATGGATGTTTCTGAACTTGACTTATAAGCTGTCTGCAGAAAAAATATGGTGGGGCGGAATTGATGGATGCCCCGCATATATAATGGGAAGTATTTCGTAGAGTGATTACGAGGTGATAGTTTGCTTAGCTTTAATGATAAAAATTTCATTAGTACTTTTTTTAATGATGGTGGATACGTTTTAAATTTTAGTAATTCACAGTTTGATGACTTTACATTGAATTCAGTAGGTATACCGCTCCAAACGAGGTATAAATTATCAAAAGGAAAGTCTTTCGTGGCCTATATTAATGATGCCGAAGACGAAAAAATTATAAAATTGGTTTCCGATTTAATCGATTATATAGAATTCCTAGATATAGAGGAAATATTCACAGAAGAAAAGAGAAATCTTTACCCAAAACTGAAAATGCTTATGTCGAAATATTCAACCAATCAGACCTTTAGCAGTACATTGGTTACTGATGTAAAAGAGAAGTTTAATGATGCATACATAGCTAGTCAGTTAAAAATCATGATGTCCCTAGTTGAAAAATCACCTTCGGATGTGATTGGTAAATCTAAAGAACTATTAGAATCCTGTTTCAAACATATTTTAGATGAATTTGAAGAGGAATATTACCCTTCATCCACTGTTGCACAATTAAGAAAACAGGTGTTTTTGAAATTAAATTTAGATCCGAATGAAAATGTATCGGCTAAAAATAATAATGATGTTAAGAAAATATTGAGTAGTTTCATTCAAGTAGTTGATGGTTTAAATTCTCTTAGAAATGATAAAGGTGATGGACACGGTAAAGGGAAAAATTATACAGAATTACCTGTACGATACGCTAAATTGGCAATGAATGCATCATTAACTATCGTACACTTTACCTGGGATACGTATAAGATGCATATTGGTAAATATAAATAGAAAGGGTGTCTTGCGTATAGGGCTAGAACATTCATTTACTAATTATGTGAAAGAGAAATATTGTAATGAGTTGTTTGAAGCCCTACAGGACTTCATAATAGACCAATTAGATAATTTAGAATTACGCCTTAATGTTGTTGAAGAAATTGATGAAATAAACTTATCAGATATAGAAATAAAACAAATTTCATAGAAGATTTACCTGGAACAAAAATCGATTTTGATATAATATTAGAAGCCCACCTTGAGGTTGTATATAAATCAAATTAAATTAAATGGAGATGCTAATGGAGACGGCTACTAATCTTTTGTCATTAATTACAAAGTATATGGAACAATCAACTCAGCCCCTGGGCTTCTGGGATGGCTTCTTAAAGTACGGCATACCAATCATCCAGACGGTCATATTGTTAGGCGGTGCGCTTGCTGGCCTATATAAATATTACTCTGTAAAGAATAAAGAAATAAATGAGCAGATGTTGAAAGATGTGTATGCTCCGCTCTATCAATATTTTATTAAGCAAGAGCTATATTGCTATATAAATAAAATAGATAGGGATTATAAGGAAAGTCCAATTCTTGAGTTGACGAACACTAAAAGAAATGAGAAGACTTATTTTGGAGAAAAGACGAAAACCGAAGTTACTGTATTAGAAGAGACCTTATTAAATCTTAATCGCAATGAATTTTTAAGTATTCTCGATTCAGTAAACATTGGTCTTGCCTCCAAGGAGCTCCTAACGCTCCTAAATATGTACAAAGTATTGATTTATCATGAGCTGAAGGCAGATAAAACTTCTGATCGCTTTCTAGATGCAACCATAATGAAAGTTGATATCGAAAATGCAATAAGAAAAGAAGTTATTATAGGTTATTTGCATTACCACAAAAAGTTAAAACTTGATACGATTACGACTAATGAATTCCACCAAATTACTGGGGATAAAATAGAATTCAATTATAAAGTGGATCAATCAGTCAAGGAGAGATTGAGAGACGATATCCTGAATAATCCCGATAAATATTAGGCGTTTGCTGAAAAGTAGGTGCTTTTTTATATCCAGAAAGAACTGTGGAAAAGTTTAATTGGTTAGAAGGGTTGATGAACGATTAAAGCTTAGTGAGTGTCAGAACAGGTTTTGTGTTGGTTTTCTCATATTTTTTAGAGAAGATGAAGTCGTTTTCCTTTTACAAATAAAAGCACGAAAGTAAACTAGGCTTCACATATGTGTGAGGGCTGTTTCTTTGTAAGCGCCAATCCATCAGGTAGGTCGGCACGACAAATAGCCTTTGCTACAATGTTAAGTGTAGTAAAGGCTATTTACATTTTGCCTGAACATCGGGATTCCATGGATAGAAAGTTTTAATAACTGAATCAATTTCATAATTGCTCTTTTTAAAAAATCAAACACGACCAGAATTTCAATATTTGTCTTAAAAATTTTTTATGCTATTTGATATTGCTTTAGGAATGAGCCTAAACGATCTGCTGCTAGTTTTGATGCATTATAAATAAGCGTCACTAAATCAAAGTGAGCTTTTGCACGTTTTCCTGTACGGTAACGAACATTATTAAGCTGGAAAAACTCCTTAAGATAGCCATTTACTCTTTCGACAGAACTGCGACGTTTAGCAATAGTTTTCCATGCCTGCGAACCACGAGCAGGAGCTGAATATTTCCGAAGATCTGTTGTTATTTTAACCTTG
>NZ_FOWN01000045.1 GCF_900115465.1 Halolactibacillus alkaliphilus
TGTAGTGACTGTCCCTTAAATACCGAAGGTATTTGTCAAAAAGTGTACAAGGTTAAAATAACAACAGATCTTCGGAAATATTCAGCTCCTGCTCGTGGTTCGCAGGCATGGAAAACTATTGCTAAACGTCGCAGTTCTGTCGAAAGAGTAAATGGCTATCTTAAGGAGTTTTTCCAGCTTAATAATGTTCGTTACCGTACAGGAAAACGTGCAAAAGCTCACTTTGATTTAGTGACGCTTATTTATAATGCATCAAAACTAGCAGCAGATCGTTTAGGCTCATTCCTAAAGCAATATCAAATAGCATAAAAAAATTTTAAGACAAACATTGAAATTCTGGTCGTGTTTGATTTTTTAAAAAGAGCAATTATGAAATTGATTCACATTAAGAACTTTCTTTTCATAATTTTACTACCCTTTCCTATTTAATTTAATTCTAACAGCATTAAAACAATAAAGAGCGGTTTAATTTTGCTTGAATCAATAGCATCATTGCTTTTTTATCTCATCCGATCAAAAATCTCACCTGCATGGTAAAGTCTAATGTATAAACTTTTCTAAAAACCATGCCAATATGCTTATAAGTATCTTTTAATTTTACTCAGTGTCACAAACTTTGAGCCGTTATCTGTCATAATGGTTTTGGAATTCTCGGGCTCATGTTTCTTAATGACCTTAAGCATGACTTCACGAATGTATTCTGTTGATTTATTCCACAGCTTTTTTGCGACTTAATTTCGCGCTTGTCTTTTTTCCGATGACTAAATCTAGTTCACAGTGGTCTAATGCTTCTCGTATTAAACCAATAGGATCACGTTCTTCAATACCGCCACCGCACTTACGTTTATTTGTCCCATGTAGATCGGTTGATTTTTTTCGAAGAGGACGCAAACTGGCTTTTCAAGGAAAATCAATATTTCACACATTGCGTTCATCGCATTCAATAAAATTATATAACGTTTTCATACTTGATGCTCACTTATCAGGATTATCTTTTCAGAACTTAGATGTAGCAGAGGCGGTACTATGAATGCGTGACTCACCTTTCGGTGGTTTGAATACTGCTAGCAATACTTTGAAAAAAACTCATCCTATTTCTAAATGCCTTTAGTATGAGAGTGCTCTCTGTCGATATCTGTACGTGGATAAATGTGCGTTTTTCAGTGATGGGATGATGCTGATTCATTTAGAGCGCTTAACTTATTGGTTTGGTCACTTATAGGTATGACACATCTACATGGCTTTTTTAACATCTCGTAGGATTTATGGATGTCATTTTACAGCAGACCTTTAATATTAAGACTGTCATGACATTTATTTTTTGTTTATTTTTGTTTGTTTAGGGTATACTAAATGAGTACTTTAAAAAGATTGGATGGGATATTATGGATAAGAATAACTTACAAACTGCTTTAGAAACAACAGCACGCGAGTGGCTCATTGAAAGAGGTGTCGAAATTACCGACATCGCCGAACTCGTTTATTATTTACAATCACCCTACAATGAAGAATTAACAATGGAGCAATGTTACGAAAACGTGGATGCGGTGCTAACTAAACGCGAAGTGCAAAACGCCATTCTTACTGGTATTCAACTCGATAAGTTAGCAGAAGAAAAAAAACTTGCCGAACCGCTTCAAGAAACAATTATTACTGATGAAGGTCTTTATGGTGTAGATGAAATCATCGCACTATCAATCGTTAATGTATATGGTTCAATTGGTTTAACTAACTTCGGTTACATCGACAAACAAAAGCCAGGTATTTTAAAAGAGTTAAATGATAAATCGGGCGAAAAATGTCATACCTTCTTAGATGACATCGTGGGTGCTATTGCAGCAGCGGCTTCAAGTCGACTTGCTCATAGTAAGACAGATAGAGAACTTGATTAAAAAAAGCGCTCCCTAATCGGAGCGCTTTTTCTCTCTAAGTTAATCTTATTTTTCAACACGTTGTACAATAAAGTAGGCACATCCAAAATTGCAATACTCTAATAAATAATCGTTAATCGTGCTTGCTTTCGTATCAAACGTTGCCTTATTATTTTGATCATCATAAAAACCTTTCAATCTTAATTGATCATAACCCCAATCACCAACAATAAAATCATATTTACCTAATATATCACTGTAGCGTTGCTTAAAAGCTTCTTCATTAAAGCCATCTCTATAGTCTTCAACTACATTGTAAGTTTGCCCATCAACTTCAAACATATTTATACCCTCACTTCTATCATACGTCTTTTCATTATTTTATCATATAGCGACTTAAACAGCTATCCCATTTCAGTATTTGTCTTTATGCCTACAAGCTGAAAAAGCGATGGCCACTTAGGGTCATCGCTTTAAATACTCGTTCTATATAACCTAGCGTTGTTGACGTGCAACTTTCACAGCATATCCAACACTAAGAAGTAATCCTCCCCAAATTATAACAATTCCTAACACCATCATAATAATCGCTGACAAACTCATATTAGACATCCTCCTTTGGCCATTTTTTCAATGTAAATAAAACACCGATAATAATCACACCTAACGCAACTGCCCAACCATACGTTAGTAAAAACGCCGTCGGATAACCTTCGTAATTTTCTGTAAAATCAGTTCTGAAATTTTGAATCATCATAAACCCTAATACAAGAGGTGTTATGACAGAAAGCGAGAATGACCACCAAGCACCAATTTTTATATCCGATACCTTATTTGCATGATCTTTCAGTGGTGTTAATTGACGTAAGAACCAAACAACCACAACCACCTCAATTAAACCGACGAGTGCCACACCATAGTTATTAATAAAATAATCGACTGTATCAAGTAAGAAGAGACCTCCTTGATTAGCATAAGCAAAAGATACTAAAGCAGAGAGTCCTACACCAACAGATACAGCTGTGTGGCGTTTAATACTAAACTTCTCTTGAAGCGCAGCAATGTACGTCTCAGAAATTGACACCATAGAAGATAGGCCCGCAAGCACGAGTGAACCAAAGAACAACACACCGAAGAATGAAGAAGCCGGCATTTGGCTAATAATTCGAGGAAAGACCATAAATGCTAAACCAATCCCACCTTGAACAACTTCAGATACTGGTTGCCCTTGCTGAGCAGCCATGAATCCTAAAGCAGAGAAAACCCCAATGCCCGCAAGTAGTTCAAAACTAGAGTTGGCAAACCCAGTAATAAAGGCATTGTTAGTTATATCAGAATCTTTTGGAAGATAAGATGAAAATGTGATCATTATCGCAAAAGCAATGGATAAACTATAGAATATTTGTCCATAAGCTGCAATCCAAACAGAACCATCAAAAATAGTGTCCCAATTAGGTTCAAAGAAAGTATTTAAGCCCTCAAGAGCACCTGGCAGGGTAACAGCACGAATAACAATGAGTAAAAAACTAACCATTAAAAGGGGAATAAATATTTTATTCGCCACTTCAATCCCCTTTTTAACCCCACGATATAAAATTGCAAAAACAACTGCCCAAATGAGTAATAGTGGTATGAGTACGTTTGGTACAACCGAGCCGAACTTTCCAGGTTCAGAGATCGATAAAAAATCATTTAGGAAGAAGTTTTGCGGGTCAGCGCCCCACGCCTCTGTAAATGAGAAATAAGTAAACATTAATGCCCAAGCAACGATAATCGGATAATACGTATTAATAACAAATGAAATCCCTACTTGCCACCAACCAATCCACTCTGCCTTCTTATTGAATTTTCTAAATGCTCGCGGAGCAGAGCTGCGATATTTATGACCGATGGTATACTCCATGATCAATAACGGAATACCGGCTGTTAATAAAGCGAATAAATACGGAATAAAAAAAGCGCCGCCTCCATTTGAATATGCTGTTGCTGGGAATCGCCAAATATTCCCCAAACCAATTGCCGACCCCATAGCCGCCAAAAGGAAACCTAGTCGAGTCCCCCATTGTGAACGTTTTTCCATTTTAATTACTTCCCTTCTCTTTTTTGAATAAAACGAATTTTCAGATTATTATAAACTAAAAGAAAAAACAATGCAACCTTCTATTAAAAGATTCGATTTTATTCTTATAATATTTATTTTTTTCTGACAGTTTAAAATTATAGCGATTGACGTCATCATTGTCAAAGGGTTTTTTCGACAAATACCAAATGAATGCGCTTTTATTTTATATTTAAGTGAAAAAGAACCAAAAATGCATTAAAATTAATTACTGCACCTTTGGTTCCGAACGCTATTATTTATTATGTTTTATCCAATACATAATGACAACAACAAATGAAACAACAATTAAACTAACACTTAAAGATAATAACACAGTTTGGGTCGTAGCAAAAACAACATAACCAACAATTGAGCTCAATCCACCAATTAAAGCGTAAGGTAATTGTGTAAGAACATGATCAATGTGATTTGCTCCCGCTCCTGTCGATGATAAAATTGTTGTATCAGATATCGGTGAACAGTGATCACCAAATACTGAACCAGCCAAAACTGCCGACATCGCGGGTAAAACAAGAGTAGCATCTACTGTCATAGCTATTTGAGCAGCTATTGGAAGCATAATACCAAATGTGCCCCAGCTCGTACCAGTCGATAGTGCCATAAAACCAGCAATCAGGAAAATAATAAGTGGCAAGTAGTTAATATTAAATGAGGCACTTTCTACTAAACCAGCTAAGAATTGCCCTGTTTCAAGAGCACCAATAATATCCCCAATCATCCATGCTAAGACAAGGATATAAATTGCTGGTAACATTGATTTTAGCCCTTGCGAAATGACGCGCATGAAATCAGCTTTAGGCGATGACTGATTAGCAAAGAGAATAAAGCCTACAATCACACTAATTAATCCTCCTAAAAACAGCGACAGATTAACATCCGTTGCGGCAAAGATATCTAAAATCGTTGCACCACTTCCCGCTTCTACGCGTCCTGTATAAATCATTAAACCTACTGTGGCTATAATTAGCGTCACAATCGGTACAATTAAATGATACATTTTCCCCTCGTCATGCGGGTCAACATCTTCTTTCAATTCACCTGCAATGCTCCCGCGTGCCGGGTCAAACAATTGATGTTCTTTCATAGCTCGTTTTTCATGAACACGCATAGCGCCAACATTTAAGTTAAAAGCAGCAACTAAAAAGACCAACAAAATGGAACTAAATGCATACATGTTTAACGGGATCATCCTAATAAATCCTTCAAAGGCGCCATAATCAATATAGGCTGTTGAAGCAAAAATACTACCCATTGTCCCTATAATATACGCTCCCCAACTAGAGATAGGAGAAATAACCGTTATTGGTGCAGATGTAGAATCAATAATATAAGCTAATTTTGCTCGTGATATATGATAGCGATCTGTGACAGGGCGCGCCACTTGACCGACGGCAAGGGCATTAAAATAGTCATCAATAAATATAATGACACCTAATGTTGCAGCCAATAACTGAGCACCTCGGCGAGATTTTACGTGGGTTGTCGCGTATCGTCCAAAAGCCCGGCTCCCTCCCGTTGCTGTAAGAATAGCTGTTAAAACGCCTAACAAGAGTAAGAAAGATAGCAGATAAATGCTTCCAAAACTTAAACCATCTTCTGATGTGTAAAATATATTTAAAAAGACCGTCCACACTTCCACTACTGAATCTACTACATTAAAATCTTGTAACATAAAAGCACCTACAATAATACCCGTCCCTAAAGATAAATAAATTTTCCTCGTACTCATCACAAGTACCAACATTAATACTGCAGGTATTAATGAATAAATTGTTCCTACCATAATAGCCTCCTGAATTTATTTATACGCTTATCTACTGTTTATTAACCCAAAAAAAACAGCAACAAAAATAGATCATAACCTATTTCTGCTACTGACATTAAAGTTAGCGCTTATGTTATCATCCGGTCGATCAACAGCCCATCACGCAAAAGACATGACAGTATAAAACTTCTTAAGTCTTACACCAGTATATAGCCGTTGTCAGTTGCTACATACTTCGGCACCCTAACCCTTTCCACTTCCATCATCGTTGACTCCTCAGAAAGCTTACTGATTTTAAGATGCGCCTCTATCTCATCGATCTGATAAGGTATATTATTTTTCCCTTCATAGTTTAACAAGAATATTGAACTAATGCAAGTACATGCCAATTATAAGTCTTCTTCAAACATCCTTGGATAATAATACATGTTTGGTACATCTCCAATAAACCCACCACTACCAATAGGAATAACTTGTGTCAACCGGGCTGTCTTTGAGGCAAACGGTACAAGCGTTCTTATTTCCACTGTTAAATGAACAACTGGCTCAATATGCATGCTATTTATTTGAAGCGGGGTCAATCTGGTTTCTAATTCTGCGTGAACAAACCCCGTCACTTCCAACTCAATTGGAATTTTAGGCCCTAAGTTTTGAAATAACGGTAAATCTAACGCTTGACCTAAAGGAATAGTAAAGAATGTCTCATCCAACCGCTCACCATTTTCCTCTATTTCATATTGCGTAAAACTCCCATCAAAAGACGGATCTGTTCGATCAACTACAATACCTTTCTCTAATAGTTTTAAATATTGATTAACTCGATGGTACATACTATTTTTCAGTTGATTTTCTAATTGAAGATTGATTTGATAACTAACAACTCTTCCCTCATCATCATAATAAAATTCGAGTAAATCACCCTCAGGCAAATCTTGATAAATGGTATGGTGCACCGCTAATCCCATCGCTTCATTTACATACTGCGTTACTTTTGTTTCAGCAATATCTATAATCACTGGACGCAATTTATGATTTATATATAGCAGTGTTAAACCTGTAAATAGCATAACAGCTAAACAAGTAATAAGAAAGGTGTAGACTAATCGCTTAAAAGGTACCAACATAAAATCCCCCCCTACCATATATTTATGATAGAGAGGAAAAGTCATTACAAATTATATCCTGTAATCGTCACACTATTTACAGTTGCTAGATCTAGGTCGTACGGTGTCACAACGTGATTGTTTTCACTAAAAACACGCACAACAGGACGATTATATAGCTTTGAATTTTGTCTGACAACAATTGCTCTTCTGTGATCACTTAGTTCAATTGTAACCCCATTTGGATAGACGGCAATCGTATCTCTAAATAATTTCACCATTTCAGGTTCAAATAAAGTGCCGCTTCCTGCAAAGAGTATATCAAGCCCTTCTTGCGGTAACAGTGCCTCTCTATATACACGATGACTCGTTACCGCATCAAATACATCCGCTACACCTAACACTTTACCAAAAAGGTGGATATCGCCTCCCGCCAACCCCCGTGGGTAGCCTGAGCCATCCATTCTTTCATGATGTTGATAGGCGCAATGTGCAACAAGTAACGGTAAGTCTGAAGAAGAACGTAAAAACTCAAAACCAAGCTCTGGATGCGTTTTTATTAAATCGAATTCAAAATCATTTAACTTGCCTGCTTTTTTTAATATTTCTTCCGGTAAAAAAACTTTACCCACATCGTGAAGCATCGCTCCAAGACCAAGTTGACGAATTTGCTTTTGGGTTAATTTCATTTCATTCGCTAGAGCAACAGCATACATTGTCACATTAACCGAGTGCGAAAAAAGGTAGTCATCACTAATGAAAATATCTGACATGATTGATAATACTTCTTGGTCACGTTGAATTTGAGTGATAATTGTGTCAACGAGAGAAGCCATATTCTCACTAACTTTTGCGAATAGAAAACCTTTATCTTTAAAACCTTTGTCCTTAAAAGAATTAAAGACGGATTTAACAGTTTGCATAGATTCTATTTTTACTTCATCAGATACAGGTGAGTGAATAATAATATCATCAGATATCGCATCCTTAATGTATACAAACGTTACACCTAAATGAAGCAAGCGATTAATCATCGCTCGCGTTAACTTAATATCTTTTTGAATGAGGACTTGCCCGCGATCATTATAAATCGGTTTGGCTAGTTCGTTACCTTCCTCTAAACTTTTTGCTGCAATTAATCTCATGTTAGTTCCCAACTTTTTCTACTATAGTCTTTCTCTAAGAAAATCCTAACAGAATTTTTGTTTTTTTTCTACCCGTTTCATCAACATTATACACTAAATGTTTGGGTTTCGAGTGAAAACTTTAATAAATCGCGCATGAATTCCGGCATAAAATATGTTTTTTTACGCGCATGGGCAATATTTGGTGCCAAATGGCCGAAAGTAAACATATCTGCTGTAGCTAACGTGTAGGTTTCATTTGGATCAAGTAGCTTTTGATTGATATAAATACTTCTAATGAGTGGTTCATGACGATCCGCTTCTTTTAATTCAATCTCTACGCCATCATAGACTAAGACACCCATCACCTTTCCACGAAAACCATAACCAACAACCGGGTAGTGAGTATAGCGTTCCGTTAGCCCCTCCCGAATAACTTCTTGTAGTTCTCTTCCAGTAATTTCAACAACCGCTGGATTGATTGGGTGAGGACAAATACGATGTAAGTCTAGTAACGTGACGTCTCCTTTTGGTAATGACTCGAGAACAATTCCTGCATTTAACATCGCAATATCTGCCCCAGTCCATGATTTTAGTGTTTCTGTCAGTGACTTAATCAGCGTGGTTTCTTTAAACCAATCGATATCTAAAGGGGCTGTTAGTGTACACACCACATCATTCATCGCTTGATTGGCTTGTTCATACAACGCATGCAGTAATGTGCTTGTCTCTTTATCTTCAGGTAATGTTTTTACAGATAAAGCATACGCATTCTTTTCAAGAACGACGCGCTTTTCATAGTCAAATGTAAGCGTCGCTTCCCCGACATAATGACCAAACTTACCGACAGCGGTTAAGATGCTATTATTTATTTGTTTGCCTTCTTTAAATAAATGATGTGTATGGCCTCCAATAATAAGATCGACTTTATCAAAAAATTTTGCGATTAATTCATCTTGGTCAACACCTAAATGAGACAGGAGGATAATGCTGTCGACCTGAGGCGTTAGTTCTGTCAGTGTGAGTTTTAGTTGTTTTAACGGATCAAGCGCATCCCAGCCCATTGGATGATAGAAGTGATTAAACGGGGCTGTTAAACCGACGATCCCCACCTTAAAATTCGGACTTACCTCTTTAATCACGTATCGCTTTAACCAATCTGGTTTGTCACCGTTTTGACTCACAACGTTTGCACAAACAACTGAAAAGTTAGCTTCGTCATATAAGTGATAAAATTCATCACGATCAAGTGTAATCCCCTCATTGTTACCGAAGGTTACCACATCATATTGTGCCTCATTCAATAATCTAACATTACTGAGTCCTTTAGAGGCCTCTGAAATAGGCTGAACCCGGTCTAAATGGTCACCGTTATCTAGTATTAGATACGGTTCATGTTTACTTTTATGTTGTTGTATCTTCTCTTTTAAGAAGTGGACAATTTTAGGCCAGTTTTCAAAGTGACTATGCAAGTCACTCGTATAATATATATGTAATGTTTCTTTCATATTTTAACCACCCCTCACATTCGCTACTTCTTTATTTTTTTATATCGTTTTTAGCTTCATTTATTTTTTTATATCCTTATTCATAGTATACAAAAAACCCTATCTCGTCCAATAGTTAAGATAGGGTTTGACTATTTAAATGTTAAACATCCGGGTAATGGCTACTTTGGCATCGCGTCTGATTGTATCGTCTACTTTGATCACATTCATTGGGTCATTTTTTATCAGTTGTTCGAGCGTCCATGCTAAATGTGGTAAATCAATGCGATTCATCGTTACACAAGCACACATGTGCGGATTCAGTGAACGAATATATTTATCTGGATGATGCGTCTTTAAACGATTCACTAAATTCATCTCGGTACCAACCGCAAATTTACTGCCTGGCGGACTCTGTTCAATCGTCTCGATAATATATTTTGTTGAGCCAACGAAATCAGCTGCTTGAACAACGTCGTAATTGCATTCCGGGTGCACGATGACCTTCACGTCGGGCTCCTCTCTTCGTAAGGAAAAAATTTGTTCAACAGTAAAGTGTTGGTGTACAGAACAGTGACCTTTCCATAAAATTAATTGAATCTGTTCGTCTGCACTGGTTTGATTCAACACTTCTTTAATCGGATCCCATACCGCCATCTGTTCTAACGGTATCCCTAAGTCAACGGCGGTGTTTCTGCCTAAATGTTGATCAGGCAGAAATAGAATTCTTTTGCCTTGCCCTAGCGCCCACGTCATCACCTTTTTCGCATTAGAAGATGTGACCGTCGCTCCTCCGTACTTTCCAACAAAGGCCTTGATCGCAGCCGATGAATTCACATATGTAATCGGTAATAGTTCCTCGCCAAAACGCTCGGTTAAAACATCCCGACATACTTGCGTTTGACGTTCTGTCGCCATATCCGCCATTGAACATCCGGCGCGCATATCAGGTAAGATGACGCGTTGATGGGGACGAGCCAATAAATCAGCAGTCTCTGCCATAAAGTGTACACCACAAAAGACGATATATTTGGCTGTTTTTTCTTTTGAATAGAGGGCTAATTGTAAGGAATCACCGGTCGCATCAGCAAACTGAATCACTTCATCGCGTTGATAATGGTGCCCTGGGATAAATAAATCTTCACCTAGTTCTTTTTTCGTTTCGATTATCTGTCGTTTAAGTTCAGCTTCTGTTGCCTGTAAAAACCGTTCAGGTATGGTTGTTTGTTTGAATAAATCTAACACTTAGCTTTCCCCCTTGATGAGTAAACTGATATCTAATGCGTCAGTGGAGTGGGTTAACGCCCCCATTGAAATAAAATCAACCCCACAGTCTCGGTATGTAGCGATATTATCTAATGTAATATTACCCGACGCTTCTGTCACAATCGTCGACGGGACATCCTTAATCCAAGTTGAAATGACGTCTGGCGAGAGATTATCAAACATTATTACATCAACACCTACCTCAATCGCTTCTCGTAACTGTTCCAGTGTTTCAATTTCGACTTCAATTTTAGTTAAGTGGGAGATCACCTGACGACTACGTTTGACCGCTTCTGTGATTGAATCAAAACAAGCTAAATGATTCTCTTTCAACATGACCGCATCATACAGGGCATAACGGTGATTATAGCCACCACCGCACGTGACCGCATACTTTTCTAACATTCTTAATCCTGGTGTTGTTTTTCGCGTATCGACAAGCTTGACAGGCGCATGACCTAATTTTGATATGGCCTTCGCTGTCATCGTCGCAATCCCACTCAGATGTTGAATCAAATTTAAAATCACCCGTTCGGTTTTTAATAAGAGTTGATAAGAAGCAACGACGCCACAAATCACCTCTCCCTTTTGACATCGATCACCATCAGCTTTGTACCAAGTGATTTGAACAGGCTCATGAAATAATTGATAACTTGTTTCTATCACCTCGCGCCCGCAAAAAATGCCTGAATCTTTGGCTAAGAACGTCCCGTAACCTTGCTTATTTTCGGGGATAATGCGACTTGAAACGTCATCATGACCGATATCTTCATTAAAAAACTGTTTTAACTGATCTTCTAGCAATAATGGATTCACTGTCTCACCGCCTGTTTATCTTTGTTTGTAAGTTTATGAGCACCGATGGATTCTTTTCGATTTAACGCTGCCTGTAAGACAAGTTGACTGACGAGCAACATATTTTCTGACGTGTAACGGTCCAATGTTTTAGCTGGGTGATAGATCGGGCCATGAGCGGTTATAGTTAAAGCTTGAAGTTCTTTTTCAAACAGCTTTAAAGTTGTTTGACTTCTTACGACGCCCAAATAAGTTTCGTTGGCTTTTTTTAATGCCTCGATTGACATATCTAGCGGTTGAACCTTTGTTGGTAAGTTCTCAAGTACATATCCTGGCAACATCGGTGGTTTATTTCTTAATACATCCGCTAAGTCTTTTCCAAAGACAAGCGCTTCTAGTAGTGAATTACTTGCCAAACGATTGGCACCGTGTACACCGGTTGCGGCGACTTCACCAATCGCGTATAAATTTGGAACAGTTGTTTCATGTTGTTCATTAACCGCCAGTCCTCCCATCGTAAAATGGGCTCCTGGTTGAACTGGAATCAAGCCTTGCTTTATATCGATGCCATTTTTATGTAGCAAATCAGTGATTTGCGGAAAACGTCGCTCAAAGTCTTTAACCGGCCGAATATCTAAATACGTTGCTTCGTCTTGTTGATTTAGGACGTATAACACTTGACTTACCACATCACGCGGTGCTAAATCTTTTAACGGATGATGATCCATGATGTATTCACCTCGTCCGTTCACTAACCTAGCCCCTTCCCCGCGAACAGCTTCTGAGATTAAAAATCGCTGCTGGTCTCCGATCGCCAAGGTCGGATGAAACTGAATAAACTCTAAATCATTAACAGCTGCACCCGCTCGATAGCCCATCGCAACCCCATCACCTGTCATGAGTGGGTCGTTAGAATGATATTGAAAAATGCCAGCATAGCCTCCCGTCGCAAGGACAACTGCATCAGCAAAGTAGTCCTGTCGTTCCAAGTAATGATTCACTGTTCTAACCCCGATACAACGTCCCTCTCGCTTTAATATATCCACCGCTGTTGCTTGTTCAATGATTGTCACCTTATCTTGTAATAATTGATGATAGTGACAGATGAGCCGTTTGCCTGTTTGGTCACCACCCGCATGTAAAATGCGTCGATGTTGATGCGCCCCTTCTTTTCCTAACATAAATTGGCCATCGACTTGATCAAATAAAAAACCTGATTGGATTAAAGACTGCATCACATTCGGCGCCTTCTTTATGAGTTTTTCTACTCGTGCAACATCATTTAAAAAACTCCCGGCCATCAATGTGTCATGTATATGACTATCCAAATGATCGTGTTGATCCATTACACAAGCAATCCCACCTTGTGCTTTGACCGTATTACCTGTTTGTTTATCGCCTTTTGACAGCATAATCACATCATAGTCATTTAATAAATTGTACGCGAGCTGACAGGCACTTAGGCCCGTACCAATGATGATGAGTTGTTTACGTTTCATAGTCACCCTTCTTTACAGTTGTCTTTACACCTATATTTACATATAATAAAGGAAACCCAAACCTTTTTCAAGAAGAGAGTGAAACAATTGATTTATCTAGATCATGCTGCAACGACTAAACCATTACCGATCGTCCTAAAAACCTATCAAGACGTCGCAAAACAGTATTTCGCTAATCCTGCAAGTCCACATCATGTAGGCGAAGTGGCAGATGACTTAATCAGCCAAGCGAAGACAATCTTTACCGACTATTTTCATATACCACAAGATGGCATCATTTTCACTTCTGGGGGCACAGAAAGTAATCATCTGATTCTTGACCTCGTCCTCCACCAGTTCAATGGTGAACCGATTCATATAATAACAAGCACTGTCGAACATGCCTCCCTATATGACAAGTGTCAGTTATTAGAACAACAAGGGCGTCTGTCCGTTACTTACATCACCCCAGCTGAAAATGGACAGATCACAAAACAACAGTTAACAAAGGCGGTACAACCAGACACTAAGCTCGTCACCATTCAACTTATTAATAGCGAAACAGGGATTAGTCAAGATAGTGAGATGATTGGTGACTTTTGTAAAGACCATCAGCTATTATTTCACACCGATGCTGTCCAAGCTTTCGGGAAACAAAAACTTTCAAGCATCTTTAACTACGTCGATGCCTTATCGCTTTCAGCCCATAAAATTCATGGCCTAAAAGGCGTCGGTGCTTTACTCCTTAAACAGCCTAAAGAGTGGCGCGCACCTTTTCAATCAAAAACACAAGCTGGATTTAGACAAGGAACGATTGATGCTGGATTAATTGCGAGCTTTGCTGTCTGCGTAAATGACTACATCACGAACAAAAACAAAAGATTAAATACCTTATCACGATTAAGACATTATTTTATCAGCCAATTAAAACACGAACAATTACCGATTGAGGTAATCAATTCAGACGAGGAAGGTTCTCATATCATCGGATGTCTATCTACAGCAAGTTATGGCGACTATTTTCAGCAAGCTTTAAACCGCAAACAAATCTATGTCTCGACAAGAAGTGCTTGTCATTCAAATACAATAGGCGCAATCCGGTCTTTAATACCGCTCTATCCGACTGAGCAACATCAGCATTATTTCAGAATCAGTATCGGCTACTTTACAACTAAATCAGAAATAGATGCCACCATTTTCGCACTAAAAAATTCACTTGAAACACGAACGTTATAATATGGGTATTGTTAATTATTCGTTATTGATATAGAATAAGCAGTATATTCATCATTATTATCTATACAAAGGAGCCGAATGCATGAAATTAACGTATCAAGGAAAAACAAAAGACGTATATCAACGTGAAGATGGAAATTACGTATTAAAGTTTAAAGACGATGTCACAGGTGTGGACGGTGTTTTCGATCCTGGCGCCAATACGGTTGGCCTTTCAATTGAAGGCGCTGGTAAAGCCGGATTAAAATTAACGACCTACTTTTTTGAACAGTTAAACAAGCAAGGTATTCCGACACACTTTATCGATAGTCATATCGACGAACAAACGATGACCGTTAAGCCTGCGTCTGTTTTTGGTAAAGGTTTAGAAGTCATTTGCCGTTACCGTGCAGTCGGTAGCTTCTTACGTCGTTACGGCTTATATGCAGAAGAAAATCAACCGCTTGATGCGTTTGTCGAAGTAACCTTAAAAGATGATGGACGAGAAGACCCTCCCATCACAAAAGATGCTTTAGCCATGCTTGATATCCTAACAAAAGAAGAGTATGAGACGTTAAAATCGTTAACGCAACAAATTGCGGGTGTCATTAAAGCTGAGCTGGCGAAAAAAGACATCGAACTATATGATATTAAATTTGAATTTGGCCGCGATCAAACAACTGGAGATATTCTCTTAATTGATGAAATTTCAGGTGGTAATATGCGTGCCTTTAAAGACGGCGAGTATATTGAGCCACTTACATTAGAAAAACTCTTCTTCCAATGATAAGAGCTTTTTAGAACCACGTTTAAAGTGTTCTTTAATTAAAAACAAAAGTGTCAAATAATCCATTATCCTGATTTTTAGATGAGGATTTATTTGATACTTACATTTTTAGTCTCTATGATTGTCTTTCTCTTTAATCAAGAAGTGCCAGGCGCCATGTATCGAAAAACTTAAATTAAGCAGTCGCTCCTACCGGAAAAGAAGGTGCGACTGCTTTTTAGTCTGGAAAATTATTAGTAACATAAGTTTTAGCAAGCAAATCGTGAATCGCCCGCTTATCATCTCTAGTTGAAATAAGATAGACACTAACAACTTGAAGTAGACCCATACTAAAATATTGAACTCCCCCCACCTAACATTCTCACGAATGTTTGAGGAAGGGGATTCCATAAGGACACCCTAAAGGCAACCCATGCTCATTCAACTAAGCATAGGATTTTCTACTCTCCAACCGCCGCAAACCTATTTTCTCAACATCTGTTAAAGCATGTTGGGGAAATAGTGTGTTCCAGGAACACAACTTGCTTTGGTCGAATCGTTCCGTCTGGTAGAACACATGGGTTCTAACAAAAGACAGGGTACGCATCATATACGCCCATTGCGTCCAATGATGTAGACCTTGTTTCTGCTCTGGAACAAGCGAATACAACATCGGTGGGAGTTTTTCTTTAAAG
>NZ_FOWN01000024.1 GCF_900115465.1 Halolactibacillus alkaliphilus
GAGCAGAAACAAGGTCTACATCATTGGACGCAATGGGCGTATATGATGCGTACCCTGTCTTTTGTTAGAACCCATGTGTTCTACCAGACGGAACGATTCGACCAAAGCAAGTTGTGTTCCTGGAACACACTATTTCCCCAACATGCTTTAACAGATGTTGAGAAAATAGGTTTGCGGCGGTTGGAGAGTAGAAAATCCTATGCTTAGTTGAATGAGCATGGGTTGCCTTTAGGGTGTCCTTATGGAACCCCCTTCCTCAAACATTCGTGAGAATGTTAGGTGGGGGTAGTTCAATTTTTAAATGAAGTAATGATGCTAAGAAATGTGTTACTAGCTATTCGCATGGCTTCTTCATTAAAATCAAACTTAGGATGATGATGCGGATAGAATATGCCGTCTGTTTTTGCGCCCGTGAAGAAAAAAGCCCCTGGTTTTTCTAATAAGTAATAACTAAAGTCTTCACCTGTCATCGATGGCCGGGTGAAAGAAGCCTCTGATACACCGGGTGTTTCTTTGGCAATGTTAATCACATATTCTGCTTCATCTTTATGATTAACAACTGGTGGATAACCTTTCATATAGTCAAAATCAATCGTAATGCCGTGGCGTGTTTCAAATGATTCAATAATAGCCGTCATTTCCTTAATGATTTGTTGTTGAATGCGTGGAGAAAAGGTGCGCACAGTTCCTTCAAGAGTGGCCTTTCCAGCAATAATATTAAAAGCATCACCAGCCTGAAACTTTCCGATACTTAATACAGCTGTATCGAGTGGATCAATACGTCTACTTATAATTGTTTGACATTCTCCAACAAGTGCACTTGCTATAATAATAGCATCTTTGGTGTCATGGGGCATAGCCCCGTGACCACCTACACCGTTAATCTCAATCGTAAATCGATCAGCTCCTGCCATAAATTCACCAGCTGTTGTCTGAATGGTACCAACCGGTAAGCTTGCCCATAAGTGTGTCCCAAAAACATAATCGACCCCTTCTAGCGCTCGGTCTTTAATCATTGCTGCCGCACCTCCCGGTGCAACTTCTTCAGCGGGTTGATGAATCAAAACAACTTTTCCTGATAAATGCTCTTTTTGTTGATGTAAGATCTTTGCGGTGACAAGCAGTGTAGCGGTATGGCCATCATGCCCACATGCGTGCATGACACCAGGAACAGTTGATTTATAATCCACGTCCTTTTGATCTTGAATAGGTAAAGCATCAAAATCAGCCCGAAGAGCAATCGTTTTACCAGGCTTTGTTCCTTTAATTGTCGCAACAATTCCGTGACCACCGATATGTCGTTGATAGTCAATGCCTAACTTGTCATAGTAGTGACAAATATAATCCGCCGTTTTTTCTTCATGAAATGATAATTCAGGGTGTTGATGCAAGTACCGTCTAATATGAACCATTTCATCGAAATGGGCCTCTGTTACAAAGCATTTTATTGTCATGTCACTCATCCTTATGTATGTTTTTCCCATTATAACATAATGGATAAATTTTCTGAATACGCTTTTAAGGTTATTGTTTTTCATTCAAATAAGTTTCATCTATAATGATAGAAGAAACTTATTTATATAGAAATGGGTGAAGTCAATGTCAAACCTACTAAAAACTGTTATTGCACTTATCATTATCTTATCTGGCTCCCTTTTGTTGTTAGAGAATCTCGATGTGTATGCTTTTAATCTTGATGATGTTTTCCCTTATATTTTAGCAAGCTTTTTATTTTTATTAGGTATCTATTTATTTATAAAGGGGCTACAAGGTTTTACCGGTTTATTTACAGGTGTTTTTCTAGCTGTTTATGGTGTTCTTGTATTTCTAGGACAACAAAACTTGATTGATTTTGATTTTGATGACGTGTTTGATTTATGGCCACTTATTCTTATTTTTATTGGTTTGTCCCTTCTTGGTGTTACTTCTAAAGTAAAAGAAAAGATGTGGAAGAGACAAGCGAAACAGCGGCGAACAAATCAAAAGAAACACTCAATTGGTGAAGAGCACCAAACAGGAGTGTGGCATGTGAAGCCAACGCACCGCTCCAATTTGTTTGGCCAACAGTTGTTTGATTTTACTGACGCAAAACTTGAAGAAGGAGAAACACCTTTTACTTTAACAGGATTGGCGGGAGAAATTATCATTGTATTACCTGAGGGGTTAGCTGTGAATCTTTATGCGGAAGTTATGGCGGGAGAAATTATGTTGTTTCAACAAAAAACAGAGGGCATCAACAAAGAAATGGTGTACGAAACAGATAATTATACTGAAGCAACACATAAATTGAAACTCAATATTCGCTTAAAATCTGGTTCCGTTCGTATTATTAAATCTTAATCCAATAAGCGTTCTTCTTTAGTCTTTGACGTCAGTATAATATAATCGTGTTGTAGATTTAATTAAGAGGGAAAGACGATGTGTTTTTAGTTTTTAAAAAAAGATGATAAAGAAAGTAAAGAGGAGCGACACCATGAATGATAGTCAGCAAGTAAAACGTATTTTGATGCAAACGAAACAGGTAGTTTTAAAAAGCCTGAAAGATGTCTATGTATGCATTACTAAATATGGGTGGTTAAAGTATCTCACTATAGGCATTGTATCGATAATTATATTGAGTAGTCTTGGTTTCTTCTTTATTATCTACGGTGGGGGCTTAATTGTTGATGAAAAGAAGATGGTTTTACCCGCAACAACGCATGTTATCACCGAGGCGGGTGATTCAGCAGGTAGGCTATATACAGAAAATAGGGTGTTAGTAGAATTATCGGATATACCTGAACATGTATTAACTGCATTTATTGCGACGGAAGATGAACGTTTTTATACACATGCTGGTGTAGACTTTCGTTCTGTTTTAAGAGCGTTATATAAGGATATTGTTGCCTTCGATAAAGTAGAGGGGGCTAGCACCATTACCCAGCAGTTAAGTAAAAATTTATTTCTTACCAATGATCAATCATGGATGCGTAAAACAAAGGAAGTTATGGCATCGATGTATTTAGAGCGACACTACTCCAAAAATGATATTTTAGAACTCTACCTAAATGAGTTGTATTTTGCGCATGGCATTCACGGTATTGAAACAGCAAGTCAATTCTTTTTTGGTAAATCTGTTGAGAATTTATCAATAGTTGAAGGCGCACTTCTTGCTGGAATGATTAAAGGTCCTAATATCTACTCGCCCTATATTAGTGAAGAAAACGCCCTAGTCAGACGCAATATAGTTTTAAATCAGATGCACCGGGTAGGCTACTTTTCTACAGAAGAATTACTAAGATTGCAAGGACAGGCACTCGGTGTGTCACCAAGACCAACGGACCCGTCGCCATACATTGATGACTATCTTGAAATTGTGATTCAAGAGGTTGAATCTAGGTTTAACATTACGCGCAGGGAATTACAGCGTGGTGGTTATACGATCACAGTTCATATGGATCCTATTATGCAAGAAAAGGCTTATCAACATGTAAGCAACGTATCATACTATGAAGCTTCCAATGATGATGTAGATGGCAGTGTTGTTATTGTGGATAGAGAAACGACTGGATTAAAAGCTGTGATTGGTGGTCGTGACTACAGCATTGGTCAAGATCATCATCAAGCCTTAATGAGTCGGCAGCCAGGGTCAGCTATTAAACCTTTGGCTGTCTATTCGCCAGCACTAGAAAATGGCTATCATCCCTATTCAATCTTAGTTGATGAACAACAAGATTTTAATGGTTATATGGTTAGGAATGCTAATCATCAATACATTGGAGAGATTTCTCTTGTAGACGCACTTGCTCAATCTAAAAATACAACAGCTGTCTCTGTACTAAATGATATAGGTATTGCGACGAGTAAAAAGTATCTAAATGATCTTGGTCTATCGACAAATGATGAAGGATTAGCGATTGCTTTAGGTGGGTTGTCCACTGGCTATACGCCTATTCAGATGGCCGCAGCTTACAATACTTATTTGAATGAGGGTAACTACCTTGTAGCAACAGCAATAATATCAATGATTGATCGAAATGGAAATGATGTTGAAGCACAAGTTCCTAAAGAGTACGAAGTGTTTAATAAACAGTCAGCGTGGTATACGTTAAATATGCTAGAACGTGTTATCTCAGATGGAACCGCTAGTGCCATTGACTATGAAGGTGCTTTAGCGGGAAAAACAGGGACCACTGAGCACGGAATAGTTGAAGGCGCATCAAAAGATGCGTGGTTTGTTGGTTTAACACCAGATTTTACGATAGCGACGTGGATAGGTTTTGATCAAAGTGATGCAGAGCGTTATTTAACTAAAGGGAGTTCACAAGCAGTAAATCTTTCAAACGCACTCTTATCTGACTTAAGTCACTCAATGGATATTTCTACTGCATTTAGACGACCGAGTAATGTCAATGATCTCCCAGAACCAGTACAATTGCCTTTAATCACAGATTTGAATGCATCTTTTAGTTTAGGAGGCTTTAATTTATTTAAAGCGAAATTAACCTGGACAGCATCAGTGGATAAGCGCATCATTTATCATATCTATGAGGTGACAGATGATGAAAGAAAGCTGGTGGGTAAAACAACAGGAGAAGGTTTATTTATTATTGATCGCCCCAATGTTCTAAGGGCGACCAGTTATTACGTTGAGCCTATTGATCCCCTAACAAATCAGGCGGGGAAACAATCAAACGCTGCTATGTTGTCGTTGTTTAATGAAAGGTAGCAAATCATAAAAAAGCTGGGAGGAAAAAATTGTGAAAGTAACTGTGATTGGTTTTTGGGGCGGCTACCCTGAGGAAGGTGAGGCAACCTCTAGTTATTTGATAGAAAAAGATAATTTTAAACTCTTGTTAGACTGTGGGAGTGCTGCTTTAAGTCAGTTGCCTAAATATACAGATCCATATGAGTTGGATGCGGTGATTTTAACACACTATCATAATGATCACATTGCTGATATTGGTGTTTTACAGTATTTTATGTTAGTGCAAAACGGCATTAGAGATAGTGACAAAACTTTGCCTATTTACGGCCATGGTCACGATAAAGAAGCTTTTTCCCGCCTGAATCATGATTTTACTAAGGGGTATATGTATGATCCGGATATCCCACTGGATTTAGGGCCATTTACTATTACTTTTTTGAAAACAGATCATCCCGTTACATGTTTTGCAATGAGAATTACAGATGGGCAAAGTACATTTGTTTTCACTGCTGATTCAAGCTATAAAGATAGCTTTATTCCATTTAGTAAAAAAGCAGATTTACTTATTGCCGATTGTAATTTTTATGATGGGCAAAACGGAAAAAAAGCCGGCCATATGAATAGCAAAGAGTGTGCTGTTCTTGCGAGAGAGGCAGATGTAAATACGTTAGTGTTATCGCATCATCCGCATTTTGGGGATAGAAAAAATCTAGTGACTCAGGCAGAAAAGTATTTCCGGGGAAATATTTTTCTGGCAAGTTCAGGTTTAGAATTCTATGTTGGTTGATTTTTACAGTGTGTTCTTTTAAAATAAAGTAAGTATTTACATTTTTCAAGGGGGATAAAATATGAAGTTCATTGATAATGAGGGCATCACTGATCCGTATATTAATTTAGCGATAGAAGAGTATGTATTAAATAACTTTGGCGAAAAAGATACATATTTGCTCTTTTATATTAACAAACCGTCTATAATAATTGGGAGAAATCAAAACTCAATAGAAGAAATCAATACAAAATATGTAGATGGAAATAATATTAAGGTTGTGAGGCGCCTCTCTGGTGGTGGGGCAGTGTACCATGATGAGGGGAATTTGAATTTTAGTTTTATTACTAAAGATGATGGTGAGAGTTTTCATAATTTCCAGAAGTTCACCCAACCAGTAGTTGAAGCGTTACATGGTTTAGGTGTGCCAGCCGAACTAAGTGGTCGAAATGATTTGCTTGTGGAAGGTAGAAAAATTTCCGGCAATGCTCAGTTTACTACTAAAGGGCGAATGTTTAGCCATGGTACTTTAATGTTTAACTCTGAAATTGAGAATGTCGTAGCTGCTCTTAATGTAAGTGCTGAGAAAATCAAATCTAAAGGCATTAAGTCTATTCGTAGTCGTGTAGCTAATATCGTTGAATTTCTTGCTGAAGAAATGACTATGGAAGAGTTTAAATCACACCTGTTGCGCCACCTTTTTAATGTGGATGATTTAAACAATGTCCCTAAATATAAGTTAACGGATGAAGATTGGAAAGAAGTTCATAAAATTTCAAAGGCGCGCTATCAAAACTGGGATTGGAATTTCGGTAAGTCACCGAAATTTGATATTCAAAAGTCGCACAAGTTTCCAGCTGGTTTGGTTGATGTTCGTATGGATGTGTCAAAGGGTCAAATCAAAAGTTGTAAAATATATGGAGATTTCTTTGGTGTGGGAGATGTTACTGTAATAGAAGAAGCACTCATCGATACTCGTTATCAAAAGGGAGCAATTCAAAAAGCTTTAGAAGAAATTGATGTGCCTCATTACCTAGGGAAAATTGCTAAAGAAGATTTAATTAATTTGATTTATTAAATACAAAGTAGGTAGCTTGGTAAGTTTCTTTGGCTACCTATTTTGGTCTAGCATAGTTGATCAAGTGATCTTTTGAGTCAATAAAGAATTCATGTGTTGGACGGTAGGTTATGAGCCCTCTTTTCATTAGTTTATGATAACTGACTTTTAAATAAGGGTCACCATGAATCACAGGTAATTCATTCGATAGTTGAATATATTGATCTACTGCTCGTTGGATGTAATCTAAATCCTCAGCGAGCTGCTTTTGATTTTCATCAAATATGTCATAAGTCTCTTTAGACATGTAGTATGTTTGGATTGGTCTAGCATTTAGATAAGGGGCTAATTTTTGATAGTTGATTGTCAAGTCATCATTGATCAATGTGGAAAGAGGAACTTCATTGGGTAAGTCGTTTATATACTGTCTAATGCCTTGCTTGAGTTCGTCAAGTGACATATCTTTTGTGGGATATATTTTTTTGTGTTTCTTCTTAAATGGGCGCCACATTTAGTCATCTCCTCTCATATTATTATTTATTTAGATTATACCAAAAAAACGCTTACAATAATATAATCTTTTCTGTTGTATTATTCAGAATTTTATTGCATTAAATTTGTTATCATGTATAATTTTAGTTGTTAGTAATTTTTTCTAAATATAATAACGAAAGGGTGTTTTGTTTGAATTGTGAAAAACGTTCCACTTATCAATTGTCAGACTCTACAATGGCACTTATTCCTACGGAAGTTGATGGAGTGTGGAGGACACTAATCTATGATGAAGACGAAGAAGCAACACTTCTTATTGAAGCGACTCCTAACCACCTCGTTAATGAGGCATGTCAAAACTACGGTGAAAAAATGATTTCAAGAATTGATGGCGCTAAGTTATTGTGTGATTTTAATAGTAAAGCTCCGATTGCCGTTAGTTCAGTCCACAACTTATTCTTCTTTCCTAATGAATCCCCTTCAAGCTCTTCATGCTCATGGTTTTCACACTCTCATATCAGAAAAATATTAGATGGCGATTACGGAGGTACTCGATTACTTTTTCGTAATGGTTTTGAACTATATGTTCCAACATCAAAAGGAATAATGAATAATCAAGTTTTTAAGACTGCTCAATATCGCTATATATTATCCGAACATTTAAGAAAAGGTCAACAAAAACAGGTGTTAGAAAATATTCTTAAAGTCTTTGGCGTATATAAAGATACTCCGTTCACATAAATTTTTCTACACTAGAATAAGTGTATTTAATTTAATCTTAAAATTGTAGTGTTTTTCAATGGTTTCTCAGAATGTATGGTTATATTAAATAAATATGTTCTTTTATTACTGGCATATACAACTATCCTAGTTGAAGAGACAAAAGTACCGCTAAATCAAAGCTTAAAGATTTTGATTTAGCGGTACTTTTGTCTCTTCAACTGCAATTCTGGCTTTGCACATATATCCAGAAATTTGTATGGCATAAATTTCTTCATAGCTATTAGTTGAAACTCTATCTTCTTTCTAATAGCTGGATTGAAAAAATCACGATGTTCTTCTTTATTGTCAAGTATAAGCATAAAAGAAGTGAAAACTTCATTTTTCTCTAAAAGTTGTACTGAAAGCTGTTTTCTTTTTATTTCTTTTTTTAAAAGGTGACGTCTATATTTCGCGATAGAAGATGTGTGATTAATAAATGCTATAAAAGTTTCTTGCAATTTAATATCTGTTGATTGACATAGGATTTGCAGTTCGGATTCTAAGACATCAATGGTAAAAGATAAAAAAATGTACTCTAATAATATATGATAAGAGTCTTCTGGTAATTGATGCATGATTAATTTCTCCTTATAAAG
The DNA here is from genome assembly GCF_900115465.1 of Halolactibacillus alkaliphilus. Taxonomy (GTDB): domain Bacteria; phylum Bacillota; class Bacilli; order Bacillales; family Amphibacillaceae; genus Halolactibacillus; species Halolactibacillus alkaliphilus. Next base: position 8,361 of record NZ_FOWN01000024.1, read on the forward strand.
GGAATGTTAGTTCTTATTTTAGCAGGTCTTCATATAAAAGAAAAGTGTTATATTATATCAAAATTGGGGAATAAGTAACCATAGAAGTTATTAAGACGTCAAATATATAATGAAAAGGGGGAGTTCGATTTGTCACAACCACTGCCGGATTCAATTACATGGGAACAAGTTAGAGAGCTCCTCGAGGCTAGCCAATATGAAGAGTTATTAGAACGGTTACTATTCATCTATGAAGGTTTTGGTCCGTTACCGGGTATATTAATGCCATTCATAGAAGCATTATTACCTTTTATTCCTATTTTTGTTATCGTCATGGCTAATGCAGCTGCTTATGGATTATTGCGAGGTTTCTTTTATTCATGGTTAGGGGCTGTCTCAGGATCAATTGTTGTATTTCTTGTCATTAGACATTTTCGTCACGTGACTTTCCTTAAGTGGATCTATACAAATAAGCAGGTTAAACGCGTGACGAGTTGGGTAGAGCGCCATGGTTTTGGCCCGCTATTCATATTACTATGTTTCCCTTTTTCACCGTCAGCTATAATTAATCTTGTTTCGGCTATCTCTCGAGTAAGTTTTATTCAATTTTTTCTAGCGGTTGTCCTGGGTAAAATGGTTATGATTTTTTCCCTTGCTTATGTTGGCGATAGTATTACGTCATTTACAGAGAATCCAATAAGGACAATTCTTGTCGGTGTAGGAATTTCACTATTTTGGATTTTGGGTAAGTATATTGAAAAATTCTTATTTAAGAAGGGGGAAATTCACCCAGATGAGTATGAATGAGAGGTGACAGTAAATGAAGCATCTATACAAAAGTCAGGATTTTCATATGGTCAAAGTACTGATGTTTCTTCTCATTCTATTGTTGTTTTTGAAGAGTTATGTATTTACGGTTTTTATAGTTGATGGTCATTCGATGGAACCTACGTTATATAATCAAGACTTTATTGTTATTGACACATGGGGATATAATTATCGACCGGTGGAACGCTTTGATATTGTTGTATTTAGACGGAAAGATGGAACTTACTTCGTTAAACGAGTTATTGGCCTACCTGGCGAGGTAATCGATTACCGAAATCATATGCTATATATTAATGGTAATCCCGTAGAGGAAATACACTTAACGACGGATGAATTCAATATGATGGTAGATTTTTCACTTCATATGATTCAAGACGGTCGCAAAGTTCCGGAAAATCATTATTTCTTATTAGGTGATCATCGCTCACGTAGTTTTGATAGCAGGAATTTCGGTTTGATTCATGAAGCACAACTTACAGGACGTGTGATGATGAGTTATTATCCGACAATTAAATGGATAAATTAAGGTGGCTGAGAAAAACTTAAATAGTATCACACTAAAAAATACAAAAGAACAATACCGTCACATCAAGGGTTTTAACTTCTTGTTGTGACGGTATTTATATATTTAACGCGGTTATTTTAAATTACTTAATTTCTTAACCGGTTTGAGTGAGGCAACCGCTATTTGAGAATAACTTTTACAGAAAAAGGGTCGAATATATATCCTAAATAATACTGATAGTTTAGTAAGATATGTTAAAATAAGAACAAACACTCGTAAAAGAGAATGGGGTGACATAGTGGCAGTCAGATTTATTTTAGGTTCAAACACTACAACTAAAAGCCAAATGATAAGAGATGAAATAAGAACATTACTCAAACAAGCACCTGTTGGAAAACCAATTATCTTTATTGTCCCTGAACAAATGACATTCCAACAGGAGTTCCGATTATTAGAAGGGGATATTCGAGGCAGTATTAGAGCGCAGGTGCTTAGTTTTTCACGACTAGCCTTTAGGGTAATGGAAGAGACTGGTGGTGCAACAAAAAACATGATTACATCGACTGGTGTGCAGATGATGCTACGGAAGATTATTGAAGAGCGTCAAACAGACTGGTATATGTTTAATCAATCAATTGGAAAGAAAGGTTTTATTGAACAGTTAGAAGTATTAATAACGGAGTTTAAACGTTATAATATTTCTCCTGAGCACATCCATCAAGTTTATAATGAGGGAAATTTGACTAATGGTCTAAGAGAGAAGTTAGCTGATATTTATTATATATACCAAAATTTAACACATTCGCTTAGGGCGCGCTTTATTGATGGTGAAGATAGATTGCGCTTATTAGAGGAAAAAATACTAGACTCTGCTTATTTAAAAGATGCGACCATTTATATTGATGGTTTTCATCGCTTCACACCGTTAGAGCAAGCTGTTCTTACAAAACTTATGCACCATACGAAAGATATCACACTTACATTGACATTGCCTGAATCAAAAGTTGATTTAATCGAACCATTTGATATTTTCACACAAACAAAAGATACTTTTGATGAAGTGAAAGCTCTCGCAAAAGAAGCTGGGCAACAGGTAACAGTAATTCATGTACAAAAGACGGATGCAACAGGCTTTATTCAACATTTAGATCATGCCTTTGATATACGCCCTATTGCGCCACTAAATGGTCCAGTAGACTTAAAAGTTGCCTATGGTGTCCATCCGCGCGCCGAAGTAGAAGGAGTCGCACAAGAAATCTTATCACTGATTAGAGATGAAAAGTATCGCTACCGGGATATAGCCTTAATGTTAAGAGATGAGGGGTTATATCATGATTTAATTCGTACAATTTTTGATGACTACGGTATTCCTGTCTTCATAGATGAGAAAGAACCAATGCTCAATCATCCGCTTATTGAATTAATTCGATCATTGTTTGACGTTGTTCAAACAGAGTGGCGTTATGACAGTGTTTTTAGACTTCTTAAAACGGGGTTTTTCCCCGTAGGGGATGAGACAATACAGTTTGATGATGACGCAATTGATACATTAGAGAACTACGTTTTAGAGTATGGTATTAAAGGGCGTAAACGTTGGATAAGTAAAGAGTCTTTTTATTATCAACGCTTTAGAGGCTTTGATAAAAGGGTGAAGACAGATGAAGAAAGTGAAATAGAAGAATTAATCAATCGTTATCGTGAGCATGTTACACGCTACCTTAAACCTATTGATGAGAAATTAAGACAGAGCACATCAGTCCGTGAAAAAATGGTGGCGCTTTATGAATTCCTTGAAGCAATCAATGTCGATTTAACGCTTGAAGATTGGCAAGAGGCACTTGAACAAGCAGGAGAAATTAAAAAAGCACGTGATCAAGAACAAGTCTGGCAAGAAGTGCTGCGCTTATTTGATGAGATCGTTGAAATAATTGGTGATGAGAAAATGAAGACAGATACGTTAAAAGAAGTCATTGAAACGGGCCTCGACAGTCTGACGTATCAACACGTCCCACCAACATTAGATCATGTGATTGTCGGATCAATTGATCATTCCAGGATGCCTGATGCCGCTGTTAGTTTTTTAATCGGAGTTAATGAAGGTACGTGGCCTAAAAGACCAAATCAAGATACCGTATTAACAGAAGAAGAACGTCACATACTTCTAGACCAAGGTTTTAAACTTGCAGATAGTGAAACTGAGCAGTTAATTGATGACTGGTTTTATATTTATTTAGCTGTCACTTCACCAAAGAAAAAACTATGGCTTAGCTATGCATTAAGTGATACCGAAGGGAAAGCGAAGATGCCGGCTAGCTTAATTAAGCGGATGTATCAAATTTTTCCTGAGACAGCTGAGCAAATGATTCTTCAAGATCCTGAAGAGATGGTTGACCCACTTAGGTTCATTTCAACTGAATCAAAAGCACGTCAAGCCCTTACGGCACAACTGGCGAAATTTAATCGCTCTTATCCAATTAATCAGGTTTGGTGGAGTGTGTTTAATTGGTTTGTGAAAACGAAGCGACATGATGTGCTACTGTCAATGAAGCAGAGTTTATATTACAAAAATTTACCGACTAATTTAAAGCAATCGACGGTAGATGATATTTACCAAAAGAAAATAAAAACAAGTGTCTCACGAATGGAACAATATTATCAATGCTCTTATAAACACTTTGCGCAGTATAGTTTAAATTTAGAAGAACGAAAAACATATAAACTAGACGCGCCTGATATTGGTCAACTTTTTCACGAGGCATTAAAACAAATTACCGAGTGGGTACAAGTCGAAGAAAAGCAATTTGAAGACTTAAGTGAACATGAGGCAAGTCACTATGCAAAGCGCGTGATGGAAAAGTTATCGCCTGTTTTACAACATCAGATTTTGCATAGTTCAAATCGTTATCAATACATGAGCAAAAAACTAGAAACAGTGATTGGTCGAGCGACATTTATTTTAAGCGAACAAGCGCGTCGAACACGCTTTAGTCCGATTGGTTTAGAGGTAGGCTTCGGTTTACCAGACAGTCCACTAGCACCTGTTCGTACAACGTTAGCAAATGGTTATGAACTTATATTAAGAGGGAGAATTGATCGAGTTGACCAAGCAAAAGTAGATAATCAGCTTTATTTACGCATTATTGATTATAAATCTAGCAAGAAGAGTTTAGATTTAGTAGACGTCTATTACGGGTTATCGCTACAGATGCTTGCCTACTTAGATGTACTCTTACAAAATTCTGAGCACTGGCTTGGATTAAAAGCAACGCCAGCTGGGGTACTATACTTTCATGTCCATGACCAACTCCTCAGTCAACCCGATATTGTCCCATCAGATAAATTAGAACAAGAATTATTTAAACTGTATAAAATGCAGGGGTTACTCGTCGATGATCTAACTATTGTGCCATTAATGGATACAGCACTTGAATTTGGCAGTAGCCCTGTTGCACCATTTGAAATTAAAAAAGACGGTACACTTGGCAGCCGGTCGAAAACACGTAGTCTTGAAGATTTTGATCAGCTTCAAAAATATGTGAGAGAAAAAATTACCAATGCAGGTTTGAACATTTCTTCGGGTGATGTGTCATTAAATCCGTACCAAAAACAAAATCAAACGGCCTGTACGTATTGCCCGTTTAAATCAGTATGTCAGTTTGATCCATCATTGGATGAACATCATTACCGTACCTTACCTGATGTTGATGAAGAAACATTATTTCAAAGTTTAAGAGAACGGGGGAATCGCTAATGCCACAATGGACAGAACAACAAGAAGAAGCCATCTATACAAAAGGACAAGACATTTTAGTGGCAGCAGCCGCGGGTTCTGGCAAAACGGCTGTGCTCGTCGAGCGCATCATTCAAAAAGTCATTGATACAGAAGATCCTGTTAATATTGACGAATTGATGGTCGCAACATTCACGAATGCCGCAGCCCAGGAAATGCGGACCCGGGTACAACTCGCCCTTGACGTGGCTCTTGAAGACAATCCAACGTCGGATCATTTAAAAAAGCAAGCAACACTTTTACAACAAGCATCGATTTCAACGTTGCACTCGTTTTGTTTAGATTTAGTTAAACGTTATAGTTATAAATTAGATATTGACCCAGGGTTTCGGATTGCGAATGATTTAGAGGCTGATTTATTACGTCAAGAAGTGCTAGAAGATTTATTTGAGTATTGGTACAGTGAAGAAAATAAAGAACAAGCGGCCTTCTTTGATGTTGTCGACCGTTTCAGTAGCGACCGTCACGATCAAGATGTTGAAGCCATTATTTTAAAGCTAAATGACTTTGCGATGAAACATCCTTGGCCAACAGAGTGGTTAGATGAAGTTGTTGCTAATTATCAATTAAGTGAAGGGATAGAAAATAGTCCTTGGTTTAGTATTATTGTGGATAAAGTTACTGCTACACTCGAACAAGCAAATAAAGAAGCCGAGAAATGTCACGCAATCACACTTTTACCGGATGGCCCCTACCATTATGGAGAAGCCTATGACAGTGATATGTTGCTCATTAATAAGTTAATTGAAGCCAAAACTCGAGGGTGGGATGCTTTAGCTGAAGCGATGTCAGATATGAAGTTTAAAGCTCTCTCTAGGAAAAAAGTGGAATGCAATCCAGACCTAAAAGCACAGTGTAAAGATCACCGTGATCGCTTAAAGAAATTACTCACTGACTTAAAAGGTGATTACTTTACCCGTAGCTTGGTTGATCAGGAAAACGATATCCAATCAATGACACAAACCGTGCAAACGCTTATTAATCTTGTTAAAGCCTTTCAAGCTGGGTATCAAGAGAAAAAGAAAGAACGAGCCCTTGTTGATTTTAACGACTTAGAGCATTTTGCGTTGGCTGTCTTAATTGAAAAAACACCGACAGGTGTAGAGAAAACAGACGTTGCTCGTCAGCTTGAACGAAAGTTCACCGAAGTACTCATTGATGAATACCAAGATACGAATATGGTCCAAGAGACAATTTTACGGGCGATTACGAAAGAGCATCCTGGTAACTTATTTATGGTGGGGGATGTGAAACAGTCCATCTACCGATTCCGCCACGCGGAACCAAGTTTGTTTTTAAACAAGTTTAAAACATTTAAAACGACAGAATCCGCTGGACACCGGATTGATTTAGCTAAAAACTTCCGTAGTCGTAAACAAGTTCTTGATGCGACGAATTTTATCTTTCGTCAATTGTTAGATGAAACGGTTGGAGAAATGGACTATGATGATGATTCACAACTGATTTATGGTAATACCAATTATGACTTGCAAGTAAAATCGGATCCAGAAGCGGAACTCATCATTATCGACCGTGCCGCGCAAACAGCGATAGATGACGATCAAGATGACCTGCAAAAAGCGGAACTCGAAGCACGTGCGTATGCTGAGAAAATCAAACAATGGATTGGTCATGGAAAAAAAGAAGCGACACTTGTGTTTGATAAAGATACACTAGAGTCACGCCCCTGTCATTACCGAGATATTGTTATTTTACTGCGGTCATTAACCGATGCGCCGGTTATTATGGAAGAACTTAAAAAACAAGGGATCCCAGTTTATGCCGAACTCGATACGGGTTACTTAGAAGCCATTGAAATACAAGTCATGCTGAATGTGTTGAAAATCATCGATAACGCAAAACAAGATATTCCGTTTGCCAGTGTATTAAAATCACCCATTGTTGGTCTTAATGAAGAAGAACTTACCCAAATTCGTTTGACGAACCAAAAGGTGAGCTTTTATGAGGCAGCCAAACAATATACCCTCGCGCACAACGATAATTTGAAAGTGAAATTACAGCAATTTTTAGAGCAATTCACTGATTGGCGAATTCAAAATCGTACGCTCGACTTGTCGGCTTTGATTTGGTATATCTATCGCGATACGGGTTATTATGATTTTGTTAGTGGTATGCCAGGAGGGCGGCAACGCCAAGCGAATCTGCGCGCACTTTATGACCGGGCAAGGGGCTATGAAGAGACATCTTTCCGTGGATTATACCGCTTTCTCCGAATGATTGAGCGTATGGAAGAACGAGGGGAAGACTTAGGAGCTGCTCGGGCACTTGGGGAGAAAGAAGATGTCGTTCGGTTAATGACCATTCATAAGAGTAAGGGATTAGAATATCCGATGGTTATATTAGGTGCGATGGATAAACAGTTTAATAAACAAGACTTAAATGCCAAATACTTACTGCATAAAGATTTTGGTTTTAGTAGTAAATACATTGATCCTAATAAGAGGTTAATGTACCCAACACTGATGTACCGTGCTATCCGAGAACAAATGAAAAAAGAGCAATGGGCTGAGGAAATGCGTGTTTTATATGTGGCCTTAACTCGGGCAAAAGAAAAACTTGTAATGATTGGGGCCGTTCGTGACTTTAGTAAGAAAGTGAAAAAGTATCAAGAGGTCATTCCTCATGACCAAGATGTGTTACCGGCTGCCTTAAGGCTAGAAAGTCAGTCTTACTTAGACTGGGTTGCGATGAGTTTAGTGCGTCATGAAAGTGGTGAGGTATTAAGAGAAGAAGCGCCTGTTCAATATTCTTTAAAAGGTGACACGTCAAAATTTATTGTGCGTCAAAAAAATAGTGACGATTATCGAATAGAAGAACGCCAAAAGAATAAGCAGTCCATTGATCTTTTTGAACACTTAACGTCACAGACAGTGGTTGATGCAACGAGTAAAGAGTTAGATGACTTAGTTAGTGAAAGGTTGACTTATCACTACCCACATCACATGGCAACGACTCAACAAGCAAAACAAAGTGTCACAGAAATTAAACGCCGTAAAACAGAAAAAGACCCGTACGCGAGTGATCAATTCGTTAGACAATTACGTCCGTTTAAAAAAGAGCGTCCTCTCTTTATGCAGGAAGAAAAGGCACTTACTAAAGCAGAAGCGGGTACGGCGATGCACACGGTGATGCAGCATGTAAACTTTAAACGACAGTGGGATCAAACAAGTTTAGTTGAGTATTTAGCTGAACTAGAAGCAAAGGAAATTTTGACACATGAACAAGTTGACGCCATTGATGTGGGATATATACTTCGCTTTCTAGACCAACCCATTGTGAGTCGCATGAGGGAGGCAGAAGTGTTAGAAAGAGAAACCCCTTTTAGTTATATAGTTGACATCAGTAAAGTCGATCCATCTTGGCAAGGCACTCAGGAAGATGTCTTTATTCAAGGTGTGATTGACGTGTTATATAAAACCACTGATGGATGGGAAATCCTTGACTATAAAACGGATACCATTACCGGAAACGTGACTAAGAAAGAAAAACAAACGTTAGCGGAACGTTACCGTGTTCAATTAGACTTATATACGGAAGCCATTGAGGAGATTTTATCGATTAAAGTACACAGACGTCAATTGTATTTCTTCGATAAAGATCTACTAATGGAGTTGTAAAAAGATAATCACCCTATAGTCATGATTCACAAGTGTTGATTACCCTTCTCCTATGGCAGCACATATCTATAGGAGAAGGGTTTTAATTTTTTTAGACATGCGTACTTGAGAAAAGTGTCTTCTCACTCTGAACGTTATATAATCAATTTAAGAAAGAACCCGGATGATAGAGATTTAAAGAAATCATCATATGAGGAGCGTGATTTTATGGTAAAACCAAAGACAAAAGAAACGTTAATAGAACAAGCACATCGACAGTTTAATCAGATGTTTAATATGTTAGAAGGGTTAAGCTCTGAAGATAAGATGACAGCCTTTAGTTTTGATAAACCTAAAAGTGATCAAGCTGCACACTGGACGCGTGATAAAAATCTTCGTGACATTTATATACATCTTTATGAGTGGCATAAACTCCTTATAAATTGGCTAACCACTAATCTGAACAACCAATCAAGCGCCTTTTTACCGAACGCGTACAATTGGAAAACGTATGGTGACATGAACATGATGTTTTGGGAGAAACATCAAATAACGTCTTATGATCATGCTGAGAAGATGTTAAAGAATAGTCACAGGGAAGTCATGGATTTAATTGCGAACCTAGATGAAAAAGGGTTATTTGAAAAAGGTTTTTATGATTGGAGTGGCACGACGAGTATCGGTAGCTACTGTGTTTCTGCTACTTGTAGCCATTATGAATGGGCCATGAACAAAATGAAGCGTCATAGAAAAAAAGTACTTAGTTAATGCCATGTAAAAAAACGCAGGTCAATCCTCAACTACTTGCTAGATTAAATGTGAATGAGTTGAAAAAACATGTCATGATTGGTGTCCTTATAATTATGTTGTTAATATCCAGTTCACAGAACTATGAGTCAACAACAGGTGGGTTTTAGACTTCTGAAAATAGAAAAATAGAAAGAATACATTTCTAAACGTTGCTAGGTGTGGCGCGAATTGCAGATTTAAAGTCATGTATTGCAATTAAAATAATTAAATAAACCTTGTATAATTATTTTACAGTCCTTGTTATTAGGTCATATTGATTAATGCTTGGACAAGTAATGATGGGGGTGCAAGAATGGATAAAAAAGTAGCATTAGTAACAGGCGCGAGTAGTGGTATCGGTTATGCAACAGCACTAGATTTATATCAAGCAGGTTTTACAGTGTATGGTGCGGCTAGAAGAATAGATAAACTTAAAACGCTTGAAGAGAAAGGTATCCATATTTTAGAGTTAGACGTCACGAGTGAAGAATCAATGGTTAATAGTATGGAAAAAATAATTAAGAATGAAGGACGTTTAGATGTCCTTGTTAATAATGCTGGGTATGGTTCATATGGCGCGATAGAGGATGTTCCTATGGAAGAAGCCCGGAGACAAGTAGAAGTCAACGTGTTTGGTCTCGCTCGCATGAGTCAGTTGGCGCTTCCGCATATGAGAAAAAACACATTCGGAAGAATTATTAATATCTCATCTATTGGAGGGAAAATTTACACACCTTTTGGTGGATGGTATCACGCGACTAAGTTTGCGGTAGAAGGACTAAGTGATAGTATGAGATTGGAGACGGCACAATTTGGGATAGATGTTGTAGTTATTGAACCCGGAGGTATTAAAACTGATTGGGGTATTATTTCAGCAGATAATCTTGAGAAAGTATCTGAAAATAGTGTATACAAAACAAGCGCAAAAAAAGCAGCGGATAACATGCGTAAAAATTATAGTGGAACAAGTCTTTCAGATCCCAAAGTAGTATCTAAAGCAATCGTAACCGCCGCAACAGTAAAAAAACCAAAAACGAGATACCTTGTCGGTATGGGAGCTAAGCCTGCGATACTCATTCGTAAACTTGTGTCAGATAAAGTTTTTGATAAGTTTGTAAAATCTCAAATGTAACAATAAAAGTAGGTGAGCTAATGGGGAATTTCTTTTTTATTGATCAATCCTACAAGAATTTTCTTGAAGATATTGGAGTGAATAGCCAAGAAATCTTTAAAAAGGTTGGTATTCCATGGGAGAATATGAATGATGAGGGTATCAGTATTAGTAAAGAACAATATATCTCATTTATGAATAGCATGGAAACAGCAACGACTAACGAACACATCTTAGGACTCAGCAATGTTGAAGAGCTTGTATTATTCGTTCCGCCACTATTTGCGGCTATGTGCGCTAAAAATGGAGTAAAATGTGTGGAGAGGCTAGCAAAGTATAAGCAGCTAATGGGTCCCTTTGCTCTAAATATCGTTAAAAATAGCCATACACTTGAATTAGAATTTGTATTTGATGATCAGCATACCCCTATCCCCAGGTTTACAGTCTTAAGTGAACAAGTGCTTATAGTGGCCATTCTCAGAAAAGCAACAGGTATAAAGATCATACCTAAAAAAGTAGCTTCTCAATATAATTACGGTGATGAATTCGAACAATATTTCGGGATGAAACCTCAAAGGCATGATAAGAATATACTCACACTTGACTTAATTGATATGCACCAACCTTTTATTACCGCGAATAATACAATGTGGCATTATTTAGAGCCGGAGTTAAAGAAGCGCATAGCTGAACTTGAAGCTGATGATTCTTATGCGGCAAAGGTTAGGAATGAATTAATTGAGTTGATACCAGGTGGCACTTACACGGTAGAAGATGTAGCAGTAGAGTTAAATGTAAGTCCTAGAACACTTCAAAGAAGGCTTGCAGTAGAAAACACTACCTTTATCAAGCAATTAAATCATACAAGAGAATTAATGGCCCGAAACTATTTGAAAAACAGTACGATGTCAACTGATGAAATAGCTTTTCTAGTAGGTTATTCAGATGCTAATGTATTTAATAGAGCGTTTAGGGGTTGGACAGGTTTAACTGTTGGACAGTTTAAGAAGAGGTTTAGAAATTAGTCAAAGGTCATGTGAATTCGGTCGTGGTATGTTGACAAAAACAATCTATTTAAGCCTAGAACAAAATGAGTAAAAATAAAACGTCTTTAAATCGAGAAAACCCCTTGATTTAAAGGCGTTTTTAAGTATTATCTTTAGCAATTAGAGCATTGTAAGTGAGATTACATTAGTGGCTTTGTTTTTTTATAAACTTTCAGTTATTTATAGTTTAACTATTGACACTTGGTCAATAAATGGTAAAATAAGATTTACTAATTGATAATGACTCTCATTATCGAATAAAGAGAAAAGGATTTTTTACATTGAAATATAAAGTGCTTGTCCCCGTGTTAATCATTTTATCCATCTTATCGATATTTATAGGTGTTGTACCGTTATCATTTACTGATATTTTTAACTTAACGAGTCAACAACAACAAATCATTTTAGTTAGCCGGATTCCACGTTTAATTAGTATTATACTTGCTGGTGTCGGATTAAGTGTATCTGGTCTGATAATGCAACAATTAAGTCGAAACAAGTTCGTGTCACCCACAACAGCTGGCACGATGGATTCTGCGCGCTTAGGTATATTAGTTGCGATGATGTTCTTTCATCAGGCGACGCCTTTAGAACGAATGATTGTTGCCTTTATTTTTTCAATTACAGGAACACTCATTTTCATGAAAATCTTAGATAAAGTAAAGTTTAAAGATCCGATATTTATTCCGCTCGTTGGATTGATGTTTGGTAATATTGTTGGCTCGATTACAACGTTTATCGCTTATCAAAATGACTTAATACAAAATATGTCAAGTTGGCTTCAAGGGAATTTTGCTTTGATTTTAGAAGGACGTTATGAACTACTCTACATTAGTCTGCCACTCGTCATTATTAGTTATCTTTTTGCGCATCGTTTTACAATTGCAGGTATGGGAGAAGATTTTTCAAAGAATTTAGGTCTAAATTATAAAGTGGTTGTAAACACAGGTTTGATTATTGTTGCTTTGATCACATCTGTTGTCATTTTAACAGCAGGAACAATTCCGTTTTTAGGTCTAATCATACCAAATATTGTTTCAATGTATCGAGGAGATCATTTGAGAAATAGCTTGCCGCTTACAGCCTTATTAGGTGCTGTTTTCCTTCTTGCAAGCGATATTATAGGAAGATTAATTATTTTCCCTTATGAGATCGCTATTGGTGTCATTGTTGGTGTCGTTGGTAGCTTTATCTTCCTCTATCTAGTAATGAGGAGGTCAGCGTATGAGTCATAAAATGAAGTTAACGCTATTAGCAGTTGGCAGTGTCGTTGCTATTGCATTGTTCTTATTTGTTGATTTAACAGGTAACTGGCAATATATTTTAGAGCGACGCTTTACACGTATTATAGCAATCGCTGTGACGGGTGCAGTTATTGCTATTGCTACAATTATTTTTCAGACCATTACAAATAACCGTATTCTTACCCCGAGTTTAATTGGTCTGGATGCATTATACCAGTTAATTCAGACAGTGATTATTTTCTTTTACGGTTCAACAAACGTGTCTGCAACTAATCAAACATTGAATTATTTTCTATCAATCGGTTTGATGATTATTTTCGCGCTAATTCTATTTAAACTATTATTTAAAAGAGGAAATAATATTTACTTTCTTCTGTTAATAGGGTTAATCTTTGGAACGTTCTTTCAAAGTTTATCTACCTTTATGCAGGTATTGATTGATCCTAATGAGTTTTTGATTGTTCAAAACAGAATGTTTGCGAGTTTCAATAACGTTCAGACCGACCTTCTATATATATCAATTGGCATCATTCTCATTACCTTACTTTACCTATTAAGATTCACTAAATACTTAGATGTGTTATCACTCGGTAAAAGTCATGCGGTGAACTTAGGTGTTGATTATAACCGTGTGGTACAACAACTTATGGTCATTGTCGCTATTCTTATGGCGGTTGCCACCGCCCTGGTCGGACCCATTATGTTTCTGGGTATTCTTGTCGTAAATGTCACTTACGAAATGTTTAAAACATATAAACATAGTGTGTTGATCTTAGCGACTGTATTTGTTAGTATCATTGCTCTTGTTGGTGGTCAGTTCGTTATTGACCGTGTATTTAACTTTTCAACAACGCTAAGTGTAGTCATTAACTTAGTCGGTGGCGTTTATTTCTTATATCTTATTTTAAAGGAGAATAGAACATGGTGAAAATTAAAGAAGTAACAAAGCTTTATGGCGATACGGCTGTTGTAGACCATGTGTCTATGACCATTCCAAAAGGTAAAATCACCTCTTTTATCGGTCCAAATGGCGCTGGTAAGAGTACCTTGCTGTCCATTGTTAGTCGCTTGATTGCCAAAGATGAAGGTGAAGTTCTCATTGATGGGGAAGAAGTATCGGCAACTAAAAATAAAGAGCTTGCTAAAAAGTTGTCAATTTTAAAACAAGCGAATGATATTAATGTACGCTTAACTGTGAGACAACTTGTTAGTTTTGGTCGTTTTCCTTATTCACAAGGGAAACTAACGGACCTTGATGAAAAAATGATTGATAGTGCGATTCATTATATGGAATTAGAAACAATGGAAAATAAGTTCTTAGATCAGCTCAGTGGTGGTCAAAAGCAGCGAGCTTACATTGCTATGGTGATTGCACAAGATACCGAATATATATTACTTGATGAACCACTTAATAATTTAGATATGAAACATTCCGTTCAAATTATGAAAGTGCTGAGACGTTTAGCAGATGAATTAGGTAAGACGATTGTTATTGTGTTGCATGATGTGAACTTTGCCTCCGTCTACTCTGATTATATCGTTGCTTTACGTGATGGGAAAGTAATTAAAAAAGGACCAACGGAAGAGATTATCCGTAATGGTGTGTTAAAAGAAGTTTATGACATGGATATCAAGATTCAAGATATTGATCAATGTCGTATCTGCTTATATTTTTCTTAATGGTTTTGACTCTGATGTGCGACTTTACTACTGGGCCCAAAAATAAGTGGAAAAGTAGCATGTCAACTAAAAACAACAATTAAACAAAAGAAGGGATCGATAGTAGTATGAAGAAGTTTATTTTATTAGGGTTTGCGTTAATCGCAGCAATAATGTTAGTTGCTTGTCAAGAAGACACAGTAGAGGAAGTCACGGATAATGGCACACCTGAAATAGAGGAGGTTGAAAATGTTGGGCCGACTGAGATTGATGTCGAGCATGAGTTAGGCACAACAACTGTCCCAGTTAACCCAGAAACAGTCGTTGTTTTTGATTTTGGTACGCTTGATACATTGAATAATCTAGGTATTGATGTAGCAGCACTTCCTACAGGTAACGTACCAAGTTACCTAGAGGAATTTACAGCAGAAGGCTATGTAAATGCCGGCACATTATTTGAACCAGACTTTGAAGTGCTTGCCAATTTAAATCCTGATCTCATTATTATCTCAGGACGTACACAGGAAGCTTATGCTGATTTGGCTGAGTTAGCACCAACCATTTATGTTGGGATGGATAACACTGATTACTTAGGATCATTTGAAAAAAATGTGACGTTAATGGGAGAAATCTTTTCTAAGCAAACAGAAGCAAAAGAAGCTGTAGAAGCTATAAAAAATGAGGTAGATGCTGTTAAAAGTATGGTGCCAAGTGATAAACGAGGTTTAATTATCTTAACAAGTGATGGCTCCGTCAATGCATATGGACCTGGATCACGTTTTGGTCTTATCCATGACGTATTAGGAGTAACACCAGTTGACGAAACAATTGAAGCGGTAAATCACGGACAAAATATCAGCTTTGAATATATCGCTGAGAAAAATCCAGATCTTATGTATGTCCTTGACCGAAACGCTGTTACAGGTGGAGATTATACGGCGCAAACGACACTAGACAATGATTTAGTAAACAGTACAACAGCTGGAAGTGAAGGGAATATAACGTATTTAACGCCAGATTACTGGTACTTATCTAGTGGTGGGATTACTTCTGTCACTGAAATGATCAGTGAAGTTAAACAAAGTGTACAATAGATAGAGATACTAACATCAGTTTCAATTTAAAAAGTAGTTCGTCATGGTTTTATCCATACGAACTACTTTTTGTCATAAGAAAAAGCACTATGGCGGTATAGATTGACTGAATACAATATATTATGTAGAGAAGTTTTGTTACGTGCCGGTTTTAAAAGATTCATATAATAGAACGTAAATAGAACTTTTTTCCTTGCAACTTCCCTCAATATCCTTTACTATGGTAAAGTGATAAAGAAAAAGAGAGAAGAGGGGAAGTTTAACATGTTAGAATGGGTTGTTTTAATAGCGGTAATAAGCTTGGTTGCTTTGAGTTTATTACGCGTACACGTATTGCTTGCGTTAATGCTCTCAGGCATTATTGCTGGATTAGTATCAGGTTTATCATTTGTTGAGACGCTCACACTGTTCATTGAAGGAATGGGTGGCGATCAAGCAAAAACGGCTTTAAGTTATATATTGTTAGGAGCTTTTGCCGTAGCGATTAATTATAGTGGGATTACAATGAGCCTTGTAAAGATATTAACACGTCATCTATCAAATAAACGTGGAATTCTCTTATTATCGATTGCAATTATATCATCATTTTCTCAAAATGTAGTGCCGATTCATATTGCTTTCATACCATTACTTATTCCGCCACTACTTTCTTTATTTGATGAAATGAAAATTGATCGAAGAGCCGTCGCTAGTGCTCTTACTTTTGGATTGGAAGCACCCTATATTATGATTCCTGTTGGGTATGGCCTTATTTTCCAACAGATCATTCAAAGAAATATGGCACTGAGCGGTCAAGAGATTTTACTACGTGATGTTTCTCTTGCTATGCTAGTGCCGGGTTTAGGAATGGTTGTTGGTCTCTTTGTATCGATATTTATTACGTACCGTAAACCTAGGGAGTTAAAAATAAAAGGTTATGCACCAACGTTCTTTTCACCAAAAGAAGAAGAGACAAGGTTCACATTAAAACACACGCTAACGGTTGTTAGTATTTTCATCGCACTCGTTGTGCAAATCATTTCTGGAGAACTTATCATTGGCGCGCTTGTTGGTATTTCTCTAATGTTTGCCTTTGGAGTGGTACCTTATCGAGAACTTGACCGTGTCATGACAGAAGGTATTAAGATGATGGCAACGATAGGTTTTGTCATGATTGTAGCCGGAGGCTTCAGTCATTTGCTCAAGAAAATTGGCGCAGTGGATGCGTTAATTAGTCAAACTGAGCAATTCTTCGGTTTGTCTCGTGTCTTTCTAATTTTGATTCTTTTACTCGTTGGTTTACTTATTACAATTGGTATAGGTTCTTCTTTTGCGACGATTCCGATTTTAGCTGTACTATATGTGCCATTTGGTCTCCAAATGGGGCTTTCTCCAATGGCTATTGCTGCGCTGATTGGAACGGCTGGCGCATTGGGAGATGCAGGATCACCAGTTAGTGACACAACACTTGGGCCAACATCAGGACTTAATGCGGATGGGAAACATGATCATATTTGGGATACGTGTGTTCCGACCTTTATACACTATAATATACCTTTAATTATTTTTGGCTTAATTGGGGCACTCATACTATAATTTGATTGCGGCCGCAACAACAGAATGGTTTTGAAAGCACAAGCTGATAAGATGTTTTTTATCTTTTAACAACGTCTTGCGCTTTCTTTTTTTTATTTAGTTACAATTAAAAGTTAATATAGGTCTATATTTAGCGGATAATAGAGTGAGTCAAAAGTATTGGTTTTGTAAGAAAACCAACTTTTTTTTCAAAACTCTTCATTATTTAGTACATTAGACCGAAAATAAAAGTATAAGTTTATAGTGGAATTGAGATTTTGGGGAGGAAGTATTGTGACAGCAGGAGAAAAAAGTATGAATGAAATTATTAAAGATGTATATAACGGATCGATTGTATCTGTTAAGAAGATTATCCCCATCGATCCAGAAGTAAGTGCGCCAAAGCTTATCCAGCCGCCTCTTAGAGTGGATTTTGGTGTGATGATTGGTTATACCGGTAATGTTAAAGGGGAACTGATTTTACAATCTAATGATGCTTTTTTTAGTCATATAGGTGAAAAGATGTTTGGCATGCCAGTAGAAGGCGATATGTTGGATTCTTTTGCAGGGGAATTAGGTAATATGATTGCGGGAAGTTTATCTACGTATTTATCAGAACAGGGGTTAACTACGGATATTACTCACCCAACAATTTTAAAAGGTGATGCGACACTATCTGGTTTCAAGCGAGCGCTACTTGTAGAGGTTGCTTATCCTAATGATCAAATTTTATCTATATATCTTCTTTTGAATAATTAATCCTTAAACTAATAGTTGCATTACAGTAATTGATTAATGTATCCTTAGATTTGTATGATATGAAGCGCGAGTGTAAATATGTATTAAAGGAGAAGAGATAGATGAGTACAGAAAAATATATCGTTTTCCGTTTAAATGATCAAGAGTATGGTGCAAGCATCCAACAAATTGTGTCAATTGAAAAATTACTAGATATGACTAAATTACCACAAGTTTCAGATTTCATTGAAGGTATAACTAAACTAAGAGGCGAGGTTATCCCTGTCATTGATTTAAAACGTCGTATGGATATGGATAAAACCGATAAAACAGATCATTCACGTATGCTTGTTGCACTTGTAGATGATGTATCTGTTGGTTTCATAGTGGATGAGGCATCAGATGTTATAGATATTGATGAGAAAATCGTTGAGCCAGCACCGACATCAATTCGAGGCGTACATGCGAAATTCTTAAGTGGTGTAGCCAAGTTAGATGACCGCTTATTACTTCTGGTTGATTTAGCGTATATTTTAAACCATCAAGAGTTAACGGAAGTGAAAGAGGTTGTTGAAGAACAGTAAACTATATAAAAAAGAAATATAAGATTTAGAGGAGAGAGAAAATATGGCACGTATTTTAGTTACAGATGATGCTGCATTTATGCGTATGCAGCTAAAAAATATTTTTCAATCATTAGGACACGAAGTTGTTGGAGAGGCTGAAAATGGCCAGGTAGCCATTGATTTATATAATGATTTGAAACCAGATTTAGTCACCATGGATATTACGATGCCTGAGATGAACGGTGTAGAAGCTGTTAAAAACATTAAAGCCAATGACCCAGGAGCAACGATTGTGATGTGCTCAGCGATGGGCCAACAACAAATGGTACTTGAAGCGATTCAAGCCGGAGCAAAAGACTTTATTGTGAAGCCATTTGATCAAGATCGAATCAAGCAAGCGCTAGAAAAAATTTTTTAATACATAAGGTCAAGTTGAGAAATCCTCAGCTTGACCTTATTTTTAATTTCGTGTCGGATAATGATAAGCAACCTCTTTTGTTTTTTCATCATAATCAACTAACAAATCATGACCATCAAAAAACCATAGGTCATCTTCTTTTATATAGAATGTGATGCCCTCTTGTTCGGCTTTCTCTCCAACTGTTCCGTCAATGGACTCACCATGGACATCAAATGCAAGTGCGTAGCCTTCTCTAATTGGACTTGACCCGTATATTTTTACATAAAAACGAATAAAACTTCCCTTTTCAACCAACACCTCGTCTTTAAACCATTGGATGGCTTGATCGGTAACTGTTAATCTCATCATTTGCCCTCCTTGCTATAATTGTTGTTTATGTTATGTCAGAATCATTGTAACATGTTTAAGGAACTTTGTAAGAAATGAAGCTTTTAAACGAATGGATAGTCGAAGGTTGATTTTAGTTTTGTTATTTCTAGTTGCTTGTAAAATAAGATAACGTTAAAATAAAGTAAATTAATTAACTAAGTCACTTAAAAGAAGGATGATTAGAATGACAGTAAGAATTGGTATTGTAGGGACGGGTGGTTTTAGTAAAAAACATGCAGATATTTTATCTACTATGGAGAATGTGGTAATAGCTGCTGTATGCGGAACGAGTAAAAAGAAGGCAGATATTTTTGCTGAGCAATATAAAGAAGCAACAGGTTATGATGATTTTAACGAAATGTTAGACAAACAAGCTTTAGACGGTGTCTATCTCTGTGTGCCCCCCATGGCGCATGGATCAATGGAGATGACGTTAATTGAACGCCGAATCCCATTCTTTGTAGAAAAGCCGCTCGGCATATCAAAAGAGATGCCAGAAAAAATCGTGAAAGAATTGGCTAAAGAACCTTTAGTAACAGCTGTTGGGTACCATTTTAGATATAGTGAATCTATTCAGTATGTGAAGAAAATCTTAGAGGATCATAAGATAGGTATGGTAACAGGTCGATGGATGGGGTCAATGCCTAAGGTAAACTGGTGGCGAAATCAAGCACTTTCTGGGGGGCAATTTAATGAGCAGACTACACATATAGTTGATTTGTTAAGATTTCTTGTTGGAGAGGTGAAGGAAGTACAGGCGTATGCTGGTCATCGAGTAATGTATGAACAGTTAGAGGATGTTACGGTCGCAGATGTCGGTACACTTAATATACATTTTGATTCAGGCGTTATCGCAAACATTACCAATACGTGTGTCCTGCCAGACGGCCTATTTGAGGCTGGTTTTACCTTTTATACTAACAAAGGTATGATTCATTGGTCGCCTGAAGTTGTCATTATTGAAACGTTGGCGGGTAAAGAGAAACGAAAAGACACGATGGACCCATATTTTTTAGAAGACAAGGTCTTTGTTGATGCAATTGTTTCTAAGGATACGCAGCATATTTTATCCACCTATGAAGATGCCTTTTTAACACAATGTATAACCGATGCAGCTCAAAAATCAATTAAAATAAAAGGTCCGGTGAAAATTCAATAAAAAACTAAATAAGCTGTATTATCTTGTTTAGAATGTGAGAGGTTAAAATAACATAAAGACGCCTAACATCTAAATGCACAAATATTTTTCAAATAGGTTTAGTTGACAGTGTTTAAGGATAGATTATACTATCATTTATTTTATTTTTAAGGGAGTGGTCATTCATGTTCAAAAAAATATTACTCGCCTCTGATGGCTCTGAATACTCAATCCGAGCGTGTGAGAAAGCCGTTGAATTAGCTCACTGTCAAACGGATTCAGAAGTAACTATCTTATATGTAGTGGATGGAACTGCCGCAAAAGCTGATGCCACGTATCATTGGAATGCAAATGATTTAGATCGAAGTCGTCGAGAAAAATTAGAAATATCTGAACGAAAGCTAACAGAAGCAAGTATTAATTACAATATTAAGGTTTTACATGGTGACCCTGGTCCAACAATCGTTAAATTCGCTAATGATGAGCACTATGATCTTGTTATTATTGGTAGTAGAGGACTAAATAGCTTACAAGAGATGGTGTTAGGAAGTGTCAGTCATAAAGTAGCCAAACGTGCAAACTGTCCGGTGCTTATTGTTAAATAAGTATTTAATTTCAAATCCCCTCTCCAAACACTGTAGGAGAGGGGATTTAAACGTTCATATTTGACAGGTCTTTTAAGCAACTTGACATGCGGGGCATAAACCATAGACTTCAAATTTATGTCCTTCAATCGCATAACCAGTTAAGTCCTCACCAACAAAATTCATAGGACAAGCCTGAATGCGCCTAGTTGCCCCACAGTTACGACAAATAAAGTGATGGTGGTGATGATTGGCGCACCTCATTTGATAATGTTTTTCCCCGTCCAGCTCTGTTGACTCTAAAATGCCTAGTTCATGAAAAAGGTGTAAATTGCGATAGATTGTATCAAAACTAATGCCTTCATAATAAGGTTCCATATAAGCGAGTAAATCTTTTGCTGTTTTATACCGACCTTCTTTACTGAAAAACTCTAGAATCATGGTACGTTTATTCGTATGTTTATACCCCGCTTCTTTTAGTTTAGTAAGTGCTTCATCTAAGTTCATAAAATCGCCTTCTTTCTTTGTGATTTTAACCAAGCTTTTTTGAGCATGGTTGTTAAAATAAGAATAGCAATTGCCACCATCACAATGGTCCCTCCTGGTGGTATTTCTAAATAATATCCAGAGATGATGCCGATGATGACACTAGCCTCACCAAAAAGAATCGAATAAACAATGGTTTGTTTAAATCCTTTTGCGATTCGGATGCTACTTGCGACTGGCAAAGTCATTAAAGCAGACACCAGCAAGACGCCAACAATGCGAATCGAAGCAGAAATAACTAAAGCTGTTAATAAGATAAACAACATATGAATACTTTTAGCGTGTATCCCAGATACTTTTGCATGCTCTTCATCAAATGACAGCATAAATAGTTCTTTATAAAAAATGACCATTAAAGTCAATACAATGACGGCGATGATGCGTATTGTATTGAAATCTTGACGTGAAACAGCTGAAACGGAACCAAATAAATAAGAGTATAAATCATTGTTTAGCCCGTCAGCAAGTGCAATGAAGATCACACTTAAACCAACCCCACCGGATAATATAATAGGGATAGCTAAATCTTCATAAGCTTTGTATACTGTTCGTAATCGTTCGATAAGTATAGCACCGAAAATAGAAAAAATGGTCCCAGAAGTAAAAGGGGTTAACAGAGTTAATCCGTATTGTTTATCTATGAATAAACCAAAGGCAATACCGGCTAAAGTTACATGGCTTAATCCGTCGGCAATAAGCGCTAAGCGTCTTACAACTACAAAGGTACCTAACAATGGCGCGATGAGTCCGATAATTAATCCGGTATAAAGTGTTGTGCGTAAAAATTCAAATTCAAAAAACTGACTTAACAAATGACTTCACCGTCCTTAATGATTGTGGGTCACGATATTTAAGTCGTGACCATAAAATGCTGATAAACGTTGATCTGATAAATTATGAAAATCGGTTGTATCACCATGGAAATGGATTTCTTTATTGAGACAAGCAACACCATTCGCATAACTGGTCATCGTTCCAATGTCGTGAGAAACAAGGAGGAGTGTGATTTTCTTGTCACGATTTAATTTTCTTAACAGTTCATAAAACTTTTGGACGTTCTCAGTATCGATTCCAACTGTTGGTTCATCAAGAATGAGAAACTCTGGTTCGCTCACTAGAGCACGTGCAATAAAGATGCGCTGTTGTTGACCACCGGATAAATCGCCAATATTTTGATCAATATAATCAAGCATACCAACAAGATCAATGGCTTCATTTACTTTATCTCTATGTTTTTTTGTGAAAAATTTTAGATAGCCAATTTGAGCAGTTAATCCAGTTGCCACAATTTCTTTTACTGTTGCTGGAAATCCGCGATTAAAGGCGTTTGCTTTTTGTGAAACAAAGCCGATTTTACCCCAAGCCTTAAATTTATCTGAGGGTGTTCCGAAAAGTTCAATCGATCCTTGTTGTGG
Source organism: Halolactibacillus alkaliphilus (assembly GCF_900115465.1). Classification (GTDB taxonomy): domain Bacteria; phylum Bacillota; class Bacilli; order Bacillales; family Amphibacillaceae; genus Halolactibacillus; species Halolactibacillus alkaliphilus. The sequence goes on from NZ_FOWN01000024.1 coordinate 31,354, forward strand.
TGTCAACACCCCGAGTAATAGTTTAATGAGCGTCGTTTTACCTCCGCCATTTGGTCCAACAAGACCTAAGAATGCCCCACGAGGGATAGATAAATTGACGTCTTTTAGTGCGATTTTATCTTCATACGCATAACGAATGTTTTTCAATTCGACAATGGTTTCTGTCATTTTCTTTTGATCTCCTTTACTTATCCTTAAATATGAATGAGTATTTAATAAAAAAAAGTCTATCCTATTAGTTTAACTGAAATATCTAAAGTTGTAAATAAGAATAGTTACGGTTTGTGTGAATGGGAGGATATGTTCGTTGAACTTATTCATTTAATTGGTTTAACAAAAGCGGATAGGTGGAAAGTAAAAGAGAAAACCATTATACTTTGATACAGTGCTAACATAGAAAGGTAGGAGAAGATGATGACAATTACTTTTTACTGTTATCCTAAATGTGGGACATGCAGAAAAGCTAAAAATTGGTTTGATACAAATGGCGTGGGCTTTGTTGAACATCATATCGTTGAAGATACACCATCTAAAGCTTTAGTAAAAGAACTTATTGAACGAAGTGAGTTAGATATTAAAAAGTTTTTTAATACAAGTGGTCAAAAATATCGTGAATTAAATTTAAAAGATAAATTAAATGACATGACATTTGATGAAAAATTAGATGTGTTAACAAGTGATGGGATGTTAATGAAACGTCCATTAACCTTTGATGAAAATCATGTGACAGTAGGTTTTAAAGAGGCGCAGTTTGAACAAACATGGAAATAAATAATTTTCAGGCAGTGAAAGAAGGGATAAGAAATATGGTACTACCAAAAGAATATTATTATACAGATGAACATATTTGGCTAAGTATAGAAGAGGATGTAATACGTATTGGCGTCACAGATCATGCCCAAGATGAATTGGGAGATGTTGTATTTGCTGAAATTAGTGACATCGGTACATCCATTAAAGCAAACGAAACATTTGGCAATGTTGAATCAGTAAAAACAGTATCTGAATTATACGCACCTATAGACGGTGATATTGTTGACGTCAATCATTTATTAGAAGATCAGCCAGAATACATTAATACGTCGCCTTATGATCAGGGATGGTTGATTGTGATCAAACCAAACGATATCCAGGATGTAAAAAAGTTGATGACGCGTGATGAATATAGTCGATTCTTAAGCGAATTGAGTGAAGCGCATGTGACACAGAATCTTTCTCAAATTAATGATATTGATTTAACTAAATAGATTAAATAAACCAGCCATCACACCAATTTTAGGCTGGTTTTACTTTTTATCAAAATGACTCCTTAATTAAGTTGTGAAGAAATCAATCATATAAGATGATTATCATAGACAAGTGAGGTTATAGGAAGTCACCAATCAGTTCCATAAGCTCTAGTATGTTTAAATTCTCTCCCCATTGTTTTACAATCTGTCCTTCTTGGTTAATCAATACCGTGGTCGGCACACCAAGACAATGATACTTTAAATATGTCTCGCGTCCGTCATCTATAAGTGTCGGCTGGGTGATAAAGTTTTTACTATAACGCAAAGCGTCATGGCTATTTCTTTCTCGACCAGAAACATTGATTGTGAGCATCTTCAATTTATCTTGATTAACAGTTTTGAACAAACGCTCTTTGAGTGGCATGTCCTTACTACAGTCAGGACACCAAGAAGCCCAAAAGGTCAGTAATACCATTTGGCCTTTAAAGTCGCTAAGCGACAACTTGATGTTCTTATCTATATATGAAAGTGTAAAGTCTGGTGCAACGATCATTTAAATCACGCGCCCTTTCGTTGGATAGGTATTCGTAAATTCTAGTATAACATGGACAAAATAATGTGAAAACGTGTTGACAGTTATTTTCATACGTGCTATTATCACCATTAACCAATTAAATATTTAAGACTCTTATTAAGAGAGGTGGAGGGACTGGCCCGACGAAGCCCGGCAACCGTTAAATATCATCGATATTTAAAAAGGTGCCAATTCCTGCAAAGCATAAGCTTTGGATGATGAGAGAACGCTTAAACGTAAGCACATGATGCCAGCGTCTTTTTGTTCTCTTATTAAAGGAGAATAAGGGGACGCTTTTATATTTATAAATTTTGCAGAGCAAAACTTTGTGCATAGTAGATACAAAATAAAAACGCATTAAAAAGAATGAATATTTAGATTTTAGGGGGAAGTTGAATGATTGTTATTGAACAATTATCAAAAATATTTAAAACAAATCATCAAGAGTTTAAAGCTGTTGATAACATGAGTTTAAAAATTGAAAAAGGAGAAATCTTCGGCGTTATTGGTTATAGTGGCGCCGGGAAAAGTACCTTTATTCGCTTAATTAACCGTTTAGAAGAACCGACAAGTGGTACGGTTGAGATCGAAGGGCAAAATGTTACCGGATTATCAAAACATGACCTCCGAATAAAACGCCAAGAAATCGGGATGATTTTCCAACACTTTAACTTATTGTGGTCACGAACAGTTGAGGAAAACATTGCCTTTCCGCTTGAGATTGCTGGTGTATCAAAAGGTGAAAGTGCTAAAAGAGTCCAAGAATTGATTGATCTTGTCGGTTTAACGGGTAAAGAGAAAAATTACCCTTCTCAATTAAGTGGTGGACAAAAACAACGGGTTGGCATTGCCCGCGCTTTAGCTAATAATCCTAAAGTACTGTTATGTGATGAAGCAACATCAGCACTTGACCCAGAAACAACAGATGCTATATTAGGCTTACTCGTAGATATTAATGAAAAACTAGGCTTAACAATTATTCTGATTACTCATGAAATGCATGTTATCCAAAAAATATGTCATAATGTAGCGGTAATGGAGTCAGGACGTATTGTCGAACAAGGTAGTGTACTCGATGTGTTTTCTTATCCGAAAATGCCTGTCACGAAAAAGTTTGTGGAACAAGTTATGGGTAAACCTGATGATGAACTAACAGATGACTTACTGTTAGAACATATATCAGATGGGCATATCTTAAAGCTTCAGTTTGTGAAAGAAACAGCGAATCAAGCGATCATTTCTGAAGTAGCAAAAAAATATGAAGTAGATGTCAACATTATTCAAGGCAACATCAAACAAACACAAGAGGGTGCCTATGGGTCACTGTATGTTCAAATGACAGGAGAATTGACAGCGGTGGAAGACGCGCTTCAATTTATCAGGTCAACCTCTGTTGATGTGGAGGTGATCTCACATGGCTAATTTATTTCCTAATATAAACTGGATGGATTTGATTTTTGCGACAGGTGAGACACTTTATATGACGCTAGTTGCTTTAGTTGGGACGTTGATTTTAGGTACGATACTTGGTTTACTTATTTATTTATCAGCACCAGGTAATTTGTGGGATAATAAAGTGATATACTCAATTACTGCAGGGGTTGTTAATATATTTCGAGCCATTCCTTTTATTATTTTGATCTTTTTAATATTACCGCTAACTGTTTTCTTATTCGGAACTTTCCGAGGGCCAACAGCAGCGTTACCGGCACTAATATTAGGGTCTGCACCGTTTTATGGTAGGTTAGTTGAAATTGCTCTACGAGAAGTTGACCACGGTGTGATTGAAGCAGCAAAAGCAATGGGTGCTAAATCGTCAACGATTATTTTTAAAGTGTTACTTAAAGAATCATTACCTGCGCTTGTTTCTGGTTTAACAGTTACGGCTATCGCTCTTATCGGCTATACAGCTGTTGCGGGATCCATTGGTGCAGGCGGTTTAGGTGATTATGCTTACTTCTATGGTTTTACAAGACGTAACATGGATATCGTCTATATTTGTACGTTACTAATTGTTATTATCGTCTTTGTTTTCCAATTCATTGGTGATATCGTAACGAAAAAGATTGATAAGCGCTAAAGTGCTTTGAATATAAAAAAAGAAAAGGGGATTTTACTATGAAAAAATTAATCAGCTTATTTTTACTCGCTTTAACTGTTGGATTGCTTGCTGCTTGTGGTGGAGAGACGGATGAGAATGAAATTAAAGTAGGGGCTACTTCGGTACCACATGCTGAAATTTTAGAAGAAGTAAAACCGATATTAGCAGAAGAAGGTATTACATTAACTATTGAAACGTATACAGACTATGCTCTACCAAATGAAGATTTATCACGTGGTGAGCTTGATGCTAACTACTTCCAACACATTCCGTTCTTTGAATTATCAAAAACCGATCATGGCTATGATTTAGTGAACATAGGTGGTATTCATGTTGAACCATTAGGCGTCTTCTCGAAAGATATTCCATCCATTGACGTTATTGCAGAAGGTACAGAAGTTATTATTAGTCGCAGTGTTCCTGATCATGGACGTATATTAGCTCTATTTGAAGCAAACGGATTTATCACACTTGCTGATGATGTAGACAAATCAGCAGCGACGATTGATGATATTGTAGATAATCCGCTTAATTTAACATTCTCACCATCGGTCAACCCAGAGTTCTTGATCGAAGCTTATGAAAATGAATCAAACACACTTATTGCAATTAATGGTAACTATGCGATTGATGCAGGTCTTTCACCGGTAGATGACGCGTTATTTTATGAAGGTGCAGATTCTCTTTATGTTAATATTATCGCCGCGCGTGCGGAAGATGAGGACAATGAGAATCTACAAAAACTTGTAGAAGTACTTCAATCAGAAGAAATTACGAACTTTATTAATGAGAAATACAAAGGTGAAGTTGTGCCAGTCGGTGGAGCTGAATAGTCATTCAAAGAAATACAGACGAATACTGAAGGATTCGTCTGTATTTTTACGTCTACCTCGTTACAAGACTCAGAATGGGTTAGAGTGTCTAAAATCAGTTTAAATAAGCCTAAATCAGATTTTTCATCATTATGTGCACGTGTTATAATGATAGATGAATTAAATAAATCATAAGGGGACTTTTTTAACAAGATGGAAAAACTCAATCTAAACTACACACCAGAAATGGAAAAGGCGATGCAACAGTCACACAATATTAATTTCTCTGAGTATGAGAATAACGTTGATAAGCGCTTGAAAGTTGAAAGAGAAAGAGAAAAAAGTCACGCAGAAAGCACAAAGATGATTGCTGAATTAAAACAAGACATTCACAGAGATATGTAAACTCAATTAACTTGAGTAAATGAGAAAAACCTCTACACTTTGCTGAACATATGTGTAGGAGGTTTTTTCTTTATATTAATAAAAAAATACAAATTATGACACTATTTAATTCTATACCGCCTGTTTTTATGACAGAAAGGCGTTAAAAAATGAGAAGAAGTGGCAATGTTTGTCTATAATCTATGATTCCCAACAACTTTGCATACTGAATAGTTTAAAAAGTGCATTTTTCGGTGTTAAAATCTTGCCATAATTTTTGAAATAGTTTAAGATTGTAATGAGTATAAACTGAGAATGGAAATGACACTCAGTGACACAATAAAATGCGAGATAATTTCTTAGGAGGTATAGATATGAGTGGTTCAACGTTAGAAATTAAAGATCTTCATGTTGAGATTGATGGAAAGGAAATTTTAAAAGGTGTTAATTTGACAGTAAAAGGTGGCGAATTTCATGCCATAATGGGACCAAATGGTACGGGTAAATCCACTTTGGCTTCGGCTATCATGGGTCACCCGAAATATGAAGTGACAAAAGGTCAAATCTTGATGGATGGCGAAGATGTTTTAGAGATGGAAGTAGATGAACGTGCAAAAGCAGGATTATTCCTAGCGATGCAGTACCCAAGTGAAATTAGTGGCGTAACAACATCAGATTTCCTACGCTCATCTATTAATGCACACCGTGAAGAAGGTGACGAAATTCCATTAATGAAATTTATTAAAGAGATGGATGCAGCGATGGATTATCTAGAAATGGATAAAAACATGTCGCAACGTTATTTAAATGAAGGTTTCTCAGGTGGAGAGAAAAAACGAAATGAAATCCTTCAACTCATGCTACTTAAACCAGCAATCGGTATTTTAGATGAGATTGACTCTGGTCTTGATATTGATGCATTAAAAGTTGTATCAAAAGGTATTAATAAATTACGTAATGAGGCATTTGGTTGCTTGATTATTACGCACTATCAAAGACTTTTAAACTATGTTAAACCAGACTTTGTACATGTTATGATGCAAGGACGCGTGGTGAAGTCTGGTGGACCTGAGCTTGTCGAACGTTTAGAGAGCGAAGGCTATGAATGGATTAAACAAGAATTAGGAATTGAAGACGAGACTGTTGGAAAATAAGTCGTAAGGGAGGAGGAATTTGATGTCAACCGATGTATTTACTCGTGACTATATTGAAAGTTATTCGAAGAAACAACAAGAGCCAACGTGGATGACAGATATGCGCTTAAATGCTTTTGATGTAGCGCAAAAAACGGATATGCCAAAGCCAGATAAAACAAAAATCACCCGTTGGGATTTTAATAGCTTTGAACATGTGACAAATCAAGAAGAAGCAAAACAAATCACTTTGACCGATTTACCAGAAGGGATCAAAAAATTTGTAGATACTGAGAAAAAACAAAACTTACTTGTTTTACGAGATACTGTAAAACAGTATGTGCACCTAACAAGTGATTTGATGGATCAAGGAGTTATCTTAACTGATTTACAAACGGCTATCACTGAGTATCCAGAGCTTGTACAAAAATACTTTATGACTGATGCTGTGCAAGTAAGTGAGCACAAGTTGACAGCTCTACATGCTGCTTTAGTTAACGGTGGTGCTTTCATCTATGTTCCCAAGAATGTTATTGTAAACGAACCGATTCAAACGATTTTTTGGCAAGACAATCCATCACAAGCTTTGTTCAATCATGTTATTCTTGTGGCTGAAGAAAATAGTGAAGTGACTTATGTTGAAAACTATTTAGCGACAGAAACAGAAGCAAAAACAGTGATGAATGTGATTAGTGAAGTTTTTGCAGGGGCTAATGCCAAAATCTCTTACGGTTCTGTGGATCACTTTGCACATGGAACGACATCCTATATTAATCGCCGTGGTTTAGCAGAGCGTGATGCAACGATTGAATGGGCATTGGGTCAGATGAATGACGGTGATACTATTTCTGAAAACGTGACACACCTATTAGGTGACCAATCGGTTTGCTTTGCTAAAGCTGTTTCAGTAGGACGTGGAGATCAAACACAGAATTTCACAGCGCATATTGTTAATCATGGCAAACATACAAATGGCATCATTCTACAGCATGGTGTTATGAAAGATAGAGCGACAGGTATTTTTCATGGTATTGGTAAGATTGAGCACGGTGGAACAAAAGCGAATGCCGAACAAGAATCACGTGTACTTATGTTAAGTAAGCACGCAAGAGGTGATGCAAATCCGATTCTTTTAATTGATGAAGATGATGTAACAGCAGGACATGCGGCATCAGTTGGACGTGTTGATCCTTTACAACTGTATTATCTTATGAGTCGTGGCATTTCACGCCAAGAAGCTGAACGATTGATAATTCACGGTTTCTTAGCGCCAGTAGTTAATGAAATTCCTATTCAAGCCGTACGTGATCAACTTACGGATGTTATTGAAGGGAAAGTAAATTAAGATGACGCCATTAGATGTCAAACAAGATTTCCCGATTTTGACTCAAACAGTCAACAATCATCCGCTTGTTTATCTCGATTCAGCTGCTACGGCACAAAAACCACAAATGGTCATAGATGCGATTGAAACGTATTATAAGTATGATAACGCAAACGTCCATCGAGGTGTTCATACGCTTGGTCAACGCGCGACAGATGCCTATGAAGGGGCAAGAGAAACTGTGCAGCAATTTATAAATGCCCCTCACTCTAAAGAAATTATCTTTACCCGTGGCACAACACAGGCGATTAATATTGTTGCTCGCAGTTACAGTGAGAAATTCATTCAACCAGGCGATGAGATCGTTCTTACACCTATGGAACATCACAGTAATCTGCTTCCTTGGCAACAGGTGGCAAAACGAACAGGTGCGCTGCTAAAATTCATTCCACTTGAAAAAGACGGTACTTTGAGTGAGACAGCTGTTAAGCAAACCATCACGGATAAAACGAAGCTTGTAGCTATTACACATGTTTCAAATGTTTTAGGAACAATTAACCCTATTAAAGAGATAACGACATATGCCCATGAAATGGGGGCTGTTGTCCTTGTAGATGGTGCACAAGCTGTACCACATATGAAAGTTGATGTTCAGGCGCTTGATTGTGATTTCTATGCGTTTAGTGGTCATAAAATGTGTGGTCCCACCGGTATTGGCGTATTATATGGTAAAAAACAATGGTTAAATCAGATGGATCCCGTAGAATATGGTGGTGAAATGATTGACTTTGTTGAATTGACTGACGCTACTTGGAAAGAGCTGCCATGGAAGTTTGAAGGTGGAACTCCAATCATTGCAGGTGCTGTTGGACTTCAAGCAGCGATAAAGTATCTAGAAAATATTGGTTTAGATAAGATCACAGCACATGAAAAAATGTTAACCGACTATGCGATGGAACAGCTTAAGCAATTAGACGGAGTTGACATATATGGTCCGACAGAGCGATGCGGTTTGATTACCTTTAATCTAAAAGATGTCCATCCGCACGATACAGCAACTGTATTGGATTCGTATGGTGTTGCTGTGAGAGCAGGGCATCATTGTTGTCAACCACTGATGAAGTGGCTCAATGTGACGGCAACAGCTAGAGCAAGTTTTTATTTATACAACACAATCGAAGATGTTGATCGTTTTATAGACGGACTTAAACAAGCGAAGGAGTTTTTCGGAGATGTCTTTTAATAATTTAGATACGCTATATCGTCAAGTTATTATGGATCACTATAAAAACCCACGCAATAAAGGGACATTAAACGAGGGCCTAACACTTGAAATGAATAATCCAACATGTGGCGACAGAATTCAGTTGCATTTCATTATTGAAGGTGAGGTTGTCATTGATGCGAAATTTGAAGGAGAAGGTTGTTCGATTAGTCTTGCTTCAGCTTCGATGATGACGCAAGTAGTCAAAGGGAAATCTGTTGAAGAAGCACTAAAACTATCACAGTACTTTTCTAACATGATGTTAGGTAAAGAAACGGACAGCGATGATTTAGAACTTGGTGATATTGAAGCACTGCAAGGTGTACAGAAATTTCCTGCCCGTATTAAATGTGCTACACTTGCTTGGAAGGCGATGGAGAAAGCGATAGATCAAGAGGACGAGATGTAAATATTATTAATGAAATAAAGGAGGGGCTAATATGTCTAAAAACGGACCAGATGTAGGCGATTATAAATACGGATTTCATGATAAAGATGTATCTATTTTTCGTACAGAGCGTGGCCTCACAGAAAAAGTAGTACGAGAAATTTCAAATATAAAAGAAGAACCCCAATGGATGCTAGATTATCGATTAAAAGCACTGGAGCATTTCTATAAAACACCGATGCCACAATGGGGCGGTGATTTATCTGAACTAGATTTTGATGAGATAACTTATTACGTCAAACCATCCGAACGTTCTGAGCGCTCATGGGATGAGGTGCCAGAGGAAATTAAACGAACGTTTGATAAATTAGGTATTCCAGAAGCAGAACAAAAATATCTTGCCGGTGTGTCAGCACAGTATGAATCTGAAGTGGTTTACCACAACCTAAAAGAAGATCTTGAAAAAATGGGGATTGTCTTTAAAGATACAGACACAGCGCTGAAAGAAAATGAAGATTTGTTTAAAGAATACTTCGGTAAAGTGATTCCTTATACCGACAACAAGTTTTCAGCCTTAAATTCGGCTGTATGGTCGGGTGGTTCATTTATTTATGTACCAAAAGGTGTGAAAGCAGATACACCACTACAAGCTTACTTCCGCATTAACTCAGAAAATATGGGACAGTTTGAACGGACACTAATTATCGTTGATGAAGGTGCATCGGTTCATTACGTAGAAGGCTGTACAGCACCAGTCTTTACGACAAACTCACTCCATAGTGCAGTTGTTGAAATCTATGTTAAAAAAGATGCTTATTGTCGTTACACGACAATTCAAAACTGGGCTAATAATGTTTATAATCTTGTAACTAAACGTGCGACATGTGATGCTAATGCGACGATGGAATGGGTTGATGGTAACATTGGATCGAAGTTAACGATGAAATACCCAGCTGTTCTTCTAAAAGGAGAAGGTGCAAGAGGAATGACATTATCTATTGCATTAGCTGGAAAAGGGCAGCTTCAAGATGCAGGGGCGAAGATGATACACTTAGCACCTAACACATCTTCGACAATTGTCTCTAAATCTATTTCTAAGCATGGTGGAAAAGTCTCTTACCGAGGAATTGTACACTTTGGCCGTAAGGCTGACGGGGCACGTTCTAATATTGAGTGTGACACCTTAATTATGGATAATAAATCAACATCTGATACGATTCCATATAATGAAATTTTAAATGACAATATTTCACTTGAACACGAAGCAAAAGTATCGAAAGTGTCTGAAGAACAACTCTTCTACTTGATGAGTCGTGGTATTTCAGAACAAGAAGCGACAGAAATGATTGTCATGGGCTTCATCGAGCCATTCACAAAAGAATTACCAATGGAATATGCGGTTGAAATGAACCGATTAATTTCTTATGAAATGGAAGGAAGTATTGGTTAACGTTGTTATATCAACGTTTCGGCAAGGTGTGATTGAGCTTTGCCCCCTTTTTGCCCACCAAATCATGAATTGATGTAATTTGAATACAAGTCGAGAGACTCTTTTTCTAGTTTCTCAGTAATGTGTAAATACGTATCTGCAGTGACGTGTGTCGATTTATGGCCTAGTCTCTCGGATACGTATTTTATATTTGCACCAAATACTAATAAGTGAACGGCATGACTGTGTCTTAAAGCGTGAGGGATTAAAATCGGGACTTTTGCTCTTTTACATACTTCTTAAAAATATTCACTGACAATATTGGTTCTTAACCATCGTCCGTCTTGTTGACGAATCATTAAATGAACGGGAGAAGCTTTATAATTTACATACTTCATTATGACCTCTTTCTAGTTTACTCTATGTTTTTTAAGTATTGCTTGTCGTCTTAGGGGTAGAGATATAATCCTTCCCGAATCCCCTTGCTAGCAAAAGATTGGATACGGCGCTCTAAAGTGTCGCGTCCCTATGGACATAAGAAAGCCAATCACCTAATGAGTGAGTTTTCTTATCAAAAGATGATCCTAGCAACCAAGTCAAGAGCTGAAAAATGGGGAGTGTTGTCTACATTGTTAACCCTGCTTATACAAGTCAAATTTGCAAGATGAAATATATGAAGCGGCTTGGTGTGTGTCCATACACATGGCGGCCGCTTATGTCATTGTCCGTCGGGCAATGGGCTTTAAAGAAAAACTCCCACCGATGTTGTATTCACTTGTTCCAGAGCAGAAACAAGGTCTACATGACGCGTACCCTGTCTTTTGTTAGAACCCATGCGTTTTGCTAGACGGAACGATTTGACCAAAGTAAGTTGTGTTCCTGGAACACACAATTTCCTCAAGAGGCTCTAACAGATGTTGAGAAAATAGGCTTGCGGCGGTTGGTAGGTAGAAAAACTTATGCTTAGTTGATCGAGCATAGGTCCCCTTTAGGTGTCCTTATGGCATCCCCTTCCTCAAACATTCGTGAGAATGTTAGGTGGGGTAGTTCAATAGTTTTGGAACCCCACTGCTTTAGCTGTGGGAGCACTCAGGTGCATTCAAAATACATATAAATACTATGAATGGCGAGTTGTATCAGCATGAATACTTTAACAGCAAGTCCAGTTGGAGTTATTGAAAGGGGTATTGCACTAATTATCGATCTAATTATTAATGTAATAATTGCTTTAATAATTAGTTTTGTTTTTCACAAAGGTAATTTCTCATTTTTCGATTTTTATATTATTGCGCTGGTTATTTTATCACATGTATACAGTATCATACTTCCACTACTATGGAATGGGTATACAATTGGAAAACGAGTTATGGGAATCCGAATCGCTCCTATCCTAAATAATAGGTTAACATTAAGTAGACTTATTTTTAGAGAGTTTTTAGTGAAGAACCTACTTTATCGCTTTAGGGCGAGAAGACACCTTCCTCAAGTGCGTCAGCACTAGGTGGGTGATGAATCGCTTGTTTTGAATATTTTTGAAGTGACAAACATATATTCCGCATGGTATAATTAAAGCACTAACAGTGACCGTCACAAAACCAAGGGAGGGTGGGTATCATGGGCATGAAGGCCATTTTTTCAAATCGCTTATATAAGCATAAAATCGATCCTGATTTTGTGATGTCCATGGATCACACCCTCCGGGTGTTTAATCAAGCCAAACATTTTCGCTATCAAACGGAGGTCCGGGAGCTTAGGGGCTCGA
>NZ_FOWN01000026.1 GCF_900115465.1 Halolactibacillus alkaliphilus
CTTAGTTGAATGAGCATGGGTTGCCTTTAGGGTGTCCTTATGGAATCCCCTTCCTCAAACATTCGTGAGAATGTTAGGTGGGGGTAGTTCAATAACGACAAATAGGGAGCTTTATTGTTTGATAGTATAGTATTGTTAGATTTACGTGACGATAACTTACATAAGTAGCAGTAGGCTAAGGGCCATCACGATCATTCCCGCAACTAATCCATAAATAGATTTATGCGTTTCGTCATATTTCTTGGCGGCAGGAAGTAACTCATCAAGTGAGATAAAGACCATAATGCCAGCAACACCAGCAAAAATAATACCAAAAAGACCGTCTGATAAAAAAGGCATCAAAACTAAGTAAGCGATCAGTGCCCCTGCAGGTTCTGCTAAACCAGAGAGAAAAGATAGTTTAAACGCCTTTTTCTTACTCCCTGTCGCAAAGTAAACGGGTACAGAGATAGCGATACCTTCAGGAATATTATGAATCGCAATAGCAATGGCGATTGGGATACCGAGACTCGGGTCTTGTAATGTTGCAGTAAATGTGGCAATGCCCTCAGGGAAGTTGTGAATAGCGATGGCTAACGCAGTAAATGTGCCCATCTTCATTAATTCGCCTTGTTGTTTTGCTTTTTTTGCTTCTGTCTCATCCATGTCCTCAACTTTCCTGACTTCATGTGGATTTCCTTGTTTTGGAATGAGTTTATCAATGAGCGCAATAAGCAGCATCCCTCCAAAGAAGCCTAAAACCGTATACCATGCCCCTCTTGTTTCACCGTATGCTACAACTAATGCTTCTTGTGCTTTGGGAAAAATTTCAATCATTGAAACATAGATCATAACTCCTGCAGAAAAACCTAAAGAGTAAGATAAGAATTTTGTATTCGTTGTTGACGTAAAGAAAGCTAGTACACTCCCAATACCTGTAGCCAAGCCAGCAAATAATGTCAAGCCAAAAGCCAATAATAGATTGTCCATGTTATATATCCTCACTCTCAATAACCGTGTTATAAAGTGTCTTGCTCTCTAAAAAGTTGCGTGAATGCAAAATAAGAACTTATCGATATTATAATTCCTTTAATCGTCAGTTGCAACAGCTATTGAGAAGAAAGGTACACGTATCAATCAAAATATTAGGGAGATCTAAGTGTAAGCGTTATAATTAGATGTATGATAACGTTAGGAGGTTTGAGTATGTTGAAAGGTTTAATGAGTACAACAACATTGTCCAATGGTGTTGAGATGCCTTGGCTTGGACTAGGTGTATTTCAAGTAGACGATGGTCAAGAGGTAAAGCAAGCGGTTATTGATGCGATTGAAGCGGGTTATCGCAGTATTGATACGGCAAGCGTTTATGGTAATGAGTCAGGAGTAGGTGAGGCAATTAAAGCAGTGGATGTTCCGCGTGAGGAGTTATTTATCACCTCTAAGTTGTGGAATAAAGATCAAGGGTATGAATCAACACTTGCGGCTTTTGAAGCGACACGTAAGCGGTTAGATCTCGATTATTTGGATCTATACTTGATTCACTGGCCCGTTCCAGAAGCCGATCTTTATGAGGACACTTGGCGTGCTTTTGAAAAGCTCTATCAAGAGAAGAAAGTGCGAGCTATTGGTGTGAGTAACTTTAAAGAAGAACATTTACAACAATTAATAAAAAGCTCAAAAGTCACCCCAATGGTGAACCAAGTGGAATTTCATCCGCATCTTACACAGGAGCCGTTACGTGATTTTTGTCGTCAGTATAACATTCAAGTAGAAGCGTGGTCACCGTTAAAACAGGGGCAGTTGTTTGATAATGACGTACTTAAAAAGATTGCGGCGCCCCATAATAAGACGGTAGCTCAAGTGTTAATTCGCTGGGATTTACAAAGTGGTGTAGTGACAATTCCAAAATCAACGAAAATACACCGGATAAAAGAAAATGCGGCGATTTTTGATTTTGAGCTCAGTCAAGAAGAAATGCAGACAATCAATCGTTTAAATAAGAATGAGCGTGTCGGTCCTGATCCTTCGACGTTTAATAAACGCTAATATTAAAACCAGCTCACCTACATGCGCGTAGGTGAGCTGGTTTTTAACATTTAGCTAAGTTGTTCCTTAATCAAGTACGTGATCAATTTGATCATCAGTGAGTAGGCTTGCTGCCTCGCGGTCAAGAACAACCGTAACATGCGGGTGGCGGTGTAAAACGGATGCTGGAAAGTCTGGTGTAATATCACCTTCCATTAATCTTTTAACCGCTTCTTTTTTGCTATCACCTGACGCCATTAAAATGATTTGTTTACTCTCCATAATTGTAGCAATTCCCATTGTGATAGCGTGTGTTGGTACCTCATCTAGTGAATCAAAAAAGCGCGCATTGGCTTCGCGTGTCGATGCATCTAACTCAATCACATGGGTACGCGTGTCAAAATCTGTCCCTGGTTCGTTAAATCCGATATGACCATTAATCCCTACACCGAGTACTTGTAAGTCAATATCATCGTGTTGATGCATGTTTTTTTCGTAATCTAGACAAGCTTGTTGGTGATCACTCGTATTACCTGGTGGTAAATATGTTTCGCTTTGGTCGATATCTACATGATTAAAGAAATGCTCATCCATAAAGTGTTGGTAACTGTTTGGGTCTTCTTTCTTTAAGCCGATATATTCATCTAGGTTAAAGGTCGTTACATTTTTAAATGATACTTTGTTGTCCTTGTAAGCCTCAATCAATGCTTGATACATACCTTCAGGTGTTGATCCGGTCGCAAGACCGAGTACCGGTTTTTCTTTACTGTTAATAACTTCGATGACTTTGTCTTTAGCGTAGTCGCTTAAGTGTTGGTAATTTTGACAAACAATAACTTTCATCATACATCCTCCTCGTAGGCAATTTCGCCTTTTGTTATAGTTTTTATTAGCTGTAAATCTTTAGTCACAATGAGTAAATCTGCATCTTTACCGACGTCAATCGACCCTTTACGGTCGTAAACGCCAAGTTGTCGAGCTGGATTAATAGACGCCATCTGAATAATGTCTCTTAGTGTCGCACCGTCAAGTGTCAGCATACGTCTTGCGCCATCAATCATCGGAAGAACGCTCCCTGCCAATGTGCCATCAGCAAGCGTGGCTTTTTTGTCTTTGACATTTACGGTTTGTCCGCCAAGCGTATAGGTGCCGTCTTCTAACCCTTTCGCACGCATCGCATCTGTAATTAGGATGAGGCGGTCACTCCCAACGTTATTATAAATAAGTTGTAACATTTCTTGTGATACGTGGATACCGTCTGCGATTAATTCAAGTTGTAACGCCGGAAGTAGAAAGCTTGCCCCGACGAGACCGACATCTCGGTGATGAATCCCATTCATTTGATTACAGAGATGAGTGACTTGGTTGACACCAAGTGTTGTTGCTTCTTTTGCTTGTTCAAAGGTAACGTCTGTGTGGCCCATTGACACGTTAACACCTGTTTCACGTAACGCTTTGACAAACGATCCAGTTGTATCTTCTTCTGGTGCCATGGTAACCGTTTTAATTTTATTGTGACTCAGTGCTTGCCAACGTTTAAATAAATCAAGGTCCGGTTTAATAATGTGTTGCTCCGGTTGTGCCCCTTTTTTCACTGTATTAACGAAGGGTCCCTCTAAATGAACACCGAGCAACTCAGCTGTTTTTTCTGGTGTAGTTGTTTGCCCAGCATGAGCCAGTGCCGTTTCAATCGCATCGATACTTTCTGTCATCGTTGTGGCGAGAAAAGCGGTGGTACCTTCTGTGACCAAGTGTTCAGCCATCTTAAGAATGGCATCTTCTTCTGGGTCCATTACATCAACCCCATTAGCGCCGTGAATATGTGTATCAATAAATCCAGGAATTAGCGCATGTCCTTGTGCATCAATAACGACGTCATCATCAGTAGTATCCATGTGTCCAGATGTTAAAATCGCTTCGATTTTCCCGTCTTTAATCATGACATCTCCTGTCACCGTTTCGTGTGGTAAGTAGAGCCGAGCATTTTTAATATACAACAGTATCCCATCCTTTCTTAATAGAGTTTATCCGCTGTGAAGGCGGTAATTTCTTCGCGTCGTGCTTTGGCATCAGTTTTATGCAAGTGAATATAGGCTGTACATAAAGCGTCAATCACAAACAGTTGTGCCACTTTTCCCGCGAGTGTCCCACGTTCTAGTGGATGTTCTTTAACGTGTGTTAACAATATATCATCACTCACTTTTGTAAGTGGTGAGTGCAAATAACCAGTTAAACTCACGACATGCGCACCCTTACTACGTGCAATGGTGGTACTTTCAATCAGTGATTTTGTACTCCCGCTTAAACTAATCACAATTAACAATGTCTGCTCTGTCGCATTAGCCGCACGCATAATTTGTGTATGTGTGTCAGTTACAACATCAATGTTTTTACCTACACGCATCAGTTGATTCTGAAAGTCCAATCCAGCAATGCCAGAGGCGCCGATAGCAAAAATAACGACTTCTGACTTTTGATTGAGTAAGTGGGCTACGCGCTGAAGCATCGCTTCATCTAACATGTGATGATTTGTTTCAACAGAATATATCATGCCATTTTTAACACGTGTATATACGTTTGTTGTTGCTTTGGCATCGTTTGGTTGTTCTTTAGCTAAATCAAATTTAAATGCCTGAAAGCCACTGTAATTGAGTTTTTTAAAAAAACGTAAGCTTGTAGCTTCAGCGACTTGTGCTTGTTCAGAGAGTTCTGATAGAGAATGATAAACAACCTCGTCTAAGTGTTTCATAATATAGTCATACAATTTCACTTCTGACTTGGTTAATTGATTTTTAAATAGTTCTAAACGTCGTGTGGCAGGAATATGTGTGTAATCGTCCATATCATCACCCTTTTCTAACTACAGTATACCAAAATGATAATAAACTATCAAACGTTTATTTAAAAATGATTGTTTATTATCATTGCGTGTTGAACTTGCTAGAAAGAAACATCAATCAGCTATGGATGATATTAAAAAAATCTGTCATGACGCATATAATAGACAGACAAAGTTATGATAGTTGGGTATACTCTAAATATATAAGAACAGTTTAAGGAGTGAATAGAATGGGGATAGCAGTCGTTGCCCTAGTAGTATTAATAATGATCAATGCTTTTTTTGCGGCTTCAGAAATTGCCTTAGTATCACTCAATGACAATAAAGTGAAGCGGATGGCAGAAAGAGGAGATAAAAAAGCACAGGCCCTTGATCGGTTGTTATCTCAACCAGGACGTTTTTTGGCAACCATTCAAATAGGGATTACGTTAGCAGGTTTTTTAGCGAGTGCTTTTGCGGCGGATGTCTTTAGTGGTCCGCTTTCAGAAACACTGCGCGCGGCAGGTATTCCGTTTTCGGTTAGTTTGTTGAGACGTTTGAGTTTAGTGATTGTAACAATCGTTTTATCTTATATAACACTTGTTTTTGGTGAACTTGTTCCGAAACAAGTGGCGTTAAAACGAAAAGAAAAAGTCGCTAATTTTGCGGTGAAACCAATTACGTTTATGTTTAAAATGAGCTTGCCAATTGTGAAATTGTTAAATACCTCAACCAATGCAGTATCACGTCTGTTTGGTGTCGATCCAAATAGTGAAGATGAGAGTGTGACAGAAGAAGAAATTCGTATGCTGGTAGATATTGGTGATGAAAAAGGCACAATTGAATCAAGCGAGAAGCGGTTGATTCATAATATCTTTGAATTTAATGATAAAGATGTGTCTGATATTATGACTCACCGGACAGAAATTGAAGCTATCGAGGTCGGTGCGTCGTATGAGGAAGTTATTGCACTTATTAAAGAACATCGCTTTACACGCTTTCCTGTTTATAAAGAGGATTTAGATGAAATTATTGGTATACTCCATACGAAAGATTTAATTGTGATGATAAGTGAAGACGCCTCTAACTTTCGGTTAGCCGATATTATGCGGAAACCGTACTTTGTGATGGAACATCAGTCGATTGACACACTTTTAGCGGATATGCAGAAAGAAAATATTCATATGGCGATTATTTTAGATGAATATGGTGGGACAGATGGTTTGGTGACGCTTGAAGACTTGATTGAAGAGATTATCGGTGAAATATCAAGTGAGCATGGAGAGGTATTGTCCAATCGAGAAGTGATCAAACATTCGCCTTATGAAGCGACAGTTAAAGGAACAATACATTTAATGGATTTAAATCAACTCTTTGGTATTGAGCTCCCTGTCGATACTTATGAAACGCTAAATGGTTTTTTAACGGATATCATAGGTTATATACCAGATGCAGCGTATAAGACGCCGATTTACTATAAAAATATTCAGTTCGATATTTTAAGTGTTTCGAAAAATCGAATTGAAGAAGTGTATGTCAAAGTCGATAAGAATCCATAACTGTGTGAAAAAAACAAAAAAGATCAGTCTAGAGCGTAAGTGAAAGATAGTGTCATATTAGCCCACCTGCCCTGTCGTAATAACTTGATGCGATAGGGTAGGTGGGCGTTTGCTGTGTTAACAGACTCATTAAGATGTCTTTTTTTGGCCGGGTGTCCTCATAAAAATCATTGATAACAAAGCCCCTTTTTTCGTATAGAGAAGGAGAGCGATGAGGGCGCCTGTTAAACTACTGACGAAAAACCCGGGGATAAAGAAAAATAATGGCAATGATTCACCGGTCAACCACATACTTAAATATCTAGCGGTTACTGCGCCAAAGAAGCCAGTTCCAATGACTTCACCAAATATTGCCGTATAAATTGAGGGATGTAATCGGTAGAAGAGCCCAGAAAAATAAGCACCAAACATGCCGCCTGGAAAGGCAAAAATAGTGCCTATACCGAGTAAATTACGCAATAAGCCTACCGTGAAGCTGACCGTTACGGCTTGCTTAGTGCCGTAAAAGGCACTGAGAAGAACATTAAGCGTATGTTGGATGAAAAATGCGCGATAAGGCCCAATTCCAATAGCTAAAAAGGTCGAACCAATGACCCCAATCGCAATAAAGATAGCTGTTTCTGTTAGTGTACGTGTTTTAGTCATAAAAAAAGTCCTCCCTATATCGCAAATGAATACCAGACGATAAAAGACAAGACCTGAGCTCGCTACTTCCCTCCGCTAGTACAAACTAGATCAGGTCATAAAGGGTTAAAAACACGTGTTTTCTCTCAGCCTGTGATGGGCACCCCTAGTAGTCTTTTTAAGTATGATGTGTGTTTTTAATGTAACATATCATCCTCGATAAATCGACTGAAAATTGAGAAATAAGCATTTTTTCGCAACGAAAATGAATTCATGCTATACTGTTTCTTAATATAGATGAGGAGGGACATGACATGAAAAAACCAGAAGCAATTTTCCTGGACATGGATGGCACGCTGTTACGTGAAGACAATTTTGTCAGTGATGAAACAATGGCAACAATTGATGCGGTAAGACGAGCAGGTATCCCTGTATTTGTTGCGACAGGTCGAGGTCAAGGTGAGATTTTAACAAGAGCTCCAAAAGGCTTTACTGTCGATGGCATCATCAGCTCGAACGGGATGACGGGCTACCTTGGTGAGGAATTGTTATTTCAACATACGCTAGATTTTCCTCTAGTTAAAGAGGTGATTCAAGCAGCAGGTGAGCACAACATGTATTACGAAGTGTTCCCGACGACAGGTGAAGGAGTGGCGCTTAAAAAAGACCAACCGATGCTTGCTGCTGAAATTTCAGGTGAGAAGCCAGCCGATATTCTAGGAAGTGAATGGCGTGAGCGCCTTGAAGCATTGGATGGAGGCATTACCTGGGTTGATACGATTGAAGATGTTGGCTACTCGAAGTTTTACTGCTTTAGTAAAGACAAAGAAAAACTAGCTAAGTGGAAAATGACATTAGAAGAGATTCATCAACGTTACCCATTCTCAACGTCATCATCCACGCAGGCTAACATAGAAATCATGGTCACAGAAAAGAATAAAGCAACGGGTATAAAAGATATCTTAACGAAAATAAATGTCAAACCTGAGCATATTTTAGTGATGGGCGATAGCTTTAACGATGTGCCTATGTTTGAATATGCGGGCTATGCGGTGGCGATGAAAAATGCACCGGATGAATTAAAGCAAATGGCTGACGATGTAACGGCATTAACCAATGATGAAGATGGCGTGAGTGCCTATTTAAAGACCCATATTTTAAATAATGGATAAATACTTGAATAAAATACTATACGAAGATGTATAAGCTTGTGAATAGGCACAAGCGTTTCTACCTAAGTGACCGTAAATCACTGGACTACATCGATTGAAAAGACACCTTCTTTGTTGTGCAATCGATGACTCAAAGAAAGGTGTCTTTGTTTTTGAAAGAATAGGGTATAAGTAACGTAACTGTGGACTTGATATCGATGCGGTCGGTGTAGGGTTATGACAGACGGATAAAATATAAAGGGGTAAAGAGAAGGGGAGATTATAATGGTTAAACCACTATACACAGTAAGTGAACAATTAATGGCAGTTACAAATGGAAAAGATTACGCTGATACCGTGATTACAAATGGGACGATTGTTAATGTGATGACAGGCGAATTGAATGAGGGGTTAGATGTAGCCATTAAAGATGAGCGGATTGTCTTTATCGGTCAGGCGAAGAAGATGATTGGAGAAAAGACAACTGTGATTGATGCGACAGGTCGGTATGTAGCTCCAGGTTTAATGGATGGTCATATGCATGTGGAAAGTACCATGTTTTCTGTCTCAACTTTCAGTCAAGCGGCCGTCAAAAAAGGGACAACGGCAATTTTTATGGACCCGCATGAAATGGCTAATGTCTTTGGTATAGAAGGTGTTCGTTTAATGCATGAGGAAGGTAGACAAGCACCTATTCATGTTTTTACTACCTTTCCCTCATGTGTACCAGCAACAGACGATTTGGAAGATGCCGGTGCAGAAATATCAGTAGATGATGTCAAGGAAGGTTTAACATGGGACGGTGTCGTTGGGCTTGGAGAAGTGATGAATTACCCAGGTGTAATACAAAGAAACGAAAAAATGGTAGGTGAAATTAATGCGACATTAGCACAAAATCTCACCCCAACGGGTCACTTTCCTGAAGGAACAAAAGAAGAGTTAACGAGCTATTTATTAAGTGGTGTCAACTCATGTCATGAGACAGTCACAAAAGAACAAGCAATTGAAAAGTTACGTCTTGGTATGTATGTGATGATCAGAGAAGGATCTGCGTGGCAGGATGTGAAAGAAGTCATTAAGGTGATCACAGAGAACCGGGTGCAAACAGACTACATTATGTTAGTGACAGACGATATTTATCCGGAAACACTGGTACAAAAAGGTCAAATTAATCATGTTGTCAGACGTGCTATAGAAGAAGGTGTTGATCCGGTCATTGCGATTAAGTTAGCGACGTTAAACACCGCGCGATACTTTAATTTAGACCGAGATTATGGAAGTATTGCGCCAGGTAAAGTAGCTGATATTATCTTATTGGATCATCTAGAAACTGTTGAACCAACGGATGTGTTCGTTAAGGGAACACATGTGGTGAAAAATAAGGCCTTTATTCAAGAAGTTAAACCTTATCTTTATCCAGAAAAATATTATCAGTCAGTAAAAGTGAAGCGTCCCCTTGTTGCTGATGACTTTAACTTAGTGACAGACCTAATGGGACCAGTTAATGTGAATATTATAGAAGTGATAGAGAATAGTGCGCGTACTAAAAAGCAAACCGTCTCACTAAAAGTATCAGATGGTGCACTACAAGTAGATATGAAAAATGACGTGATTAAACTTGCATGCATTGATCGCCATCATCAAACGGGACAAATATCAAACCAGTTCGTGACGGGTTTTGAGTTAAAAAGAGGAGCTGTTGCATCGACAGTGGCTCATGATAGCCACAACTTACTGGTGATGGGTGTCAGTGAAACTGATATGGCTGTGGCAGCTAACTACCTTATTAAAATTGGTGGTGGAATGGTATGTGTACTTGATGGAGAAGTGATTGCAGAAGTGCCTTTACCGATTGCCGGGCTTATGTCTGACTTAGATGAATCCACATTGTTACAAAAAGTAGAACAGTTGAAGCAGGGGTGGGTTCGTCTCGGGTGCCAGATGCATGCGCCATTTATGACCTTCTCTCTCATTGCTTTACCTGTCATACCTGATATAAGGATTAGCAACAGGGGGTTGGTTGATGTGACGACCTTCAACTTGATCGATACCATCTGTTAAGTGAGCGATGATAAAAAAAGCGCGACGTCTCGTTTTTTGACCATATGAATTAAGAAAGAGTATGTCTTTTAATGCTTGTCTTTACATGATAAAATGGTACTTTAGATGATGAATTAATTTAATAAAGTAAGGACATGGTAATAGACGTGATCAGTTGGAGGAGAAACAGATGAAGCGCGGTAGTTTTCAAGCGATGAAAAAATTAAATAAATCGTTAATTTTAAAAAAGATATTGAATGACGGACCTATTTCTCGTGCGGAAATAGCAAAGGCCATTAAACTGACCCCACCGACGGTGGGAACAATCGTTAAAGAGTTAATTGAACAACAAATCGTCAAAGAGAGTGCGCAAGGTGAGTCGAAGGGTGGAAGAAAACCGACATTACTGGTCATTGACCACGACGCTTTTTGTGTGATTGGTATTGACGCTGGACCAAGAGAAGTCTCTGTTGTCCTAACGAATCTGCAAGCGAATCTTATTGATAAGAAGGAAGTCAGCGTAACAAAAGGCATAGCCAAACAGGATTATTTAGCGCTATTAATTAATGAAGCAGAGGCGCTTATTAATCGTAACGAAACATACATGGATAAACTTATTGGGATAGGTGTTGCGATGCACGGCGTTGTTGATGCGAAAAATGGTGTCGGTTTATTTGCCCCAAATCTACATTTGCGAGATATCCCAGTAAAAGACGTCTTAACAAAGCATTTTGATTTAGTCGTTCAAGTTGAAAATGATGCCAGAGCCTTAGCTTTAGGGGAAACGTGGTTTGGCCAAGGAAAAGGGATCAATAATCTACTCGCGGTTAACATTGGCAGTGGCGTTGGTGCGGGTGTTGTATTAGATGGTAAACTGTACCGTGGTGATGCGCATATTGCAGGAGAGATTGGACATATGACGATTGATTTACACGGGGAAACGTGTAGTTGTGGAAATAAAGGATGCCTTCAGACAATTGTCTCTGGCGAAGCCATCCAAAAGCGAGCTGAACAGGCGTTAATAGCTGGTGTGGAGACGACATTAACTACAACTTCACCAACTGCCTATGATTTATTTAAAGCGGCTGAAGCGGGGGATTGTTTTAGTCAATCGTGTTTAACTGAAACAGCAGAAGCGATTGGTATTGGCTTGACGAATGTCATTCATACAATCAACCCTGACAGAATCCTTTTAAATGGCGGCGTGATGAAAGCGAGTAAGTATTTATTGCCTGAGATAAAAGCGACAGTCAACCGACGTGCGCTAACTAAAAAAGCAAAAGAAACCCCGATTTTTGTCTCTGAGTTAGGTGATGAGGCTACCGCATTAGGCGCAGTGGCACTTGTCCTCGTCGAAGTGTTTAAACGTAATGGCGAGATTCATGTATAAGCATTGTAAATGTCACTATTACTTATTGATCATGCTGTTCTTGTTTGTATTAGCCGGTTGTCAATCGGAGGAGGCCGATACGGCATCACTCTTAAGTCAGATAAAAGAGCAAGAAGAGGAGATGGCGCGTCTCATTCGTGATAACCAAGCGCTAAGAGCATCAATTCAACAATTACAGCGGCCACAAGCATTCTCATATATTGAACAACTAGGTGAAGAAGCGCGTGGTCACTATCAAGCTTTTTTAAAATCAGAAGACTTAAGCCATTTTGAGTCGTTTACTTCTGATGAAATGTTCGTTGTATTTCTTCATAGTGTAGCAACTGGTGAAGACCGGGTGAGTACGTTGATTCTTTATAATGATGGATCTTTCAGTGATGAGCTGGAATTACAAGGCTACTATCAAGAAAATATCTTTAGAGAGTATTCAGAGATGGCGTTTGATTTTCGATATTTTTATGATCTGCATGTAGATGAACTCCAGTCACGTGAGGATAAGGATATTGTCAAAATGAGTGTGCGTTTTGAATTATTTAGTGCCACACATGTCGCTGAACTTCGTAAACAAGACAACATATGGAAAGTGTTTGCCGGACCATATTAATCATAGTATAACGATCGTTTAAGAACCACTCTTTGATTAAAGAGTGGTTCTATTTTATCTTATGAAGAAAAATATGGTATAATATTTTACGATTTCTAATAACGAAAGGAGTGATAGAATGGCAACGTTAAAAGATATTGCTAAAGAGGCGAATGTGAGTGTAATGACGGTATCAAATGTTATTCACAATCGTACGGATAAAGTATCGCAGGATACTATTGATAAAGTACAAAGTATAATAAAAAAATATAATTATACGCCAAATATGTATGCGCGCTCTTTAGTTAATCGAAAATCTAAATTAGTAGCCATTATTTTTTTCCATTCAACGGAGACGAATGATGGAACGTTTAGAGATCCGTTCAACACAGAAATACTCGCAGGTATTGAAGAAGTAATAAAGAAACAAGAGTTTCATTTACTTGTTCAATCCGTGCACTCTATTCAGGAAATAGAGTTAATTGTGTCAAAATGGAATGTTGATAGTGTCGTCATCATTGGTATGTTGCCGGATAAAGTATCGTCAGTTGAACAGAAGATAACCAAGCCTGTCGTTATTATTGATACATACTATGACAGTAAAAAAGAGCATGTTTTCTTCGTGAATAGTGATGATCAACAAGGTGCAAAGTTAGCAACACAACATCTAATTGAAAATGGACATAAAAAAATCGGTTTCGTTTCATATGGTGGCCTAGATGCTGGTGGTGTGGTGGAAAAAAGATATAAAAGCTATGTTGAAACGATGAAAAAACACCAATTAACGGTCAATGAACAAACTATTTTTTCGTATGATAGCCAAAAAGAAGATATAGAGGCATTTTGTGATCGATTGCTTCAACTCAAGAGGGAGTTCACAGCATTAGTATTTGCTGCAGATTTAATAGCGCTTGAAGTCATGCAGACATTCTTTGATCGTGGCGTTGTTATACCAGAAGATGTATCTATTGTTGGTTTTGATGATATATACGCATCAAAGTTAGTAAGACCAAAGTTAACTACTATTCGTCAGGATATTCAGTTAAAGGGGCATCAAGTCGCACATATTATCATAGATTTATTAAATAAAAAAAGGCCTCAAAAGATATGCACGATGCCGGTTTACTTAGTGAAAAGGCAATCAACAAGAAAAATTTAAAAAAAGTTGTAAAAACGCTTACAAAGTGGTACTATAAGTTTAACGTTAAACCTCTGTACTCAAGAAATCTTATAAAGGGTATATTTTTTTACCACAAGGTTTAACGTTAAACTAATACGGAGCAAGGAGGAAATGCTATGTTTAAAAAATTATGGATTAGTATGTTGGTTCTGTTGAGTGTCTTAGTAGCTTGTAGTGGTGGGGGTGCGTCGAATAACTTAACAAAAGATGAAACGCCCGACAAGGGTATGGAAGTTTTTGGTGAGGCAGTAATGTTTAATCCGAATAAGTTGGTAAATGATGGTGAACCAATCACAATTGAATTGTGGACCTGGGGAGCAGAAGATGTCTTTCAAAAGCAAATCGACGCCTATAAGGAAATCTATCCCAATGTAGATATAAAGACAGTTGTGAACCCTTGGGATGAGATGTGGACTAAATTACCACTCGCATTGCAAGGAGATGATGGTCCAGCGTTATTTAATATTCATAATTCGCAACATGATAACTTGATCAACTTTTTAGCACCTTACGATATTCCGTTAGCAGATTTACAAGCTGATTTTTCAGGGGTAGATGCACATATAATTGATGGTGACATTCACTATTTTGATATTGGGATTATGACAGGTAGCATTTTTTATAATAAAGTTTTATGGGAAGAGGCTGGTTTAACCGAGGAAGATATTCCGCATACTTGGGAAGAGTTCGCTTTGGTGGCAAAGCAACTAACCAAAAAAGATGATACCGGTTCAATTATTCAAGCTGGATATAACTTTAACGGTGATTACCAAGCGATGGTTTTAGGCTTACCTTATCAACAAGAGGATTTACTCTTTAGTGAAAACGGTCAAAATATTAACTATGATTCCGAAGCACGCTTGGCATTTACAGAATATCTTCATGAGTTATATTATGAACACGAAGTGGGTTCGCCGAACTTTGGTGATGATTCTTCTCAAAGCTTTGGGAATGGTCAGTCTGCGATGGTTTACAAGTGGGGATGGTTCCAAGGAGAATTGAATAATAATTATCCAGATATAGAGTGGGGTGTTTTTCAAACACCATTTATAACAGAAGAAATACCATTTGCGATTGATCGTTATAATGGTGAAAGTACATTTGGAATCAATAAAAATGCCCCGAGTGCTGAACAAGAAGTAGCGCAGGATTTTGTGCGATTTGTTTTGGCAGGTGACGATTTTTCGGTAGATTATGCTCTTTTAAATTCTACTTTCCCAACCAAGTATGCGGTGGCTAATCATGCTGAGATTCTTTCTAATCCTGTTCTCAGTGTGTTATCAGAAAATATTGATAGATATATGTGGCCGGGTCCATTTCCGGCAATTATAGAAACAGTATCTGGTCAAGTTTTCCAAGAGATTTTCTATAATCGGAAAGACATTGAGAGTGTTTTATCACAAGCACAGGAAGATATTGAAAATGGTATGTCGCAGTCAAAGTTTATCTCAGCAGAAAAAAACTATCTGCATTATAACGACTAAGTTTTACTCGGTTTGATATAAATGAAGCAGCTTCATTGTGTTGCTGCTTCACAATTATTAACTAAGAAGGTGTTTACATGAATGGAAATGTAGTAGAGCGTAAAAAACAAAGTATATTTAGTTTGAAAAATGTCACCATAGTAATCTTACTTTTACATTTTTCGATTTTTATGATTTACCCAATCATCATGGCTTTTGTAGGTAGTTTTCATCATTGGAATCCATTAAGTAATGTGTTTGAGTTTACCGGAATAGAAAATTACATACAGATATTAAATAGCAAACTTTTTTGGACATCAATGTCTAACACATTGATTTTTTCTCTCGTCGTTATCTTTTTTAGGGTGAGCATCGGTTTAGTGATTGCGCTGGCTTTATATTCAAAATTATCACGATTTAAAACGACCTTTCGAACGATTTTCTACATGCCAACAATTACGCCCCTAGTTGCCGTATCATTTGTTTGGGTATGGTTATATAATCCGCAGTTTGGTTTGATTAACGAGGTGTTTAATTTGGATATTAATTGGTTGCGTGATAGTAGAACGGCGCTTCCAGCAGTTATGGTTATGACGACTTGGAAAGATTTCGGTTATGCGACTATTATCTATCTAGGTGGTTTAATGTCATTGCCAAAAGATGCCTTTGAGGCAGCAGAAATTGATGGGGCAAATAGTTGGACGGCGTTTAAGTATTTAACTTGGCCGCTATTGACACCAATTACAATGTTAGTAGCAGTAACCTCACTCATTACATACTTGCAGTCATTTATACAAATATTAGTTATGACTGAGGGGGGACCTGGTACTTCTACTTATACGATCTCCTATCTAATATATGAAGATGCCTTTATAAATTATAATTTTGGCTCTGCTTCTGCAATGTCTGTTGTGTTATTCGTATGTATATCCGGTCTTACACTTATTTCCTTCAAATTAACTCAAAAGAAAGCGGGGGTATAGCAGATGAAGCAAGTAAAGGTTATACTATTTAATTTGATATTATTAGCTTTTTCAATATTAACTGTGGTGCCTTTTGTATGGATGCTTGTATCATCCTTTAAACCTAATAGTGAAATTGTTAAGATTGGTGGCAGCTTCTTACCTGATACATTTACAATACAGAACTATATTAACGTTCAAGAACGTTTCGATTTTTTAAGGATGTTTGGAAATAGCTTATTCGTAGCGGTCGTTGTAACGGGTACCGTCATCTATACAAGTGCTATTGTAGGGTTTGCCTTAGCTAAATACACATTTAAAGGCCGGGAATTTATTTTTGGGATGATCTTAGGAACAATGATGATTCCGTGGGCAGTAACGATTATTCCTCGATATGATATGATTGTGAATTTCGGTTGGTTAGACAGCTATATAGCGTTAATTTTGCCTTCCATCTTTAGTGGTTTCGGAATATTTCTCTTAAGGCAAAATATCATGACTATTCCTGATGATGTGATAGAGGCAGCTAGGATGGATGGTGCGACAGAATGGTATATTTTCCACAGGGTTATTTTACCGATGTCCCGAAATGCTATTTCAAGTATTGCTATTTTTCAATTTTTGTGGGTATGGGAAGATTTCTTATGGCCATATCTCATCATTAATACGCAATCTAAACAGTTGATTGCAGTGGGGTTAAAACTGTTTAGTGGTCAGTACGGAACAGACTACGGTGGTTTATTTGCGGCAACAGCAATCTCAATTATTCCGGTAATTATCGTGTATGTTACCTTCCAAAAACGCTTTATTGCAGGAATTTCAGGTGCTGCAGTAAAAGGGTGATCGATTGATACTATAAAAATAACTGGCGAATGTCTTATTAGTTGATAGACATTGGCTCTGATCTCTAAATGAGATAGGACTCATACTTTTTTTGTCAAAGTGCTGAAAAACTATAGTAGGAGAAAAGTTGTATATGCTACACTATCGAAAAGGATAAAAAAGGGTGTAGTCAATGAAACAATTCTTACAAGATGAAAATATGTCTGCATTAATGCAACAATTAAAAACGGAAAGTAATCACATTAACGACGTCATGACATCTTTAGAGAAACTTTCAAAACAGTCTAACATTCTAGCGCTTAACGCAGGTATTGAGGCAGCTCGTGCCAGTGAAGCGGGAAAAGGTTTTGCTGTGGTCGCAAATGAAATTAAAAAATTCGCTTCAGAAACACTGGGGTTAAGTGCTGAAAGCAAAAAAGTCATCGGTCGGATTGAAAATCAAGCGAATCATATCATTGCTCTTCGGACGACCGATATGGCTTTTGATACAATTGATAAAATTGATCGCAATTTATTTGAGCGACACTGCGATGTGCAAGCATGGGCGACGTTTGAATCAGTAAAGTTGGCCGCTAGGTTACAGACAGAAAAAAGCAAACGAGAAGCAGCGGTATTATTAAAAGATATTCACCGTATTTACGAAGTGTATCATGATTTAATGATAGTTGATTTATCGGGCAACCTTGTAGCTAATGTGCACCCAGCGGTGTCGAAGATGACTCATTTTAGTGAGCGAACATGGTTTAAGGAAGTCACAACAACAGAAACGGTGTATGTAAGTGATATGTATCGTTCAAAGACGTTAGGTTGTGATACTATGACATTTGCAGCGCCCATTTATGATGAAAATGAATTAATTGGTGTATTTACTACACGTTTTAATTGGGGATACATCTTAGATATTATCAAGACGATGATTGTTGGCGAACAGACGAGACTTTATGTCATTAATCAAGCAAAAGAAGTGATTGCTTCACGAAATATTGATGATATTTTTTCAAAAGACGTATCAGGATTCGAGGCCGTGTCACGTGTGATTGATGGGACAGTGAAAAAAGGATACTTAATCGATGGTGACGTTCTTTATAGCTATTGTGAAACACAAGGGTATAATCATTATCAAGGAAAAGGTTGGTTTGTTTTGATCGAGGAGCCGTTGACGAAAAAAGAAAATGATGGTCCTTTATGAATATTTCAGCTGTATAGCTTGTTGACGCATGATGATAAACAGACTAAGAGCCGCACATTGTTTGTGCGGCTCTTAGTGATGTTCAGTTAGGGATGCTATAATAAATTATTCTGTTTCAAAGGAAAAGCTTGTTTTAGAGAGGTAAACATCATTTTTTGCTAAGAAAATCGGTGGAAAACCATCATGAACCACGGAGGCTGGTGAGCTTTGAGTTTCTAAACAAACACCTAAATACTTTTCTGATTGACGCTCTTTTAATATGAGGGTATCATCTAAGGCGTTCGATGTGTACATAACCATCCCAGGTTGATCCGTTGTCACGGTTAATTTACGCCCGCTTTTAGGATCTTTAACAACGACAGCAGCGTCTTTCTTATGATCGAAAATAAAGAAGTGATCATAGCCGTTTAAGGCCACTTTATTTTGTGGATCAACGGAATCAACAGCTCCACGAACAGTACGTCCGTGTGTAAAGTCAAAGGTTGTGCCAGTCACAGGCAAAATCTTTCCGGTTGGGATGAGTTCATCATCCAGTTCAACGAACTGGCTCGCATCAAGCGTTATGTCATGGTCAAGAATCGTTTCTTTTAAGTCACCGGATAAATTGAAATAACTATGATTTGTAATAGTTAGTAATGTGTCTTTTGTACTGACGGCTTCATAGCTAATAGTAAATGTGTCATCATGAGTTAATAAGTAACTGATTTTATAGGTCACAGTTCCAGGATAGCCCTGATCTAAATCGTTACTCGTGTGGTACAACACAGCTTCTACGCCTTTTTCGTGTTCGATAGTTTCTACTTTAAACACTTGGGTATGCAAACCACCCGGTCCACCGTGCAAGCTATGGCCATTCTCAACTTCAGGTACGTGGTAGATTTCCTCATTCAATACAAAGGAGGCACCTTCAATACGTCCAGCCACACGACCAATTAATGCACCGAAATACGTTTTATTATTTAAGTAATCCTCATAATCACGGTAGCCAAGGACGACGTTCTCCATTTTCCCGGCTTTGTCTTTTGTTACAATCTCGGTAATAATGCCACCATAGTCCAAAAATTTTACCGTCATACCATTGTTGTTAGTCAGTGTGAAAAGCTGCCAGTTGTGCCCTTTGACATCTAAGGTTTTCGTTGTAATTGTCACTCTTTTTCCTCCTTACAAAGCGTCTAAAAAGCGCTTAAATCCTTCTTTACCTTTAGTATTCGACTTGAACACGCCAGAATCCTGTAAGACACGAACGAATTTTTCAGCTAAGGCTTGATCAACGATATCATCAACCGTGTCTTTAGTGATGGTTGTCGTTTCTTTTAATTCATCTGCCCACATTTTATGGTGCTGTTCGATGGATGCTCCGCCTAGGAGATAAGTCTTCATCTCATCTAATTCAGGTTTTAGTCGTGGTGGTAAAACGGCGAGGCCCATGACTTCAATTAATCCGATGTTTTCTTTTTTAATGTGATGAACATCTTGATGGGGATGGAAAAGTCCGTCAGGGTGTTCATCCGTTGTCCGATTATTACGTAAGACAAGATCCAGTTCATAAAGTCCATCGCGCATACGAGCAATCGGTGTGATCGTGTTATGTGGTGTTTCGTCTGTGTACGCTAAAATATCTGCTGTTTCATCACTGTAGTTGCGCCACGTCGTTAAGATGTGGTCAGCTGCTTCGATAAGTGGTGCTTGGTCCTTATGCTTTAAACGAATGACTGACATAGGCCAGTCAACAACAGAAGCTTTAATATCACCAAAATCAGCTAGTGTGAACGTAAACAAATCGCCTGCTTCAGTCATGCCGAACGAGTAACGTCCTGCCTGATAATGGTCATGACTTAAAATGCTCCCACCAACAATCGGTAAGTCGGCGTTTGAGCCGATGAAGTAATGCGGGAACTGTTCAACAAATTGTAACAGTCGTACAAAAGTATCTTTACTGATTACCATTGGGCGATGTTCCTCGCAAAAGACGATGCTGTGCTCGTTATAATAGACATAAGGTGAGTATTGGAAATACCAATTCTCGTTGCCCAAGTCGACGTCAATGACCCGGTGATTTGATCGTGCGGGATGTCCCGTACGTCCGGTATAGCCTTCGTTTTCTTTACAAAGTAAGCACTGGGGATATTTAACATCTTGTTTCATTTCCCGTTCTCGCTTAATTTGTTGCGGATCTTTTTCAGGTTTAGATAAATTGATCGTAATATCCACTTTACCGAAGGCGGTTTTCTTTTCATATTGAATGTTCTTTGCGATACGTTCGGTTTGGATATAGTGACTATTTTGGCTTAATTGATAGAAATAGTCTGTTGCTTTTGTCGGATCATCTTGATAAAGTGACCGAAACGTTTGATTAATTTCTGATGGCTTAGATAAAAATACATCCATCAATTTGGCATCAAGCATTTCCCGAGCGTCTAAGGCGTCCGTAATGACCTCACGACTTACTGCGTCATTTATGAGATGTTGTAACACATCCGGAATGCTGCCATAAGTGAGGCGTTCTGTTGGTACCGTAAACGTTTGGGCTTGTAGTAAACCAAGCACTTGATTACGTGCGTAGATGCGGTCACGCTCAGTGATTAAGTTTTTTTCAATGGCTAAGTCAATTAAACGTTCAACATAGTGATCGATCATCATTAAGCCTCCTCATAACCTTTTGGATGACTTTGATGCCAGCGCCAAGCATCTTCTAAGATGCGGTTAATTTCTGTGCGTTTTGGTGACCAACCAAGAATGGTTTGCGCTTTTTCACTTGAAGCAATCAATGTTGACGGATCACCTGCTCGGCGCTCGCCAACTTTTGCTTCAATAGGATGGCCTGTTACAAGACGTGCCGCATCAACGATTTCTTTAACCGAGAAGCCTTGAGATGAGCCTAAGTTAAAGATGTTACTTTGTCCTCCATCAAGTAAGTACTTGACGGCTAAAATATGTGCATCGATTAAATCTTCTACATGAATGTAGTCACGAATACATGTCCCGTCAGGCGTAGGGTAATCTTCACCGTAAATAGTGATGTGTTCACGTTGGTTGAGTGCAACTTGTAAAACAATCGGAATCAGGTGTGTTTCTGGATCATGGTCTTCACCAATTGCCGCATCCTGTCTTGCACCAGCGACGTTGAAATAGCGAAGAGATACGTAACGTATGCCGTAGGCTTTTTCGCACCAATGCATCATTTTCTCCATCGTTAATTTCGTTTCACCGTAAGTGTTTGTTGGTACCGTTGGCATATCTTCTGTGATCGGTACGTGTGTTGGTTCACCGTAAGTAGCTGCGGTTGAAGAAAAGACAATATTTTTCACACCTGCTTGTTGCATCGCTTGTAAAACGACTTGTGTGCCATATACGTTGTTGTCAAAGTATTTTAATGGGTTTTCCATTGATTCCCCGACAAGTGAGTTCGCCGCAAAGTGAATGACCGCATCAATCGTTTGTTTAGTTAAGACGTTTGTTAAAAAATCTAAGTCGCGAATATCGCCCTCAAAAAATGCCGCCTTTGGATGAATGGCATCTCTATGACCTGTTTGTAAATTATCGACAACACTTACTGTATGTCCTTGTTCTGCTAGTTGATAAACCGCATGAGAACCGATATAACCGGCTCCACCTAATACTAAAATATTCATCAATATTGCCTCCTTAAAATAACTTTTCAAATATAACAAAGATGATATCTTTGTTCATTCATCATTGCGCAGTCAGTGCTTTTGCACCATCACCAATCGTTGCTTCATAGAAGGTTGGCGCGTAGCCAATCTTATTTGTGTAGATTTTTTCAACGTTAGATTTAAAGTGATCAACGTGTTGTTTTTCAACGAGCGCAATAGCACAGCCCCCAAATCCAGCGCCTGTCATACGCGCACCCAGGACGCCCATTTGTTCAATAGCCGCTTCTTGTAGTGTATCAAGCTCAACGCCAGTCACTTCATAGTCATCACGTAACGAATAATGTGAGTCATTTAATAATTTCCCAAACGCAACGAGGTCTTTTTCGTGTAGGCGTTTAAATGCTTCTTTCGTACGTGCGTTTTCATAAACGGCATGACGTGCGCGTCTTTGTTTCGTTTCATCTGAGATGAGGTGTTTATGCGTGTCGAATGCTTCAACAGATAACTCGCCTAAACTGTTAATATCAAGTGTTGTCTGTAAATCTTTCAGCGCAGCCTCACATTCACTACGACGTTCATTGTATTTTGAATCAGCTAGTTCACGACGTTTATTCGTGTTCATTATCATAATAACATAATCGCCTAGTTCAACGGGGGCATATTCATACTCAAGCGTATTACAATCAAGTAAAATTGCATGTTGATCTTTCCCCATGCCGATCGCAAATTGATCCATAATGCCGCTATTAACCCCAATATAGTTGTTTTCAACAGATTGACCGAGTTTAACCATCGCGACTCTGTCAATGTCAATGTTAAAGAGTGTCTCAAGCATCACACCTGTTACTAATTCGATAGAAGCTGAAGAGGATAACCCAGCGCCATTAGGAATGTTACCAAAGAAAAGGATATCAAATCCTTGTTCAATGGAATAGCCATGGGTATTAAACGCCTCAACCATACCTTTAGGGTAATTGGCCCAGTTATCCGCTTTATCATAGCTTAAATCATCAAGCGATGCAGTGATAATACCTAAGTCTTCAAAATTCATTGAATAAAAGCGAAGGGTGCGGTCATCACGCTTTCTTGCGACAGCATATGTCCCAAAAGAAATGGAAGCAGGAAAGACATAGCCCCCGTTATAATCCGTATGTTCTCCGATTAAATTGATGCGACCAGGCGCGAAAAATGTTTGGCTCTCTCCGCCATTACCAAACACCTCGTTGAATGTATTGACTAGTGATATTGTGTTCATTTTTTTCGTCATTCCTTTCAAGTAATGTGTGTATAGCATTAAAACTTAATTAAATTAATTTACTATCTATTCATATGATAGCATGCCTGCTGTAAAAATGCAACGCGGATATTGTGTTATTTTTTAGGGGGATTGACGCATCAAAGCGGTTATCTCAAGCAAGTTGACTGATTTTTCGGACAGCGTTTGCTATACTAAGTATGACTTTACATGAAAGAAGGGGATTATAATGGATATTGAAACACTCATAAAAGAGAGACGATCGGTCTCATTATTTGAAGATAAACCGGTCAGTATAGATGAGGTCAAAGCGATGTTAAAAACATCTGCTTGGGTACCGAACCACAAAATGACGCAACCGTGGCGTTTTACTATTATTACAGGGGAAACGAAAGCTCAATTAGCACATATGGCGGGGGAGTTTATGTCAAGAGGTAAAACAGGAGAAGAAAAAGACCGGGCGTATAATAAAGCACACGCTGCTTTTAGCCAAGTGCCCATGCATGTGATGGTCTTTATGGAAGAAAGTCATGACTTAAAACGTCGTCAAGAAGACTATGCATCGACAAGTCTCATTATCCATAACTTAAGCTTAATCGGTTGGGAAAAGGGGATCGGGATGATTTGGAAGACGGGGCCTCTAACAGATACCGAGCCTTTTAGACAGCTGATTGGTATTCAACCGGGTGAGAAATTTGTCG
The DNA here is from genome assembly GCF_900115465.1 of Halolactibacillus alkaliphilus. Classification (GTDB taxonomy): domain Bacteria; phylum Bacillota; class Bacilli; order Bacillales; family Amphibacillaceae; genus Halolactibacillus; species Halolactibacillus alkaliphilus. Next base: position 23,377 of record NZ_FOWN01000026.1, read on the forward strand.
GGATGATTCAACTCGGTTATCCGAAAAAAGTACCAAGAGCGATGCCGCGCATTGATTTAGATGAACGGATAACAGAATTAAACTAAACGATTGAACTACTCCCGCCTAACATGCTTCCTCAAGTGCGTTAGCACTAGGTGGGGGTAGTTCAACTGGATTAAGTTATAATTTAAATATATAAAAAGTAAAATAATGTTTTTTTAAGTAATGGATGACGTGTTTAGTACATGATTGTATACATAAAGGAGGAAAAAGGTATGGAGCATCAAACGAAAACCCCTTTCCCACAGGATTTCTTATGGGGGTCTGCATCAGCAGCCTATCAAATCGAAGGTGCCCATGATGTCGATGGCAAGGGTCCGTCGGTATGGGATGTGTACACAAAAATACCAGGTACGACATTTAAGGAAACCAATGGTGATATTGCTGTAGATCACTATCATCGCTACGAAGAAGATGTTAAATTGATGCATGAACAAGGCTTAAAAGCGTATCGATTTTCGATCGCTTGGTCACGCATTTATCCTGAAGGTACAGGAGAGGTGAATGAAGCTGGTCTTAAGTTTTATGATAAACTGATTGATTCATTAATCGAGTACAAGATCGAACCGTTGGTTACGGTCTATCACTGGGATGTGCCACAAGCATTAATGGACCGCTATGGTGCGTGGGAGTCGCGCGAAATTATTAAACACTTTGATACGTATTGTCGCACGCTGTTTAAACGTTACGGTGACCGGGTGAAATATTGGATTACATTAAATGAACAAAATATATTTGTTGGTCTCGGTTATCAAAAGGCGCTACATCCGCCGGGAGTGAAAGATTTAAAACGGATGTATGAAGCAAATCATATTGCTAATCTGGCGAATGCGACGGTAATTAATAGTTTTCATGAACTTGTTCCGGATGGGCAGATTGGCCCGAGTTTTGCCTATTCTCCGACCTATCCATATGATGCTGATCCAAAACATATTATTGCGCAGGAAAATGCGGAAAGCTTAAATGCCCATTGGTGGATGGATGTGTATGCATTTGGTCGATACCCACAAGTTATTTGGAACTATCTAGACAAACACAATTTAACGCCAACAATTGAACAAGGTGATTTTGACTTACTTGCTTCTGCTAAGCCCGATTTTATGGGCTTAAATTATTATCAGACGGCTACAATTAAACATAACCCACTAGACGGTGTTGGTGAGGCGACAATGAATACGACAGGTAAAAAAGGAAGCCAACAAGAATCGGGTACTGAAGGACTGTTTAAACAAGTTCAAAACCCTTATCTTGAAACGACAGACTGGGATTGGACAATAGACCCTGAAGGCTTACGTGTGGCATTAAGACGTATTGAAAGTCGTTATCACTTACCTGTTTTAATTACAGAGAACGGGCTAGGCGCTTTTGATACTTTAGAAGAAGGTGATGTCATAAATGATGATTACCGGATCGAATTCTTACAAAAACATATCTCAGCTATTCAAGATGCGATCAGTGATGGAGTGACCGTATTAGGTTATTGCACGTGGTCGTTTACTGATTTATTAAGTTGGTTGAATGGTTATCAAAAACGTTATGGCTTTGTTTATGTGAACCGTGATGAAAACGGGCCAAAAGATTTGCGTAGAATTAAAAAGAAAAGTTACTACTGGTATAAAGAGGTCATTGAACGTAACGGATTAGAAGGTTAACTATTTACGCTATGTAGGAATAGATAAAGAAGCAGCCGGTTCAATATATGAATCGTCTGCTTCTTTATCGATTTACCACGTTGTTTCTGAAACTGTGTCCATTGTCGTGCTATGTGGATGTGATTGATGACTTTGCCTTTGCTCTGACTGATAACCAATCACAAAGAAAGCGATAATTAACATTAAAAACAATACGAATAATCCTTTACGCACCGCTTTTTCCTCCTAAATTAAATTCCTTTCTTATTGTATATGATAAGATAGATATTGAAAAGAAAAAGTATCTATCAATTATAAAAAATAAACAAATACACATAATGAAAGGGTGTCTATTATGCATGACGACATCACAAACGCAAAGGTTACATCGATTCAAGACATTGGTGAAGGTTTAAGAGTATGTTTAGATTTCATTGATGAATTATCACCACTTGAAGGTGTTTGGATTGGGAACACGGGTAACGGCTATTGTTTAGCTGTATCAGAAAATCGTTCAACAGAGACATACCCGAAGCGGCCATTTCGAGTCAATGCGGGCGCATATCATCATTATCTTGTAAAAGGAAATGATGTGACCACGTACTTAGCAGAAGTCACACCAGGTGATCAACTTATGGTCTTTGGTAATACGTCTAGTCGCCTTGTTACTGTTGGACGTGTAAAGAAAGAATACCGCCCATTTATTCGGCTGACGTTAAAAGCAGCGGAGAAGGAGATTTCGGTGACGGTACAAAATGCAGATAGCGTTTATTTGTTAGGGGCAGAAGGTGAGGCAGTAGCTGTAAATAGCTTGGAAGTGGGTGATATGTTAACGGTGAAAATGGATCAGCCAGGTCGGCATCTAGGCAAGCGTGTTGATGAATGGATTCAGGAAGAGTAAATCACGTCACAGACGGGTTTATAAATATTTAGAAAATTCGCTATTTTTATTGACAAAGACTAAAAGACGTACTAATATAGTTGTAACTTAAGAAATAACTGATGCGCTAAGAAGAGAAGAGTAGTCTCATACTAGAGAATCTAAAGAGAGCTGGGATGCTGGGAACCGGTGATTACATGTGAGATGAATGGGCTTTTCGATGCATTAAACTGAAATATACCTTCCGGTATAGATTAGGATTTAACGGGTGTTGTTTTGCCGTTACCACAAAACACGGACTGATAGGTCTGACTTTTTTTAAGGTGGCATAACGAGGGAACTCGTCCTTTTAGGACGACCCCTCTTTTTTAATAGAAAAAATCGATGAATAAGACAAGTAGTAAAGACATCCTGTTTAAAGAGAGCTGATGGATGGTGCGAATCAGCAACAGGTGCTTTATGAATGGCCTTATGAGTGTGGTAACGAAAAAACAGTAGTTATCACCGGGGAACTTTCTCCGTTATCCAAAGAGTGTAGAGTGTACTCTCTAAACAGGCGGTGGTACCGCGGTTTTATTAAAATCGTCCCCTGGTCTATTATTTATAATGGATCAGGGTTTTTTTAACTAGATAACAGATTAAAAAAGACCATGAGTCAAGATAAAGCTGAGCTTATAAAGGAGGATAAAAACGTGCGATTTAAAACACGAACATTTACCGGAGATGCACTGACACCGATTACTGTATATCAACAGATGAACCAAAAGCAAAAGTTTATTTTAGAAAGTTCACTGGGACACGGGGAAAAAGGCCGCTATTCATTTATTGGTCAAGCACCGTTTAAAGAAGTGATTGGGAAAGACCAAACCGTTACGGTGAAAAATCATCATACCGGTGAGGTGAAAGAATTTACAGATGTGCTTCCCATCGACATAGTAAAAAAAGAATTGCCACGAGTAGATTTAGGATTACCTTACTTATTTTATGGCGGGGCAATTGGCTATATCGCTTATGATGTGATTCGTGGCTATGAAGAGATTGGTGCTATCTTAGAAGATGACATCATGATGCCGGATATTCACTTGATGTTTTACCAAGAAGTGATTGTCTTTGATCATAAAAATCAAACAGTTACTCTGCTTGCAGTGGACTTGACAGAAGATAGAGATGACGTTGCTTTAGTTCAAGTACTGGATCGCTTGGAAGTCGAAATTAGACAAGCGCATGATCTGAAAAAAGATTCTGCACTTGATATTACATTTAAACCAACGATGACAAAACAAGCTTTTATGGAAAAAGTAGAAGCAGCTAAGCGCCACATTATTGATGGTGATATTTTCCAAATTGTCTTATCACAACGTCTGACGGCTGACTATGATCATGACCCATTTGAATTGTACCGGAAATTAAGGATAAGTAACCCATCACCTTATATGTACTATATTGATTTTGGTCCGTATGTTGTCCTTGGTACGTCACCTGAGAGTTTGATTCAAGTGAGGGGGACAACTGTGATCACGAACCCGATTGCTGGAACAAGGCCACGAGGTAAGACAGAGGCAGAGGACGAAAGGCTTTCAGAAGAGTTATTGGCGGATGAAAAAGAACGAGCGGAACATAAAATGTTGGTGGACTTAAGTCGGAACGACTTAGGCCGGATTGCGAAAGTGCACTCGATTACTTTACCGAAATTTATGACGATTGAACGGTATCAACATGTGATGCACATCGTTTCAGAAGTGCGAGCGACACTTGATGAGTCGATGGACAGCCTTGACTGTCTTACGGCAACTTTACCGGCGGGTACTGTTTCGGGAGCGCCAAAAATTAAAGCGATGCAGCTGATTAATCAATTTGAAACGAAAAAACGTGGTGTGTACAGTGGTGCTTGTGGCTATATAAATATGAATGGCGACTTAGATTTAGCGCTTGCTATACGAACAATGGTCGTAAAAGATAACAAAGCTTATGTTCAAGCAGGAGCGGGTATTGTTTATGACTCAGACCCAGAAAGCGAATATGAAGAAACTTTAAATAAAGCAAAATCACTGGTGGAGGTGTTTAAACGATGATTTTATTGATTGATAACTATGATTCGTTTACGTATAACTTATATCAATATATGAGTGAATTAGGAGAAGATGTCAAGGTGGTGCGTAATGACGCGGTGACATTAGAGGAAATTAAAGCGATGCGTCCTGAAGCTATTGTGCTCTCACCTGGTCCTGGGACGCCGAAAGATTCGGGGATTTGCCTGGATGTCATTGGCTCACTCGGTGATGTGTATCCGATTCTCGGTATTTGTCTTGGACATCAGGCAATCACAGAAGTCTTCGGTGGTGTCGTAAGTCATGCGAAGCGGGTCATGCATGGGAAACAATCTGTGATTGTGCACCACCAAAAAGACCTATTTAACGGCTTACCAAAAGAAATAGATGTGATGCGTTATCACTCACTTGTTGCACTAGAAGAACACTTTCCGGACTGTTTGGAGATTACTGCACGCGCCCTTGACGATGGTGAAATAATGGCGCTGAAGCATAAAACGTTGCCGATATATGGTATGCAGTTCCATCCAGAATCGATTGGAACAGTTGCTGGTCATACGCTACTAGAGAATTTCTTTAAAACAGTGAGGAAGGGGGCGTCATGATGCGAGAGTATTTAGAGAAGATTACCCGCGGTGAGCATTTGACAATTAATGAAATGGAACAAGCGACTAGGCTTATGTTTGATCCGTCAACAGACCCAGCAGCTATCGGTGGTTTTTTGATTGGACTAAAGCAAAAAAAAGAAGCAGTTAGCGAACTGACGGGTCTAGTCAACGTTGTGAGAAAACAAGCGGTTTTGTTGCCAGACGCATTGCCTGGGGCGATGGATAACTGCGGCACTGGTGGGGACGGGTCTATGAGTTTTAATATTTCAACGACCAGTGCTTTTGTTGTAGCTGGTGCGGGCATTACCGTATCCAAACATGGGAATCGAAGTATTTCTAGTAAAACAGGTAGTGCTGATGTATTAGAAGCACTCGGTGTTGACATTCATCTGACACCTGAGCAAACATACGAACTCTTAAAGCTTAATGATATCGCCTTTTTATTCGCTCAAGCTGTTCATCCAAAAATGAAACAAGTGATGGGCATTAGACGAGCGCTAGGCATTCCTACAATTTTTAATTTGATTGGTCCACTGACAAACCCAGTTGATTTAACGACACAACTGGTTGGCATTTATCGTCGGGACTTATTGATGGAGATGGCAGCTACTTTGCATCAACTGGGCCGTAAACGGGCTGTTGTTATTAATGGACCTGATTATATGGATGAAGCAGCATTACATGGTGAAACGCATGGTGTGCTATTAGAAGACGGAGAGTTGATGTCTTTTTCACTTACAGCTGAAGATGCCGGTTTAGCTTATGTTGACCCTTCACTCATTAAAGGTGGCGATGCCCTTGAAAATGCGAAAATATTACGTCGTGTCTTAGAAGGACATCCTGGACCGCATCGTGACACGGTCTTACTTAATGCGGGATTAGCTATTTTTGCTGATGGGACAGCTAAAACAATAAAAGAAGGTGTGGCACTGGCCAAATCAAGCATTGACCAAGGGCATGCTTTAGAAAAATTAGAGACAATGATTAGGTTTAGTCAGCAATATAAAGAGGTGGCAAGATGAGTATTTTAACAGAGATTATCGAAACAAAGAAAAAAGAAGTGATAAAGCTAAAGGCAGAGATGATTCCAGCGAAAGAACGTACAGCCCCACTGGTATCATTTATTAATCAATTTGAGCAGCAGCCTTTTCAAGTGATTGCTGAGTTTAAGCGTGCCTCACCGTCAAAAGGCATCATCAATGATACACTCGATCCTGTTATGCAGGCCAAACAGTATGAACAGTTTGGGGCAGGCATGATTTCTGTCTTAACGGATAAAGACTACTTTAAAGGGACAATGGCTGACCTTATTGCGGTAAAACAAGCGGTGTCTATTCCAGTATTAAATAAAGAGTTTATTATTGACCGAATTCAGCTTGATATTGCTTATCAATCAGGCGCGGATGTCGTATTACTCATTGTGAGCGCGCTGTCAGAAGCTGATTTAATAGACCTTTATCATTATGCCTTATCACTTGGGCTTGAGGTGTTAGTAGAAGTTCATGACAAAGAGGAGTTGGCCATAGCAACCAGCCTCGGTTGCCCATTGATTGGTGTGAATAACCGTAACCTAAACACATTTAAGACGTCAATTGACCAAACATTACAGTTGCTCGATTTTGTTGATTTAAGTACCACGAAAATCATTAGCGAAAGTGGTATGAAGACACAAGCAGATGTCTTAGCAGTCAAGCAAGCAGGTGCGTCAGGCATATTGGTCGGTGAAACTTTAATGACACAAGATCCAAAGCGCATGATGGGGGATTTTTTACATGACTAGTCACACACCGCTCGTGAAAATATGTGGTATTACCGATCAAAAAACAGCTCGCTTAGTAGAACATTCAGGGGCTGACTTCATTGGTTTTATCTTTGCAAAAAGCAAAAGACAATTAACACCTAAAAAGGCTAAAGGAATCATAGAGGCATTAGAGACAAACATTAAAACCGTCGGTGTTTTTGTTGATCAAGAGAGAACTGAGGTGGAGGCATTGGCCGAAGCTGTGGGTCTTGATTTTGTTCAACTACATGGGAGTGAATCGCCAGAAGAGGTGGCAAAATACCGTGTACCTTGTATTAAGGCGCTCACATTAACGTCAAAAGAAGGTGTTGACAAATTGAAAGCATATGAGCCGTATTGTCAGTATTTACTTGTTGATGGCGCTATTCCAGGGGCGGGTGAAGTATTTGATTGGTCCTGGTTAAAAGCGCTTAATTTACAGGTACCTCTCCTGTTGGCAGGGGGATTAAATACTCAAAATATTACTTTGGCAAGACAACTGAAGGGGATCGATGGTTTTGATGTTTCAAGTGGTGTTGAAACAGATGGGATAAAAGATGAAAACAAAATTATTTCCTTTATTAAACAAGCGAAGGGTAGGGAGTCATGATGTATCAACAACCGAATGAACGAGGGCATTACGGTCAATTTGGTGGTCGTTTTGTACCTGAGACACTTATGCCAGCTGTCTTAGAGTTAGAAGCGGCATATCAATCTGTAAAAGATGACCCGGCATTTTTAGAAACATTTCACTATTATTTGAAAGATTATGTCGGACGAGAGACACCCCTTTATTACGCTGAGCGTTTAACAGAAAAGCTTGGCGGGGCTAAGATCTATTTAAAACGTGAGGATTTAAATCATACAGGGGCGCATAAAATAAATAATGCGCTGGGGCAAGCATTACTTACAAAACACATGGGGAAGAAAAAAGTTGTGGCAGAAACAGGTGCCGGTCAGCACGGGGTAGCGACTGCGACTGCATGCGCTTTACTTGGTCTAGAATGCATTGTCTTTATGGGTGAGGAAGATATTAAACGGCAAAAATTAAATGTCTTTCGAATGGAACTCTTGGGCGCAAAGGTTGAGCCTGTCAAACATGGAAGCGCGACATTAAAGGATGCAGTAAATGAAGCCCTACGTTATTGGGTGAGTCATGTCGAAGACACGCATTACATTATTGGATCTGTTGTTGGTCCACACCCATTCCCACAAATCGTGCGTGATTTTCAAAGTATGATTGGCACGGAGACTAAATCACAGTTTAAAGAAAAAACGGGGAAACTTCCTGATGCATTAATTGCATGTATCGGAGGTGGAAGTAATGCGATGGGCATGTTTTATCCTTTTGTGGATGATGCTTCAGTAAAAATGTACGGTGTAGAAGCGGGAGGTCACGGCATTGAGACAGGAAAACATGCGGCCACTTTAACGGGCGGAAGTGTTGGCGTACTTCACGGGACAATGACCTATTTGCTTCAAGATGCAGATGGTCAAATTACAGAGGCAGATTCTATTTCAGCCGGCCTTGATTATCCGGGCATTGGGCCTGAGCACGCCCACTTAAAAGAAATTAACCGGGTACAATACGTCTCTGCGACCGACCAGGATGCCTTAGCTGGCCTTAAGTTATTATCAGAAACAGAAGGCATCATCCCAGCGCTTGAAAGTGCGCATGCGATTGGCTACTTACCTAAGTTAACCAAGACGCTGCCAAAAGATGCGACCATTGTGGTTTGTTTATCTGGTCGAGGAGATAAAGATGTTGAAACGGTTAAAGGCGTGCTAGGGGGACAATCATATGAGTAAACAACAATTGGATGCGCAATTTAAGAACGTGTTAGATAGGGGAGATAAACTATTTGTTCCGTATATTATGGCAGGCGACGGTGGTTTAGAGAAATTAAATGATCAAATAAAATTTTTAGAAACTGCCGGAGCGAGTGCAATAGAACTTGGCTTACCATTCTCGGATCCAGTCGCAGATGGTGAAACGATTCAACAAGCAGGTATTCGCTCCCTTAAAGCAGGGACAACGGTTAAAGGCGTATTTGAAACGTTAAAAAAGTCGAAGGGTCACAAAATCCCCATTATTTTAATGACATATATGAATCCGGTCTTTCACTATGGTGTTGAGAACTTTGCAGATGCTTGTGTCGAAGCAGGCGTCAGTGGGTTAATTGTGCCAGATTTACCGATGGAAGAAGAATCAATGGTAAGCGAGATCTTTAAAGCACATGATTTAGCCCTTATTCGCTTAGTTGCACTTACAAGTCCTAAATCACGGCGAGAGGCATTAAAAAAGCGAACCGAAGGTTTTCTATACGCTGTGACAGTGACAGGTACAACTGGGGAGCGTCACACGTTTACAGAACGCGTTGATCACTACTTAGAAGATTTGAAACAGGGTGCGCATGTGCCGGTTTTAGCTGGATTTGGTATATCAACACCAGACCAAGTCAAGGCATTATCAAAACACGCCGATGGCGTGATTGTAGGTAGTCGCATTGTTAAAGCCCTTCATGATGGCGATTATCAAGTGATTGAATCCCTTATTCATGCGAGTAAAAAGAATGACTAAAGGTTATTGAACTACCCCCACCTCGTGCTGACGCACTTGAGAAAGTTGTCTTCTCGCTCTAAGACGACAAAAAAGCGCCCCTTTTTAAGAGGCCACTGAAAAAGTCCAAAAAAAGATCGGATACCTCATTTAATCATGGGCATCCGGTCTTTTTTTTCGATAAAATAGAAGTATCAATAATTGGTGGTGGCTAAAATGATTCTTAAACAAACAGAAATGATGTTAAGTCCGTATTCAGAGATTTATGATATTGTTGTGCCTAAAGATAATTTTTTACGACAACTTAACGAGCTGGTTGATTTCTCGTTTGTTTATGATGAATTAAAAGATAAGTACTGTCACACCAATGGTTGAAACGCCATTGATCCTATTCGTATGTTTAAGTATTTACTCTTAAAGACCATCTTTGATGTCTCAGATGTTGATATTGTTGAACGCTCCAAATACGATATGTCCTTTAAATATTTTCTTGGCATGGCTCCGGAGGAGCCAGTTATCGAGCCAAGTTCTCTAACCAAGTTTCGTAAATTGCGACTAAAAGATATCAATTTACTCGACTTACTGATCAATAAAACCGTGGAAATTGCGATTGAAACCGACGTTTTAAAATGTCATACGATTATTGTTGATGCCACACATACAAAGGCACGTTATAATCAAAAATCAGCTAAAGAAATATTAATGGACCGTTCGAAGAAATTACGTCAAGCTGTTTATGCGATTGATGCGTCGTTAAAAGGTGAATTCCCAACCAAACCGACATCCAATGAATTAAAACACAGACACGGGTATAATATATCAAAAATCCTCGGGTCTTGTTGGTATGCAAATGCAAGGAGCCGTCGCGATATTCGCGGTGAATTTGAAAAGAATATTAAAACTTAGAGGGTAACATGTGCGAGTATGTGAATTAAAAATAATAAAAAGACGACACTTATTCATATTTTTGAATAAATGTGTCGTCTTTTTTGATTCTAATTAAACTTACATTAAGAAAATCGTAAGATTTTCAGTGAACTCCTTCAAACGCTTGTTTTTTGCATTAAGTGGTGGAGTAATCATTGGGTAACAGCTTGTTTAGCTTCGTTTGTCATCGCATTTAATGCTAATTGATTCAAGTAGTTAACAGGTTTATTAAAGTGTGGTTGGAAGAAGAAATCCGTTAATGCTAATTCTTCAATCGTCATGTCTCGTGAGATAGCCACTGATACAGTATTGACTACTTGTGTTAAATCGATATCTGATATCACTTGTGCACCAAGCACACGGTGCGTATGTTTATCATAGACAAGCTTTAGTTTAATTACGCTATTTTCAGGCATGAAGTCTGGACGATACGTATCTTCAAGGTAAGCTACACCAATATCCATCCCGTGCATTTTGGCAGCTCCTTCAGTTAATCCTGATGAACCGAGGTGGTGATGGTATAATTTAAGACCTGATGTCCCTTGGGTACCTGGGTGCTTTAAAGTGGGTTTAACCAAGTTTTGTGCGACAAGTGTCCCCATTCTTACAGCGTTCGTTGCTAGTGGAATATACTGTGCTTGTTTTGTTGGGTTATAAGGTACAGCACAACAATCTCCAGCCGCATAAACATCTTTGGCACTCGTCTGCATGTATTCATCGATGACAATGGCACCGTTTGGTAGCATAGTTAATTGGTCTTTAAAGAGATCTGTGTTAGGACGGAATCCTATACAAAGAACGACGAGTTCAGCTTCAACTTCACCTTTGTTTGTGATGACACGCTCAACTTTATCCGTTCCTTCGAAGCTTTTTACAAGTTCTTCAAGACGAAGTTCAACGCCTTTTTCCCGTAAAGTAGCTTCAACTGGATCAGTGAAAGATTGATCGAGATAACGATTTAGAATGCGTGTTTCAGCATCAATAAGTGTCACGTCTTTACCGTTTTCTTCAAAGGCTTCTACAAGTTCAACTCCAATGTAACCACCGCCTACCACAGTTACTTTTTGAACATGTTCCGAACGACGGATAATTTCTTTAGCGTGATCGTAGTTTTTACATAACACAACATTTTCTAAGTTTAAACCAGGGAATGGAGGTGTGATTGGCCAAGAACCTGTTGTCACAATTAATTTGTCATAACTATGAATAGTAAATTCATCGGTCTTTAAATCTTTTGCTTCAAGTTGTTTTTGTTCAATATCAACCGTTACGACTTCATGTTCCATATGCATGTGCACGCCTCTATCTTCAAACCCTTCTACTGATGCATAGAAAAGTGATTCGGCATCATCAACAACGCCTCCTACATATAACGCAATACCACATGAAAGGAAAGATACATTGTCATTACGTTCAAAGACATGAATCTCAGCCTCAGGGTATAATTCTAACGTGTTTTTAATAGCGGCAGTTCCCGCGTGTGTACATCCAATAACAGCTACTTTCATCATTCATTCCTCCAATTAATTTTTTGTTGTTTAGTATTGTAAGATGACCCTTTTAAAAACGATAACATCACACAGTTTTTGTTTATGTTTGTGATTTGTTTTACAAACTTATTATACTACTATGTTTAAAATGTGACAAGAGTTTGAATAACTTTTCACAAACTTATTTTTGAAAAGTTGATGTGCCAATGTTTAAACCACCACCTTTATTTTAATTCACAAATTGTTCACAAAATAACATGTGGGTTTGTTCACAAAATAAGAAAAAAAAGGATATAAAAAGGTTCGATACACACCGTTTTTGGTAACGGTTACAAATCATACTCATTATAACATATGGAGGTTTACTGACCAAAGGAAATAGGGTATAGATGGACAGACCAAAAATTGTGCCTTCATCGTTTTTGTCTCACGTCTTGATGAAGACTTATTCTGATCCTATATGACGTTTGGAGTGTTTGATATCGATAAAAAGGTACATGAAAAAAAGTTAAATGAGGATATAGTGGTAAGAAGAGGTGTGTGGAAAAAAAGTAATATAAGAAAAGAGCCATGGACTAATTATGCCCATAGCTCGATGTGTTCATGTATTCTTACTGATACATGGCTTCAATTTCTTTTTGAAGTTTTGTATCTGTGACGTATTCATCATAGCTCATTTCTTTATCAATTACGCCATTAGGTGTAATTTCAATTAATCGATTGGCGATACTATTGATGAATTGGTGGTCATGTGATGTAAATAATAAAGAACCTTTAAATGCAATTAAACCGTTGTTGACACTTGTAATTGATTCAAGATCTAAGTGGTTGGTAGGTTCGTCTAGTACTAAGACGTTCGCACTTGATAACATCATTTTTGACAACATACAGCGCACCTTTTCACCACCGGAGAGAACTTTTGCTTTCTTAAGTGCTTCTTCACCACTAAAGAGCATGCGGCCTAAGAATCCGCGTAAAAATGTTTCGGTTTGATCTTCTGGTGAATATTGACGTAACCATTCAACAAGTGTTAAATCATTATTTTCAAAGAATTCACTGTTATCTTTTGGGAAGTATGATTGAGAAGTTGTGACACCCCAAGTAAACGTCCCACTATCAGCTTCTTGTTTACCCATTAAAATATCAAAAAGGGTAGTTTTAGCTAATTCGTTGCGCCCAATAAAGGCTACTTTATCATCGCGGTTAAGTGTAAAGCTGACATTATCAAGAATTTTAACGCCGTCAATTGTCTTTGATAAGTTCTCAACACGTAATAAATCGTTACCGATTTCACGCTCTGGTTTAAATGCAACATAAGGGTAACGACGTGAAGATGGTTTAATATCATCAAGTGTAATATTATCTAGCATCTTTTTACGAGACGTTGCTTGCTTTGACTTTGATGCATTTGCACTAAAGCGCGCAATAAAGTTTTGAAGTTCTTTAATTTTCTCTTCTTTTTTCTTGTTTTGGTCTTGAGCCATTTGAAGCGCAAGTTGGCTAGATTCATACCAGAAATCGTAGTTACCAACATATAAAGAAATTTTCCCGTAATCAACATCCGCAATATGCGTACATACTTTATTTAAAAAGTGACGATCGTGCGATACAACGATGACGGTATTTTCAAAGTTAATTAAAAATTCTTCTAACCACTGAATGGCTTTGATGTCCAAGTGGTTGGTAGGCTCATCCAAGAGTAAGATATCAGGTGTACCAAAAAGTGCTTGGGCAAGTAATACCTTTACTTTTTCTGAACCAGATAACTCACTCATCAACTTATCGTGTAGATCTTCTTTAATACCCAAACCTTTTAAAAGGATTTGCGCATCTGACTCTGCTTCCCATCCGTTGAGTTCGGCGAACTCACCTTCAAGTTCTGCCGCTTTCATACCATCGGCTTCAGTGAAGGGGTCTTTTGCGTAAATAGCATCTTTTTCTTTCATGACCTCATAGAGACGTTTGTGTCCCATGATAACTGTTTCGACAACAGAGTGGCTTTCATAAGCGAAGTGATCTTGTTTTAAGACCGCTAGACGCTCATCTTTACCGAGTGAAACATGCCCACTTTGTGGTTCGATTTCACCTGATAATACTTTTAAGAATGTTGATTTACCGGCACCATTGGCACCAATTAATCCGTAACAATTACCTGGTGTGAATTTAATATTCACATCTTCAAATAGCTTTTTATCTCCAAATCTTAAACTAACATTTGTTGCTTGTAACATCCGTGCATTCCTCCATCATTAAGCTCATAGTGCCTACTTTAGATGATTCTATCACTTTAGTCAATTGTTATTCCCGTTTATTTAATGAGAAGATAAACTTTTTAAAAAGGTCTTCGTCGTGAATGTGAAAAAAACGTATTTTTATGAAAAAAATAATTATTGGGTTTATATGGGGTTAAAAGGATGAGATTATCGCACTTAGGAAAAATTACCGATTATAAATCTATATAAAGCATAAAAAACATATCTAAAACAGAACAAAATCGAAAACGTTCCAAAAAAATGGTGACTATAGTCATAAATTTGTGTAAAATAAGGAAAGATAAGGGGTGAAGATATGTCAGATGGTATCGGAGAAAAAATAAAATATTTTCGTATCAAACACAACTTAACACAAGAAGAACTTGCCAAAGGAATCGTGTCAGTGTCTTACCTCTCTAAAATAGAGCGCAATGCAGCCGACCCCAACCCTGATGCAGTGAGACAATTGTGTGAGCGTTTAGGGATTAGCCCTGAAAAAGTGATTGATGAAGATATAGCTAATCAAGTGACACATTGGATGGATAGCTTATTAAAACGTGACCTTGTAAAAGCACATGACTTATATCAAGACATTCAATCAAAAATAGAAAAAGTGATTGATGCCGATCTATTTTGGCTAGTAAAATTACATACGCTATACTACTTTATTTTGACGAAACAAAGAGACAAAGCCAAGCGTAAACTGAAATTGTTAAAACAAGATCAACGGCACTTCGCAGAAAAAGAGCAGTATTATTGGTTGAAATTCAAAGCGCATTTTGAATACTTTGAATCAAGTTACGAAAAAGCATTTAGCTTTTTTCAAGAAGCTGAAAGATTATATGCAGATGTTTTTAAAAATAGAGATGAAGAGTATTTTGATTTGGTTTACCACATTTCAAAAACAGCAACTGTTTTACATTACTCATACCATGCCTCTGTCTATGCCGATCAAGCGCTTATTTATTACCGAGATCACTATCATTTAGAACGCGCTGCTAAATGTCATGTATTAAAAGGCATTAATTATAAACGTATTAGAGAGATGGATGAGGCGCTCAAACAATTTGAGCTGGCAGAAAGATTGGGTGAAAAATTAACTAATGAAGCTATTTTATTTAAAGTATATGAATCCATTGGGGAACTGTTTCATGATCTTAACATGGTAACACAAGCGATTCGCTATTATAATCGTTGTTTTGAACTCGTAAAACATCAATTTAGCACCCAAGAATTAATCGCGATTTTAGGACTTGTTAAAACGTATATTCAAGGAGAAGAATTAGCATTAGCTAAAGATTGCTTGCTAAAAGCAGAAGCATTAGTAAAGTCAGAAAAAGATTTGCCTTTACGTTATGTATATCAAGTTAAAGTATTAAGATTTGTGCTATTCGGCTATACGAAAAATTTCGAAAAGTTACTTGTAAAAGAGATCATTCCGTACTTCAAGTCGCGAAAGTTATTCTTGCCTTATGCTAGGTATGTCCGGTTATTGGCCGATTACTATTACCAAAATCGGAAGTACAAACTTGCTTCAGAATATTATTCTGAAGCACATCAAGCGATGATTGACATTCAGTTAAAAGATAATCGATAACACTTTCCCCCTTTTTAGAAGTGATCTTCTAAGAAGGGGTTCTTACGTTGTGTTTCTCACGCGTGAACTTTCATGCTAAACTTAACATATTATGAAACTAAGGGAGTGAACACCATGTTTTGTCCGAAATGTGGCAATGAAACACCAGACAGTGCTGTCTACTGTCCGACCTGTGGCGTTAATATGCGTGAGGTATTGAAAAAAGATGAGCGTCATCAGTTATTAGAGTCTGTTAAAAAAAATGATGAATCAGTCGAAAAAACAAATAAAGCTCTACATATCAATGATCGCTGGCGTTCTTTTGTAGATACACGTTATCATTACTATGAAGCAAAGTGGTCTCAAAGTACGCAACCCGAGATTCGGGCGGGCTGGAATTGGGCAAGCTTTTTTGTAGGGCTGTTTTGGTTAGGTTACCGGAAGTTATATAAAGAAGTATTGATTGTCATTGGTCTCTTTTTTCTGTTTGATTTACTAGTGGCAGTAACCGGTTTACCGGGAATCAATACGTTATTAACATTTGCAGTCTATATATACTTAGGTTTCAAGGGGAATGCGCTGTATTATCGTCATGTGAAGCAAAAGCTAAGCGAATTAGAACGAGAAGATTTAACACCGCAAGATTATCGTCGCTTTGGTGGTGTGAGTGGTTTAGGTATTCTTATTGTGGTGCTGTTATTCTTTTCTTATATTGGTATATCGTCTCTTTTATTTGGTGTAGTATAAGCCTGGAGGTTTCCCTCCAGGCTTTTGCGTTGTGCGCCCGGCATGGGTAGTAACTTGGTGGTGAAAGTCCATTACAGACTTGGCAGTAGGAACTGTTAGCGAATGACAAGGGTGTCTTCCGTGAGGGAGAATCTGAAGGAAGTCGGACGCAAACACTTGCACTGACGAACAGAAACTTCATACTAAGGCTCGGTGAAATGGATAAGTCTACAACACAAGATGAAGTCCAATACTGCCCGAAATTTCATTGAGTAAATGAAGCAGTGACATGAGTGGAAAGTGACTACTCTTACCCGGGGAGATCTCTATCTTTATTCCAAACG
>NZ_FOWN01000046.1 GCF_900115465.1 Halolactibacillus alkaliphilus
GAACGCACCGGTTATCCGGTATTAGCTCCTGTTTCCATGAGTTATCCCAGTCTTATAGGTAGGTTGCCCACGTGTTACTCACCCGTCCGCCGCTCATTCCACAAAGTATCACCCCGAAGGGATCTACTTAGTTTCCTGCGCTCGACTTGCATGTATTAGGCACGCCGCCAGCGTTCGTCCTGAGCCAAGATCAAACTCTCAATAAAATTGATGAGTAATACTTTACTCTGGTTTCAAGCACTAGCTTGTCTTACTTTATTTCTTAACTTACTGTGTGTGTTATTCAGTTTTCAATGGTCAATTATAAGTCGCTGTTCTTTCGGCGACAAGAAATATTATATAACATTTAGCTTGTCGATGTCAACAACTTTTTTAAAAATATTTCATCGCGCTTTGCATTACTAATTTGGCGACTTGATTAATATAACATCTCATAACGATATGGTCAAGTGTTTTTTAATAAAAAACCTCATTTGAGCGAATAGATATCCCTTCACTCAAATGAGATTCATCATGTTAGACATATCCAATCTACATTTACTTAGTCACGGTGACGCATTTGTGGGAAGAGTAACACGTCACGAATTGATGGTGCGTTCGTTAACAACATAACTAAACGATCGATACCGATGCCTAGTCCACCTGTTGGAGGCATACCGTACTCTAGCGCTTCTAAGAAATCTTCATCCATGTCATGTGCTTCATCATTACCAGCTTCTTTTTCTTTTACTTGAGATTCAAATCGTTCACGTTGATCAATTGGGTCATTGAGTTCAGAGAAAGCATTCGCATGCTCGCGACGAACGATAAAGAGCTCAAAACGATCCGTAAACCGACCATCTTCTTTATTTTTCTTTGCTAAAGGCGAAATCTCTACCGGGTGACCATATACAAATGTTGGTTGAACAAGATGCTCCTCCACTTTCTGCTCAAAGAATTCATTAAGCACATGTCCGAAAGTCATCGTGTCTTTAATATCAACACCATGCATTTTTGCAAGTTCCCGCGCTTTTTCATCACTCATTTGTTCAAAAAAGTCTACACCCGTAAATTCTTTAACGATTTCTGCCATATGCACTCTTTTCCACGCAGGCGCTAAATCTATTTGATCTTCTCCATATTGAACGGTCGTTGATCCTGTTACTTCTTTAGCGATATGCGCAACCATATTCTCAACAAGATTCATGACATCATGGTAATCTGCATAAGCTTCATAAAGTTCTAACATCGTAAATTCTGGATTGTGTCGTGTAGAAACTCCTTCATTTCTAAATACGCGACCAATTTCGTAAACTTTCTCTAATCCACCAACAATTAGGCGCTTTAAATGGAGCTCAATTGCGATACGCATATAAAGCGTCATGTCCAAAGCATTGTGGTGTGTAATGAACGGACGCGCCGCTGCTCCACCAGCAATACTATGCATCATCGGCGTTTCAACTTCTAAAAAGCCTGCTTCATTTAAGTAACTTCGCATCGATTGAATAATCTTACTTCGCATAATAAACGTTTCTTTACTTTCAGGATTTGTGATTAAATCCAAGTAACGCTGACGATAACGTTGTTCTACGTCTTTTAATCCATGAAACTTCTCCGGCAAAGGACGAAGCGATTTAGTTAATAGAAGAAACTCATCTACTTTAATAGATAACTCTCCGACATTTGTTTTAAAAACCGTTCCACTTACACCCACAATGTCACCTAAATCACTCGTGTTAAATAGTTGATATTTCTCGTCACCAATAGCATCTTTACGAACATACAATTGAATTTGTTCTGTCTGATCTTGAATGTGAGAAAATCCCGCTTTTCCTTTACCGCGCTTAGTCATGATTCGCCCCGCGATAGTTACACGAATAGACTGTTCCTCTAAACCTTCTTTTGTTTCACTAGCATAAGCCGCTTTAATTTCACTAGCTGTATGCGTGCGTTCAAATTTATCACCAAAAGGATCAATGCCTTGGTCGATTAACTGATTGAGTTTATCTAAACGCACCCGCATATGTTCATTTAATTCTTCTGACATGTTGATCACTCCCACTTTGTAATTTATATTCTGGTGTTTTCCCTTGCCTACTATAGCATATTTCCCGCAATTTTTCTTATGGATTTAAGTCGAATGAGGGCATATTTTTAAATACATTGTTTAGTCCTCATTATTAAAGGCGACCATACACGCACCTTTTACAAGTTACATAATTGCCCTAGCACATAATCTTCTAACTAGCCAAAACGAACCACACTTGCCACTTCACTTAATGGTAACTTTGCTAATGCTTCTTTTACCGTTAACGCCTTACCTCCAATTAATACATCTCCAGCGAGTTCATTGAACGGAACTAGCACAAAAGCACGTTCTGTCATACGTGGATGTGGGATGATTAAGTTCTCTGATTCTATATTGTCGTGATTATATAGCAAAATGTCAAGGTCTATCGTTCGTGGTCCCCAACGAATATCTCTTTTCCTACCTAATTCTTGCTCTACATTTTGAATAGCCTTTAACAATTCCTGTGGCGTTAAGGTCGTTTTAATCTGGACGACTTGATTCAAAAAAACATCTTGGTCTGTATAGCCAACAGGTTCCGTTTGATAAATTGATGAAGTTTTTATAACTTGAATCGCATCGTTAGCTCCTAACAAGAGATTCGCCCGCTCTAAATATTCAACCTTTGGCTCAATATTAGATCCTAAAGCAATATACGCATCAATCATTGTTACGCCCCCTCACAATCTCCACGGCAACCGAGTCATAGTGACCTGGTATAGGCGGTGTTGGTTTCGTTAGCTTGACCGTCAACTGTTTAATTTGTGGAAATTGCTTTAATACGGCTTCACTCACTTTTTCCGCCACCGCTTCTATCAGTTTTAACGGCTCACCTTCCACAATATATTTCACCGTCTCGTAAACATGACCATAATGAACAGTCTGAGACAAATCATCATTTTCACCAGCTTTAGCTAGGTCAAGCTCTAAAACTAGGTCCACCTTAAACACTTGCCCTAAAATATTCTCTTCCTTTAAAGCGCCGTGATAAGCATAAAAACTTAACCCATTTAAAAAGATTTTATCCATTTACCACTTCCCCCTTCCCAACAAGCACATCCATCATTTCAATAATCCGCTTCGTCATATCAACATTATGCACACGAACAAAATCAGCGCCATGCATTATACCGTAAGCTGTCGTTGCGGCGGTCGCCTCATCTCGCTCATTAACAGGGCGATTGGTCGCGTAATGAATAACAGACTTACGCGAAGTACCTAATAAGATAGGGTAGCCTAAATCTTTTAGAAAAGCCATACCTTTTAAGACGTGTAAATTTTCCGATTTCGTTTTTTGAAAACCAATCCCCGGGTCTACAATAATGTGCTCATCACTCAACCCGTGCGCTTTTGCAATATTAATACTTTCGATTAAATCACGTTTCACATCGTCAATCAACTCTTTATACTCAGGGTTCGTTCGATTATGCATAATAATCAGAGGGCAGTCGTACTGTTTGCATACCTCCGCAATTTTCGCATCATACTTCAACCCCCAAATATCGTTGATCATATCTGCACCAGCCGCTAATGCTGCTTTCGCGGTTTCGCTTTTAAATGTATCAATCGATAGATATACATCTGATATTTGTCTAATAGCCTGAACGACAGGAACAACACGGGCAATTTCCTCTTCAGTTGATACTGGTGTATAGCCCGGTCTAGTTGACTCACCACCAATATCAATTATATCGACACCTGAAGCAATCATATCTTTAGCTTGCATAATAGCCCGGTCAATTGAATCATATTTTCCACCATCCGAAAAGGAATCCGGTGTAACATTTAAAATACCCATAATCCATGTTTTTTTAGAAATATCAACCCGCTCACCACGCAAACGAATATACTGACGCATCTTAACCACTCCCTATTTACATTATATCAACGTTCTAAAATATCCGCCTCCCATTTTACCATGAATCATTCATTCGTACATTCTAGAAATACCAAAACAGCAAAAAAGCACCTACCCTGTTAAGGTACGTGCTTTTAGTTTTGACTTACTCTTCATCAAATTGGTACAGTGGTGTCGATAAATAACGCTCGCCATTACTCGGAATAATTGCTAGCACTTTCTTACCTTTACCTAACTTCTTCGCAATCTCTTTTGCGGCATAAAGCGCGGCTCCTGAAGAGACTCCACCAAGCAAGCCTTCCAATCGCGCGGCCTCACGCGCTGTCTCATAAGCTTGCTCATTTGTTACAGTAAAGATTTTATTGTACACCTCTGTATTTAATGTACCAGGAATAAAACCTGCACCTATCCCTTGAATCTTATGAGGCCCCGGTTCTCGCCCTGATAGCACCGCAGAGTTTTCTGGTTCCACAGCATAAATATCAATGTCTGGGTAATGATTTCTTAACACTTCACCAGCACCTGAAATAGTGCCACCAGTACCGATGCCACTGACAAAAGCATCAAGCTGATCACCCATTGCTTCTACAATTTCCGGTCCTGTCGTTAATTTGTGAATGGTTGGATTGGCCTTATTCTCGAACTGTTGCGGCATAAAATAACCATGCGCATCACGTAATTCTTCAGCTTTTTGAATAGCACCTTTCATCCCTTTTGACCCAGGTGTCAAGACAAGCTCTGCACCGTATGCACGCAATAGATTACGGCGCTCCAAGCTCATCGTATCAGGCATAATAAGTACCGCCTTATAACCTTTTGCTGCAGCAACCATCGCAATGCCAATACCTGTATTACCACTTGTTGGTTCAACAATCGTATCACCAGGCTTAATGTAACCATCTTTTTCTGCTTGTTCTATCATTGCATTCGCAATACGGTCTTTCACAGAACTCCCAGGGTTCATATACTCTAACTTTGCATACACCTCTGCATCTTCTGGTCCTGTTAAACGATTAAGCTTCACAATCGGGGTACGGCCAATTAAATCTGTCATCGATTGAGCAATTGTCATTTGAAACGCCTCCTAATTCCGAGTAATCTTATTTGAATTACTTGTATTATACACAAGCACTTACAAGCTTGTCAATAAATCCATTCAACATTTAGCTCTTCCCATAACGTTTGTTCACTTGGTAAATAAGCCAATTGTTCAATTGCTAGCTCCGTTCTAATATGCTCTCTGACATCATCTAGTGATAGACTCATTTCCAGTAAATCTCTACCTAAGTAAACAATGGCATATCCAGAACCTTTTTGAAACGGCTCACTATAACTGTATTCATCTAATGTATCTATACGCACTCTCTCGTTATTTGTTAAAAAGTTTGAGTCGTAGGAATAAAAACCACGGTATCCACCTGTTTTTAGTTGTTCTTCTGTCGTGGCATACTCACGTGCTAGCGCGTGAAAATCAGCACCACTCTCTAAAGCCGTATAAATATCTTCTGCTTCTTTTTGGCTATTTACTTCTATTTCAGACAGTTCAATCCAGCGACTGACCTCAAAATCTCCTGGGTGGGTAGTATAATATGCGGTAATTTCTTCATCTGTTATTGCTATATCACGGGTTAATAGCTGCTCCATTAATAAACGTGAACGTATCTCCTCACGCCATAACGTTTCCATAGAATCTACTTGCTCTTCTGGTAACTGACCATAGAGTGTATGCATCCGCAGAACTTCCATTTCAATCACTCGGTCGTTAATCACGACATTTTCGTTCTTACTGATTCTTTTGCTCACTTCATCCGTAATGAGTGATTCAAGCGCCACCTTTCCGTAATGGGCTTCTAGATAGCTCATCCAATCGTCAAACTCAATAGGGTCCCCATCGATTGTTGCTACTGGTTCATTACGGTCCACCGTCTCACTTTCAGGGTATTGTGTAACACTCGGTTCACGTGTTAAAAAATATGTAGCGCCATTAGTCAGAAGAATAATGGCAAGGAAAATAACTAATTTTTGCATGGGCGTTTTTTCACTCCTTTACTCTAGCTCTGACTGCTTTAACTCTGCTAGGTCTGCTTTAGTTAAGTGATAATGCTCGTTACAGAAATGACACGTTGCTTCCGCGCCACCATCTTCTTCAATCATTTGATCGATTTCTTCATCACCTAACCCACGGACAGCATTTTTAATTCGATCAATTGAGCATGAACAGTGAAATCTTACCGGTGATGTATCTAAAACTTTGACATGTTCTTCACCAAATATTTTAGCTAACATATCTTCTGGAGATAGACCTTGTTGAATCATCGATGAAATAGCTGGCATCTCAGCGATGTTCTTCTCAATCTGATCAATCATATCCTCTGTTGCCCCAGGCATAACTTGAACGATAAATCCACCTGCTGCAAGTATAGTATGATCCGGATTGACCAGGACACCTGCGCCAACAGCTGATGGTACTTGCTCAGACGTTGCAAAGTAATAAGTAAAGTCTTCACTTATTTCTCCAGAGACAATCGGTACTTGACCAGTGAAATGTTCTTTCAAACCTAAATCTTTTACAATACTCAATTGACCCTCTGTTCCAACAGCACGGCTCACATCAAGTTTTCCGTGTGCATTTAAGTCAAAATCGACATGCGGGTTTGTAATATATCCTCTGACATCACCCTTAGCATTCGCATCAGCAACAATCGGACCAACTGGACCTTTCCCCTCAATTTTAGCCGTAAGCTTATCTTCTCCTTTAAGCATTGCGCCCATCATTGCACTAACGGTCATTGTACGACCGAGCGCTGCTGAAGCTGTTGCCCACGTATCATGGCGTCGACGTGCTTCTTCCACTAATTCCGTAGATTTAATCGCAAAGGCTCTTACAGCCCCTTCATATGCTAAAGCTCTTACAATATAGTCTGACATAAACTTTCCCCTTTTCATTCTATCGTTTTCTATTTCACTTATGTTGTTTGATCGCATCATAAATAGACGCTAAACCTTTTAATGTTAACATCGGATCGACGTGATCAATCGTCCGCGATTCATCTGCGATGAGATGAGCCAACCCCCCGGTGGCAATCACGGTGGCATCTTTATGCCCTTCTCGTTTAAAACGCTCAACCATCGCATCTACTTGTCCGACATAACCAAAGTATAGTCCAGATTGCATCGCTTCAACCGTTGACTGACCAATCGCATTGGTTGGGTGAGTAATTTCAACTTTCGGTAACTTAGCCGCTTTCTCATATAGTGCTTCAAGCGACAGTTTAATACCCGGTAAAATAGCACCACCAACATAATGTTTCGTTTCATCAACATAACAAAAAGTTGTTGCTGTCCCAAAATCAATAATAATTAGCGGGGCGCCGTACGTATCAATTGCACCTACAGCATTGACAATCCGATCAGCGCCAATTTCCTTAGGGTGAGGGTAACGCATATTCAAATACGACTGAATCGGATAGTCGCCCACGATAATGGCTTCTTTTTTAAAATACTTCGCAACCATCTTTTCTAACGCATACATAATGGGAGGCACAACCGATGATATGATCACATCACTGACTACGCTGAACGTAAGTGAATGATAGCGAAATAGATGGTCTAACATCATCGCAAATTCATCTTCCGTTTTATGTCGATCTGTTTTAATTCGCCATTGGTACTCAATTTTCTTTTCTTCCAACAAACCGATGACTGTATTGGTATTTCCAACATCAATGACTAATAACATTTTTTCACCGTCTCTTCTTATCAAGAATATCATCCGTCACTATTTTACTGGTTTTTAGCAGTTGAAACAATCAAAAACACTTTTTCACGGTAAAAAACAAGAAGACAAAAGACCAGTTGGCAAGCAAGTACACGCTAACCAGACTGGTCTTTCCGTTATTATTGATCTTTCTGTTCGTCTCTTACTTCATCGATTGATGCTGGTTGTTCAACATCTTCCGTTTTAGCTTCTGAGGTGTCATTAGCATTTTCAACAGCTGTTTCCGTTGTTATTTCTTCTGCTTCAGCACGTTCCTCTTCTGTTGTTTCTTCTACTATCACATCGACTGGCTCATCGTCTGATTCAGATAATTGGCCCGTTTCATAAAGAGCCTTAATTTGACGTGCATCTAACGTTTCAACTTCAAGTAATGTCTGAGCAACAAGCTCTAACTTCTCACGATTTTCTGTTAGAATCTCTTTCGCCTTAGCATAGCAAGAATTAATCAAGCTTTGCATTTCTTGATCAATCAAGTAAGCAATTTGATCACTGTAGTTCGCTTCACTTTGCATGTCACGACCTAGGAAGACTTGACCGCTTCCACCACTAAATTGTGTTGGACCAATCTTATCGCTCATACCATACTCGGCAACCATCTTACGCGCGATACTTGTTGCACGTTGGAAGTCATTATGCGCTCCTGTTGATACCTCACCGAAGGTGATTTCTTCAGCAACACGACCGCCAAGTAAGCCTGTGATTTTATCTAAAAGCTCTGGTTTTGTCATAAAGTAACGGTCTTCACGTGGTAACATAACCGCATAACCGCCTGCTTGTCCACGCGGAACAATTGTTACCTTATGCACCATATCCGCCTCATCAAGCACCATACCAATAATCGTGTGACCACTCTCATGATAGGCTACAATGTTGCGTTCTTTTTCCGAAATAACACGGCTTTTTTTCGCTGGACCAGCAATGACTCGGTCAATCGCTTCATCCACATCCACCATTTCAATTTTCTTCTTATCTGTACGAGCAGCGACTAACGCAGCTTCATTAAGTAAGTTTTCTAAGTCCGCTCCTGAGAAACCTGGCGTTCGCATCGCAATTGTTTTTAAATCAACACCTTCATCTAAAGGCTTATTGCGCGCATGGACTTTTAATACTTCTTCACGACCTTTTAAGTCTGGACGATCCACCGTGATTTGGCGATCAAAACGACCCGGACGCAGTAACGCAGGATCTAAAATATCAGGTCTGTTTGTCGCAGCTATAATGATAATGCCTTCATTATCACCAAAGCCATCCATCTCAACTAATAACTGGTTTAATGTTTGTTCACGTTCATCATGACCGCCACCTACACCAGCGCCACGTTGACGACCAACAGCATCAATTTCATCAATAAAGATAATGCATGGTGCATTTTTCTTAGCATTTTCAAACAAGTCACGTACCCGCGATGCCCCTACACCGACAAACATCTCCACAAAGTCAGAACCACTAATAGAGAAAAACGGTACACCCGCTTCTCCAGCAACGGCACGCGCAAGTAAAGTTTTACCTGTACCTGGAGGTCCAACAAGTAGCACGCCCTTAGGTATTTTCGCCCCAATGGCCGTAAATTTACGCGGATCTTTCAAGAAGTCTACCACTTCAATAAGTTCTTGTTTTTCTTCATCCGCACCCGCAACATCAGTAAAGCGAACCTTTTTCTTTTCTTCTGAATACATCTTCGCTTTTGACTTACCGAAATTCATCACACGGTTTCCACCGCCTTGTGATTGATTCATCAGGAAAAAGAAGATCACAATGACAATGATAAACGGCGCAAGAGCTGTTAAGAAGCTAAGTAACGCGCTCGGTTGTTGCTCTTCTTTCACTGTAATCACCCCAAGGTTAGCTCCTTGAGCGTAAACAGACGTCACAATCTCTGACTGTTCAGGAATATTTGTAATAAAGGCTTGTTCTTCCTCACCTTTTAATACCCCAGTAATCCGCATGACCCCATTCGAAGGTCGCATATCCATTTCTTTTACTTCATCATTATTTAGCACTTCGATGAATTCATCGGCGCGCATTTCTTTTGTTTCATTTGTATTTCCCGTTATTAATGACATAACTGACATTAATACTAAGAAAATCACAGCATAAAACACTAAATTACGTGTTAATCGATTCATTTCATTCCTCCTCCCAAACGAGAAAAACTATAGTACATCGTATCACACACAATTCAACTCCTGCAACTGAAGTGAATTATGTGTAACGTCATGACACCGCTCTTTTTTCGTTTGATTATTGTCTCGTACTATTCCGCTTGATCTCCACCATAAATATGTGGCTTTAACACACCAATATATGGGAGGTTACGATATTTCTCTTGGTAGTCAAGACCATAGCCTACAACAAACTCATTAGGTACTTTAAAACCAACGACATCCGCTGTAATATTCGCTGTACGGCCTTCTGGTTTGTCTAATAATGTAACAATTTTAATTGATTTTGCTTTACGATATTTGAATAAGTCCACTAAATAGCTAAGGGTTAAGCCACTATCAATGATATCTTCAATAATTAAAATATCGCGCCCTTCGACTTTTGTATTTAAGTCTTTTTCGATCTTTACCTCACCTGATGATTTCATGCCACCACCGTAACTCGAGACATCCATAAAGTCCATCTCTAAGTATGTATCCATGTGGCGTAAAATATCCGACATAAAAGGAAGAGCACCTTTTAAAACACCTACAGCTAATGGGAAACGGTCACGGTATTCCTCACTAAGCGCCTTGCCTAATTCTTCACACTTTTGATCAATTTCTTCTTTCGTCACTAATATCTTCTCGATGTCGTTATGCATCATAATCCTCCTACATATTTAAGAATGTTTTTTTTGATACGTTAATTTCACATACTGTTTTGCTTTCACATGTGTATTTAAGAACGGTTTCGTGATTCCCAGCACCCAAACAACAGCATCTTCTTGATTAACCATTAGCGGCCACGTGTCTCTTTTGTGTTGAGGAATTTTCTTATCGATAAAAATCCGACTGACTTTTTTGTGTCCATCGATATGAGGAATATAGACGCTATCTCCGGGCTTACGTGTCCGAATATGATACGCACCTGACTCATACTGATCAACGGGTAGATAGAGACAATCCTTTGTTACTTCTCCTTGCTCATCTACCACTGATGCCACCAAAGGATAAAGTCGGTCTTTTTTATGATTGACTGCTTCTTCATAAGCGTTCCCGTTTTTAAAACTAAACATCAACCGATGATAAACTTGTCGCATCACAAGTCCTTCTGGTAAATCGACCGAACGATTACCTTCAGTATGTTGAAGCAAGCTAAAAAAAGCTGTTTCATGTTTATAGCTTAAACTAGATGGAAGTGTATCATACAGATAGTTTAATATTAGATGAAACAAGCGTCTTTGTAAAGCGCGAGCCTCTTTTTTTATCTCTTGCGTTTCAATTAAAATTGTCCGTTTCAATGCGTCTTTTTCAGCCAGACAGTCAAATCGTTTTAAGGCCTCTTGATTTAAGTAATCATCATCTTCTTTTAAGTGTGAGAGTAGTACCTCCGTTGTTTTAAGCAACTCCGGATTGAACTGTTTTAGCTTTGGAATAATGTGGTGCCTAATCGCATTTCGCCGATATCGGTCTTCTTGATTTGATGGATCTTCACGAAAAGGCACGTGTCTTTTTTTTAAATAATTGTAAATTTCTTCTTTAGATACAGCAAGCATCGGGCGTATCAATCGCTTTCCTTCAAACGGCCGCGTAACAGGTATGCCCATTAAAGCGCGTGGATCTGTCGATCGAACGATCTGCATTAACAGCGATTCTACTTGATCATCGGCATGATGCGCTAGCACCAGGCTATCACACTTTTGGGTATGCATAATTTCTTTTAGCACCTGATAACGCATCTCTCTTGCTGCGACTTGCGTTCCTACTCGATGCGTTTTTTTATATAATGACACATCAACGTCTCGACCTACTACTGTGATGTGTCTTGCGTGGCAATAATTTTCAACGAAGGCGCGATCTAATTTAGATTCTTCTCCACGCAATTGGTGATCAATCGTCGCCACAACGAGAGAAAGCTCCATCGGTAATGCCAAGTGCGTAAACGCATCCAGCATTGCCATTGAATCTGCCCCTCCACTAACAGCAAGAAGCACGCGCTCTCCTTTAACTAACAACTTCTTTTCAGTTATATATTTTTCGATTTTGTTTAACATCAATGATTACCTTCTTTATCATGGCTTTATTTTATCCACTTTAGTCTACCTTAACGAACTAATTTCACGCAAGTATGGAACAATCAAGAATCGATTCTCGAGCCATAAAAAACACATGGCATTATGAAGATAAAAATACCCGACACATAGCCGTAGCCACGTATCAGGTATTTTCAGCCGTAACAATATTGTTCAATGGCTTGTTGGGGAATAGATTGCCACTTATTCTTAAATCGATCAAGGCGGGCCACAATCACTGTCATATCATCAACAATATGTTGATGATTATCTATAATCGCTTGATCTAAAAGCCAATCCGCGATTGCTTGTGGGTCGTTAATATGTAAATCTTCTATTAATTGTTGTACCACTTCTTCGCGTTTCTCGATAATACCATCACTCATCATAATCAAAAGATCACCTTCTTTTAGCGTCACTTCAATTTTATCTACTTCTACATCTTCAATGATACCGATTGGAAGGTTCATTGATGTGATCGTGTCAACTGTTTTCTTTCGTTTAATAAAACTTGTCGCCGCTCCTACTTTAACACACTGAAGCCTGCCTGATTGTAAGTCGATCATCGCCAGGTCAAGTGTCGCATACATATCAAAATTTTGCCTCAACGATAACAATTGATTGATAGATTGAATCGCAATCACTTCATCCATACCAGACTGAAGGATCTGTTTTAATAAATGTAGCGTCTGCATACTCTCACGTTGCGCTTTGCGCCCATTTCCCATCCCATCACTAATAGCGAGTACATGTTTTCCTTTAGTCACATCCATCGTTTGATAACTATCACCTGAAATAAATCCACCTCCCTTCGCTGCATGACTCACTCCTATATTTAACATGTAATGTCTCGCTGATTTAAAGACAAAGAAATGCTGATGGTCTGGGAGCGTATTAATCACGTCATCGGCAACGACGATATCGTCTGATAATACATCCGACAACACAGGGGCTATTAATTTCACCGCTTCATCAAAATAACGTTTAGCTATAATCGTTAATTCAAGATCGACGTCACCTTGTTCGAGTGAGTAAATCGTTAATTTCTCAACAGATATACCTAACTGCCTAAGCATACGAAGTATATCGCGCTCTTGTGATTCATAGTGCTGACCATCTTTCATTACTTCTTTCGCGAAATTATTCATCACCTTGGACACACCTACTAATTGATCCTTCACCAACATATGAGCATTGTGTTGTTGCCTCATGAGTTCTCTTGTTAATTGTTGTTGGAGTTGCATTTCTTTGATGACTGAGATAACCTTCTGTTTTTTGATACACGTTTTAAGCGGTGCTTCAACAGCATCGACGCTAGCTCCATCTTTAAGTAAGTTACTCACCATCATAACGTTTACCATCGCATTGCCTTCATCTTCTCCTAAACACCATTCGCGCTTTAGACAGTTGGCGCACGCCTTTTTTACTACATCCGCACAGAAATCATTTGATCCACATGCATCAGATGTCCCCATTGATTCTGAGAGACTTTTAAAAATATCCGCAAACTGCGTCATTTGATGTGACGTGACCTCTCTTAAATCCTTTAAATAGCGCTGTTGGAGGTCAATCGCATCGGCTGATGTTGGCAATGTTTCTGCTAATTGCTTAAGCTTCTTTTTCGGAATCGCCATAAATAGACCCGTTCCAATAACTGTCTGTGTAAGAGAAAAAGTAAGCGAGACATCCATAACATAAAGACTAAAAAGACCCGTTGTAACAAGTGAAAGTATGATTAAACTGATTCGTTTTTTACCTTTTAACAGCCCAGAAATAAGCCCTAGCGTTGCAAGAAGCATCATCTCAGATACATACGCCTCATGTAAAAAGCTAAATAAAATACTCGCAACAACACCCCCCGTCGCACCAACCAACATGCCGCCGCTATAACCTAGACTAAGCACTAACAAGCGGGTAATAATGGTTGCTACGTTAAATATCGGGCCTGAAAAACCGTTTAAGCCACTAAGTATGCCCAGACCAAATACTAACAAACTAAACATCTGTTCATAGGTCCATTTTGTCTTAGCGCCGAATTCTAATTGAAAGATTTCTTTAAAAACGCGAAAGGCCATTGCCGTAAGTAAAGCATCAATCGCACCTAAGGTTAACGTAAGAACTGCTAACGAATCAGCATACAAGCCAACCGTCAGGTGACTTATAAACTGAATGACCGCTAAAAGAATAGGCGTCATTTGTCGACGTTCAAAAAGACCCAGCGTTTCACATAAGACACATAATATAAGACGTATACACATAAGGTAAACAAGCGAACCACCTGCTGTGTAACTACTTAAAAGACCGATCACCAACAACCATCGTCCATGCTTTTTATCCCGTCGATACATGTGGAGATAGTACGGTAATAAAAAGGGGCTAAGGACATCAAATATAAGTGCCCGCGCTAAAACTATGACCAATAAGAGATCAAAAAAACGTCGCTGTGTTAAACGTCGGTTCACGCATCTCTTTGTCTTGTTCTTACGCCTATAAGAGACATGAGGTATTCTCTGTTCATATGTAGCAGATCTCATCACATTATTCGCTCCTCTATTAGCTTAATCTTTCTCGATTAAACCATAACTAAAGAGCAGAACTTGTCAAAACACGTAAGCACATGAGCTAAACTTTCCGAGTAATTCCTCAGCCCTTAAACAAAATTAGACACCGCGTTTCAAATTAGACTTGACTAGTTTTTACAAACAAAATAGACTATGAACTAACCGTGTAGAGAGGATCGTGCAAACAATGGAACATAATCATTTAACGACGCGACAATTAAAAGCGTTAGAAACAAAAGAGGCGCTATATCAAGCAGCTATCAAACTATTCACTGAAAAAGGCTATGAGAATGTTGTGGTGGAAGAAATCACCACTTTGGCCAACACCGCAAAAGGGACTTTTTACAATCATTTCCCTTCTAAAAAAGACGTGTTATACCATACATTCCAAAAATTTGATGATATATACCGTGAAGCTTATGAAGCTACCCAAGCACTTCCAACTTTTAAAGACCGCTTACTTACCTTTATTGGCTTCGCCTATAAAAAAATTGATGCACTCGGAAAAAAGATTCCTTGGGCCTTGTATCATAATAGTATGTTGGATTCATCACCACTCATTTTAAGTAATAACCGCACGTTGTATCAGATTATATATCAATTTGTCGATGAAGGAATACAAGCAGGCGAATTAAGCAGCTTCTATGATACCGCTTATTATGTTGATCTCATTAAAACACAGTTAGTTGGCATTGATTATCGTTGGTGCGTCTCATCAGATATTGATCATTTTTCACAATTTGCTGTAAAGAACATCGCCTGTTTCTTAAATGGACTGATGCACACTTAACGATCACTTTCATCAATATAGAAAGTGATCGTTTTTATCGCTTTAGGGCGAGAAGACACCTTCCTCAAGTGTGTCAGCACTAGGTGGGTGATGAATCGCTTGTTTTGAATATTTTTGAAGTGACAAACATATATTCCGCATGGTATAATTAAAGCACTAACAGTGACCGTCACAAAACCAAGGGAGGGTGGGTATCATGGGCATGAAGGCCATTTTTTCAAATCGCTTATATAAGCATAAAATCGATCCTGATTTTGTGATGTCCATGGATCACACCCTCCGGGTGTTTAATCAAGCCAAACATTTTCGCTATCAAACGGAGGTCCGGGAGCTTAGGGGCTCGAAAGCGAAAAGTTCC
>NZ_FOWN01000037.1 GCF_900115465.1 Halolactibacillus alkaliphilus
TGGATAGGTTATACTTAACTGGACAGATTTCTTAAGGTGAATTAGAATAAACTAATAACCTTAAGGAGGCCATAAATGCCAAGTAAAAGACCAAGAAGAAAGTTCACAGATGAATTCAAAAATCAAATGGTACAGTTATATCTCAATGGTAAGTCCAAATCTGTTATTCTCAAAGAATATGAGCTTACCCCCTCTTCGTTAGATCGATGGATAACGCAACATCAGCAATCGGGTTCTTTCAAAGAGAAAGATAACAGGAGTGATGCTGAAAACGAATTAATCAAGCTTCGCAAAGAAAATGAACATCTGAAAATGGAAAATGATATTTTAAAGCAAGCAGCGCTGATACTAGGACGAAAGTAGAAGTCATCAAAGCAAATACAGACAAATACTCAATATCAGCAATGTGTGCCGTCCTTAACATATCTCGAAGTACGTACTATTATGAAGTAAAATCCAAAGTAGAAGATAAATCTTTAACCCAAGATATCATTAGAATATTCAAAGAAAACAGAAACAATTATGGCACCCGTAAGATCAAAAAAAAACTCAATGACGAAGGCAAAGTCGTTTCAAGACGAAAAATCGGACGAATTATGCGCGAAAACGGTCTCGTTTCAACATATACAATTGCGCAATACAAGCCTCATAAAAAGCCTTCAAATGAAGATTTAACTGCTAACGAAGTCAAACGAGACTTCACAAATAGAGAGCAATTAGAAGTTGTTGTAAGTGATCTGACTTATGTCAGGGTTGCAGGAAAATGGAATTATGTTTGCATATTAATTGACTTGTTTAACCGAGAAATTATTGGTTATAGTGCTGGTCCAAAGAAGGATGCAATGCTCGTTTATCAAGCTTTCTCACGGATAAACGCAAATTTGAACGATATTTCCATATTCCACACAGATCGTGGTAGCGAGTTTAAAAACAATGTAATTGAAGGGTTGATTGAAACGTTTGATATTAAAAGATCTCTGAGTCAAAAAGGGTGTCCATACGACAATGCGGTTGCTGAAGCCACTTTCAAAGTATTTAAAACAGAGTTTTCAAATCGGTATATATTCAAGTCGCTAGATGAACTTAGCATCGAACTAGCAGATTATGTGAATTGGTATAATAACATAAGAATTCACTCAACACTAGGCTACCTGACGCCTGTAGAATTTAAAAGAAATGCCCTTAAGAAAATTGTCTGATTTAGTGTTGACAATCCAAACTCTGAACCAGGTGCAATAGGTGTATTTGAATATGCTAATGGTAAAATAACATTTAACTCTTCTGATAAAGTAGCTCTTAGTATAACTGATAGATATAATCGTTCTTCTAATGATAAGTCATCTTCTAACACTTTTGTTTTCTTTGATTGAAGAATACCGTCTATTATTTCTTTATGCTTTTTCAGCTCTTCTTTTCTTTCTTTCTCTTTTTTCACTAATGCCTCTTCTCTTTTTTTATTGCAATTTTCGCATTGACAAAAGACATTATTCGTATGCTCGCAAATTGAACAATAAGCATTTATATCATTATAAGGGGTATAACCACTTTTTGATTTTAGTGGTAGCAGCATTGGGCGATAACAATACTCACAGGGTAAATCAAGTCTCTCGGGAGGGAAAATTTTATAAAGTGATGACTTTCCAACATCTATTTTAAACTCATCAATTATAGTATTAGTTTTTACACCCCCATAATAGGCGTTTATGATTTCAACAATTTCGGATTCACTAAGGTGCTTTAACTTATCATTCACGTTTGAGAAGTCTAAATCTTCAACAGAATACTTCATAACTTCGCCTCCACTGATTAGATTAGAATTTTGCAGTTAATAAATCATTACTAATTTAATAGCACTTAACAAATTTAGCTTTCACACCTTCTTTGGATAATATCAACAAATCTTTACTTCACAAAGATAGATGGCCCTTTTCTCTTTATACCGGTTTATATAGCAATTATAAGCAAGTAATCATGGTTTTGTTACATAATACAAAACCAACAGATATATTTTTCATTCAAGGTAAAACTCAGCCGTTATTTTATTACATCTATAAAAAGAGGCGTAAGAAATCTTACGCACCTTCTATAAATTCCGAATTATAATTGATAGTGTCAACAACGCTGATGATTCCTCGAACTTCTTCTATGTTATCTTGAAACAGATCCGAAATACTTCCCAGTGAACGGAATGGATCTTGTTGAAGCACTTCTTTTTCTAAATAACCATTTTTAACGACGTAATCAATAATCAGTCGAACAAACTTAATTTGATTACTATTCAATCTTTCTTCGGATAGGAATTGAGAGAAAGCCTGGTTAGCAGCTTCACGTTCGAGACCAACAATCGAACGAACAAGACGCGTAATTGGAGTTTCACCGAATTCTTTTGTGTATTCCTCTCGGGTTCCAAGCTCTTCCCACAATATATGCTCCAGTTGACTCACATCTTGCTTCGTTAAAGTTTTATTCGTTCTCAACTTACGAATCGATAACTGATCTTGGTGCTCCTTTAAATACTGATTCACTCGTTTTCTATAATTCTTTAAATCACTCGTAGCATAGAGACTTGACCCATCTTCTAGAAGAATATCAAATGTATCTTTAAAGTTTGTATAATAATCTTTTCGGTATTCCTTTTCCAAAAACTTGACGAGCTCTCGAATGACCATACGTACTTCCTCTAGATCCATCAAATTAACATTATCCCAAAATTCTTCTGTTTGAATGTGATGTAATAACTCCTTCTGTTGATTCACTTGAGGTATTGTCCCTAGACCAGATAAGTTTTCAGCCGTTTGAATCACGCTATTAATTGGTTTCTTTGCTTGCTTTGCCGTCAGTAATGCTAATTGAATCGTGTACATCACGCTATCAAAACGTTTGGCCATTTCATCGTCATCAAGCGGCGTAACGATTGGCGCAATGTGTTCTTTTATTTCATTGACATCATTTACGGACAGTGATTGCCACTGATCTAAGCGTTTAAATTTATCAATGTACTTCAAATGCATACGCACTTGGAAATGCTCTTCATTTAAAGCTTTGACTTCCTTCGCTAAATCTTCAATTAATTCTTTTCTATAGTTAATATAAATATCGTCTTGGAGATCAATTGCTTGCAATTGCTTAACAATATTTAGTTTTAACTCGAACAAGCGCTGCGTTAAGCTAACAACGAGCTTTGCTTCTTTACCTTTTTGATTTTCACGGAAAAATTCAAAGTTATGAAGATAATCAAAAATTTGAAAAAGCTCCTTATCCTCACCTGGACCAAATAAATCTGGACATAGACGGGTACCGCGTCCAATCATCTGCCAAAACTTTGCTTTTGACCTCACTTTTTTGAAAAAGACTAAATTTACTATCTCAGGAATGTCTACACCTGTATCCAACATATCAACAGAGACTGCAATATACGGCGGTTTATCTTTGGTTTTAAAATCTTCGATAATGGAGTCCACATAGTTGACACTATAATCTACTTGCAGGCAATATCGCCCGTTATAGTGAGGATATAGTTTATTAAAACGCTCTACTATATGCTTCGCATGCTTAGAGTTCTTAGCAAATATAATCGTTTTACCAATCCGGTCGCCACCTTCTACTTTAATCCCTTTACTCATCAAGTCTACTAACACTTGATCAACCGTATGATTATTGAATAACCATTCATTCATAGCGCCACTTGTAATATAATCACCAATACCATCTTCAAATGTTTCTTCATACTGTTCTTTTTCCTCATCTGTTAACTCGTCGTATCGCAAACCGTCATCTAAAAATTTAGATGTTGCTTCAATTGTACGATAATCGACTAAATATCCTTCTTGAACAGCTTGTTCTAGCTCATAGGCATACGTAGGATTCCCTGTTTCTAAACCAAAGATGTCATATGTATTCTTATCGATTTCATCTTTTGGTGTTGCGGTTAAACCAATTAGAATACTATCAAAATACTCGAAAATAGCACGATATTTCTGATAAATACTCCGATGGCTTTCGTCAATAATAATGAGATCAAAATGACCGACTGTAAATAGACGTTTTCCATTTTTTCGCTTCACATCGTCAATCGCATTCATCATCGTCGGATATGTTGAAAAGACCATCCGACTTAATTCAGGATCGTCCTTATTATCAAGCAAGTTACATACACTAAGTGATGGTAGCAATAAATTAAATGCATTTTTCGTCTGTTTTACTAAAGCTGTTCGATCAGCCAAAAAGAGAACATTTTTCACCCAGTTTTGTTTGACTAATACATCTACAACTGAAATAACTGTACGCGTTTTTCCTGACCCTGTTGCCATAACAAGTAAAGCTTCACGTTCTTTCTTCGTTATTGTTTCAAGCACACTTGTAATCGCTTCCTTTTGATAAGGGCGGTTGGTGATCGCATCATCAATAGCTACATTGTTCAACGGTCGCTTCAAAAAACGTCTGGAAATCAGTAACCCTATATCTTCTTTTGTGTAAAAACCGGACACTTTACGTTCAGGATACTCACAATCATCCCATATCCTTGTATCAAAACCGTTAGTAAAGAAGATAATCGGGCGTTGCCCTTCCATTTGTTCAATACAATCAGCATAAAGTTTCGCTTGCTGCTTACCTTGATAAAGATCAACAGATGTTTTTTTAGCTTCTACAACCGCAATTGCTTTTCCATCGTCACCTAATAAAACATAATCCACATAGCCTATACCTGAGGTATTAGGCATTCCAGCGACTTTATACTCTTCTATTATATTATTACCAAATTCCCATCCTGCAAGTTTTAATTCAACATCAATATACAATTTTCGCGTATCGTATTCTGATACTTGATCAACTTTAAATGTGTATTCTTCTGTCGTGGTTTTACGATTTTCTGTTAGTTGCTTACGCATCACTTCATTCTGTTGAATCATTTCTTCAAGTTTTTGATCTTTTGCACTTAGTTTTTCATAAAGGTCCTGGTATTCTTCTGGACGTTTTCTGGGTTCGTTCCCAACATAAAGAATCGATTCATCAAACTCTGTTTCATGATATTCAAGCGAATAACAGTAGGCAATCCAACTAACAAACTGGTGCAAATTGCGAATCGATGTAATTGCTTCTTCCCGGCTAATTGAGGAATTTGTATGCACGGCAACATTACCAAGCTTAATAATATACTTTAATAACGCAAATAGATCATGATCAATAATCAGTTTGAATGTCCGTTCATGAATTAAACTAGATAAATTATCTTGATAAGGCAATTTTAATTCTTCATCGGATTTGTACAACCACTTCACTGACAGTTCTAACGCACGGCGTGTTAAAATCGCACATGTAGCAGGGCTTACTTGGAGGCTTTTTTCAGCCTCCAAACAAGCATATTTAAAATCATCAAATTGTTTGTCGTTTTCGAGAAAGATAAAGTTCGACACTTCGTCACCCCTGACTGGTTGGTTAATTAAAAAGTTCTCCTTTAAAAGCTTTTTGCATTAGGGAACCATATAACATTTCTAATTCAGTTTGACCCTGCTTAAATAGATCTATGGACTTATTAATTTTCTTTATCTTATATCCATACTCATCCTGTAATTTTTTTGGCGGCATATATATCGGAATACCACGTAATTCTTTAGCATTAATATTTGCCATTCCAACAATATTTTTAGCTAAATTATACAAGTATCGCTTTCCATAATTTGAATTAAGATAACCTGATATAAAATAAGAATTGGCTAGCTCATTAGGAATTAATTTAATTAGATATCCTGCGTAGGCAATTGGTTCATTATGATCATATACTGCTGTTTTCCCTACCAGTTCCTTACTGTTTGTCCGATTAAACAGTAACTCTCCTTTGTGAACCAAGTGTTTTTCTTTCTCTTTTTCATCTAAGTTCACATATTTCAATTCATCCAAAACCACGTCACCTTTGTAAGTTATGTTGTTCATTCTAAGCATTGCAAATTCACCATCAGTTAAGCTAGCTTTTTTACTTGACCCATATTGAGTTTTTTTAGTTAAATCTCCAATCTTGCACAGTTTCCATTTTTTATTGTTTAATTGTGGATCACCGAATATATCATAAAAAATACTTTGTTTTAAGTTTGATAATGCTGTGATTTGTTCTTTTCTTTTATCAACAAGTTCTTGAGATTTGTCCAAGACTTCAATAATTTTTTTTTGAATATCGAGAGGCGGAATAGGAATTGACACAGTTTTTAAAAACGATGTACTTAAGTTCTTTTGCGCAATTCCATTAGCATTTTCTATGCATAAGTTCTCGAACTCATCACTATTTAAATAATAAAAAAGATATTTATAACATACATCATCATTTTTCAATCTTAGACAAGCCACACGTTGATTTAACGCAGCAGGTAGTAGCGAATTATTCATGATACCAACTCTTCCAACATTTCCGGTCAAAGACAACAAAATATCATTTTCAAACAGCTTATACCGCTCTAAACCAACCATATCTTTGTCAGAATAATATTTTGGGGATTCACCAACAATAATGCCTTTTTGTACATTTGTTATTCTGATTATTCTGTAACCCTTATTACTGTATTTTGAACTCTTGAATGCATATCCATTTAAAATGTCACATACTTCGTCGAGTTTTAAGCGCTTCATCTTACATCATCCTCTCAATGCCATTAAGTCCATCAAGAATCTGCTGTTCGAGATTTTTTATCTTTTGAACAAGCACCTGAGGTGTTTCATAATCTACTTCTTCATACTCAACCTTTTTATACTTATTGATTGACAAATCATATTTTTGTTCTCGTATTTCATCTACAGAAACAAAGAAAGATTGCTCTATTCTTTCGCGATTTGTTTCTTTATCTAAGTTATTAAAGCGTTCAATCATATCTGGAATATCATTCTCATCAATTGGTGTGCGTTTGTCATCTAAAGAATAACCA
The DNA here is from genome assembly GCF_900115465.1 of Halolactibacillus alkaliphilus. Taxonomy (GTDB): domain Bacteria; phylum Bacillota; class Bacilli; order Bacillales; family Amphibacillaceae; genus Halolactibacillus; species Halolactibacillus alkaliphilus. The sequence continues at coordinate 6,912 of NZ_FOWN01000037.1, forward strand.
TCAGCTTTCATATCATAAAACCAAACATTATCTGTACCACCTGCTCCGGTTTTAGTGAAAATCAATATAGCTGTTGAAACACCTGCATACGGCTTAAAAACACCACTCGGCATTTTAATCACTGCATCTAATTTATGATTATCGATAATTTCCTTACGAATAGCTTTATGAGCGTTCGAGCTTCCAAACAAAATCCCATCAGGAACAATTGCCGCGGCACGCCCTCCTTTTTTAAGCATTTGTAAAAATAGCCCTAAGAATAAGATTTCTGTTTTCTTTGTTTTGGTAATACGAAGTAAATCATCTGATACAGCATCATAATCCAAAGAACCTTTAAAAGGTGGGTTGGCTAATACTAGTGTATACATGTCGCGATCTTTATTTTGTTCAGACAGACTATCGCGGTAACTAATATTCGGATAATCTACATCATGTAGCATCATGTTCATTGCACCAATTCTGAGCATGGTACTATCTATTTCAAAGCCATGAAACATATGCTTGTTGAAATGTTCACGTAAACCTTGTATATGGAACATATCCGCATGATTTGCTCTTAAATACTCACTCGCTGAAACCAGAAAGCCGGCTGAACCAGCTGCCGGATCGACAATAATATCTTCGGGCGTCGGTTTCATTAAACTAACCATCATATCAATAATGTGTCTAGGTGTACGGAATTGTCCATTTGTTCCAGATGTGCTTAACTTGGAGAGTAAATACTCATACAAGTCTCCCAAAGTATCTTTTTTCTCCTGACTCGATGTTGTATCTGGTAGTGCGTTAATACCTGCTACAACTCTTGATAGTAGAGACGGCGTCGGAATAACGAACACGGAGTCCTTTAAATATGTTGAATAAGCAGAATCCTTACCACCTATTTTTTTAATGAATGGAAATACCTCTTGAGAAATAACCTGATACATTTCTTCTGGTCCCGTATTAGAGAAGTGTGACCACCTCAATTGAGGTTTATCTCCTGGAAATATCCCTTTATACTCTGTACCAAGGATTTGACTATCGCGTTCCTTTTTTAATTCACGGTCATCAAGACCTTTTATGTATAACAGATACGTAAATTGCTCGATGACAGTAAGAGGGTTAGTAATCCCACCTGTCCAAAATGTTTCCCAAATTTTATCCACTTTACTTCTTAGTTCACCAGTAATCATTATTGCACCTCATCTAAGTTGTTATTTTATACAATCCATCATTTATACCATCAATTATAACATTCCTTTTCTAACTTTAGTGGTGAAAAGGTAAATTTATCTATTCTTTAGGTGATTCATTTCACTTAAGTAATCAAGTTAATTTCTCAAGCATTAACATTGCTCGATGCCTTATTCCTTTTTTGCTGTGTTTAGACTTCATAACACTTATCCCCTTGTTATTTAATCTATTTAACGATTGACTTGTCCATGAACCACTATCGAGGACAAGATTGAGTAGTAATTGGTAGTGTATTTCTTCCCAGTTTTGCTTTTTGTATGACGATAAAATTATTGTAGATAAAGATTTATGTTCGCGGTCTACCTCAATTATTTGATATAATTGACCACCCTTCATTTTCACATTCGCAATGATGCACTTCCTATCCGTAATCCCATCATTCAGCTTGGCAAACTTCCGCTTACCAACTCCCTGTGGTAACTCTTTTACTGCTACACGAATAGACAGCACCTCTTGATTGGACTCAAGAACCTTTAATAAATTGATAAAGTCTTTTAAATCTCCCTGAACTTGAATGTCCTGCAGCATTTGGTGCTCTAAACCTCTAGTCAACCTAGAGCCACCAACATCTGCCGTTGAACGAATATTATCCGTATTTCCATAGTATTTCTTTGTATTCTCATCTATTTGATTTCGTTCTTTTGTCGTATGCCTCTTAAGCTTTTTTATAGTTGGTATCGTTATGTATTCATGCTTTTGTTGATTCATCTGAACAAGTTCCATGCCTTGGTGAGAGCCATCAACTTGTTGATCAAGTAAGAGCGCATCATCTTTATTACTTGAAGAAAGGCGATGAAATGTGTATTTTTTGGGTTGATTTGACTTTTCTCTTAACTGTAATTCAGGATGTGAGATTGATACTCGCTGATATGGTATTTGTTTATTTTTCACTTTTAATATTTGAAGAATTGTTAAATAACCACGGTTCTCTTTAACACGCGCAGTAATCGTAATCGGTTGTTTAAAATCCCAATCAAACTTTATTGAGTTGGTCTGAATCCAAGCAAAAGCTATGCTTTCATAGATTTGACGTACATCTTGATTAGTTAATAACCATAACAACTGATATAAATATTCTGGGCGGGTATATGTCAACTCGTATTGCGATGAAAAATCAAGATGAAACATACCTGCATCTGCACTTTCTGTGAAATACTGAGGAAATGAATTGGATTCAAACAGACGGTATAAAAGGAATACATTTGGTGCTAAAACACTTCGAATGACTTCAATGAGTGGGAGTACAATTTTTTGGTTTTGAAAAGTAAAATTGTAACTTTGTGATATATCTATATCTGGTGAGCCTTGTATAGCCCATTCTTTTTCATAATAATGTACCGAACTGGGGTTAATTGTTATTTCTATATCCTTCAAATCCTTTGGTGGCTTACTAGCCGATAAAACTCCATTTTGATAATAATGTTGTATAGCTAAAAAAGGTAAACTACCCCAATCAAGGCGAATCTTCTTTGTTTCACCCTTCAGGCTAAAATAGGCATGAATCATCATTTTATTATTGTATCTAAATGGGGTACTTATCCAAATCAACTGGGCATCTTCGTTGTCTGGAAATGGCCAAGAGATTTTAATATGATGTTTCTTCATGTTTTGTCTCCTTTCTCTTTTGTGAGATATACTCTTCAAGTACTGGTCTAATTATCGCAAAATGGCTCGATCTTACCGCACCTATTCGTTGCACCTTCCATAAGGCCACCTCATTAAATTGATTTATATGCTCATCAATAATACGACAACAACGCCGAACTTGGAATTCTTGAGTCGATTCAGTTACTGCCTCAAGTAATATCTTTGTTTTGGGCAGTTTATCAATATGTTTCTCTAAATTCGTTAATATCCCTAATCTTTTTCCAACAAGGGAACATGTTATACGTAATGGTTTTTCCATCTTTCTTAGCTCATTATTAAGGTTAAATATAGCGTTGTAATAGTTGTTATCTCGAATCTCCCAATTTACATTATTCCCCTTCTCAACCCCTTTGCGTCTTGCTGGAAGATAATAAAATAGCCAGTCGCGATCATGACGATATAAATACATGTAAACACTAGGAAATATGTTTCTTATTCCGGTCCTTGATTGATTAGGATAGGCTTTTATCCCTTCTATTAATTGATTGCGATACCGCTGGATAGTCAACGTATCAGTAGCTTTAGGTTCATTTTGTCCTTCGATTTGTTGATTTAAATACTTCTTTATTGTTTTGGCATCAACACCTAGATTTTTTGCCATTCCTCTTAAACTATAGCCTTCTTTCGCCAATGTGTTTAGTTTGGCCATCCAAACACTTCCAAAGCGTTTAAGTCGGCCGATATGGTATATATCATCCTTTATTTTGTCAGGTCCTTTTCTTGAATATACAAATTCGCATCCGCATATAAAGGTACCTATTGGCAAACCAGACTTAGAGTCTCTAGAAACAATAACTTTATTAATAACTAATTTCTTATAATGAGAAGCTGCTTTATTTAAGCACGGCCACGGTCCTTCACCAAAAGGACCGTTATCTCGTTTTTTATTCAATAAAGCCTCAAAATCTACATTTAAAAAATCCATAAACAATAAGTGCCGCAATGGATGAACATGACGTTCGATATTACGGGTCAGTACTTTTAGCCAGCTGTATTCATCGCTCTCAATTAAAATAGACTGATATTTTTTAAGTGTTTTTTGTGAATATACCCTATTGAAGTCCTGATAGAGATCTGTTTGTCGTACGCGGTTTGCTGATGTGATATAATTTCTCTCTCTAAGCAACGCTCGGTACCTACTTGACGTTTTCTCACGCGATGATAAAGCTATTTCACTAATCAAAAGCTGATAAGCCATTTTAGCTATCCTTAACTGTTGTTCTTCACAATTATCACCAATGGAATGCAAATCCATTTTATTTGATTCAAAACGAACAAATTCAATTCGACTTCGTGTATTAAGGACAACAGGATATTTTCTTAAGTGATTGCCATGATGAGGGCATAAATCAATACCTTGTAAATGATGTTCTCTATGAATATAAGGCTCACCATATTTTTCAATATCATTTTTAGCGCAACATGGACAATAATATAAGCCTTTCCTTCTGCATATACTACCAGCGATTATCCCTAACCGTGTGTAAAGTCCTTTACCATCGTCTTTCACATCTTGAAGAATTTCGCCTTGACGTTTTTCTGATAAAAAAGGCGCATAGTAAGGATATACCGTATGTTTAACCAGTAAATATTCAGCAGAATAGGCACTCCCCATTTGATGAGCTAAAGCATCAAAGTGGCTACCAATTTCCACGCTAGGGATAACAGAACGATTTTGAAATACTTCTTCTAAAGTATCTTTGCAATCAATATTTCCACTATAAAAGTGGTAGCGTGCAATCATTGAATAAACTAATTCATCTGGATAAGGTTCAGTAAAGAAAGGCAACAAGTTTTTAACCCCCTAATAGAACTCTTCAATTGGCTGTTTAATGTAACCCCTGACTTTTAAATGATCATATGGATGTACTTTTTTAGTTAACGCCTGATTCCTTAGCTTTAACAAAGGTAAAGTTTCTATATTTTTTGGTTCAGCTGTTTCCTTATGACTGTTCTTATCTTCATTTAATTTAATTGCTTTTTGGATAACTTCAGACTTTAACTTTGAGACATCTACATCTATAGGGTACGTCTCTACAACTTTTGTAGAAAGTGTTTTAATATCTTGACTGCTTAAATGTTCAAATATACCGAGTGCAGCTACTTCAATTGATAAGCTTTCAATAATGTCTTTTCGTTTTAAATCAATCGTGTTTTGTCGTTCTTTAAACGCTTCTTTAATACGACCGCTTATTTCAGTATCTCTCTTGTGATTTAACATAACCTCATCAAGATTAATCATGATATCTTCGTATTTCATCATATCTGCTAAATTATTATTACGAATGGCATTTAACATTGGCTGTAGTGTCTGCATATCTTCTTCTGCCGTTTTCTTTAACACACTTGGTGTTAGAATCTCTTCGGGATTTCCCTCGTCAAATAGAACCCGTTCTTGAGCTAATATGAATAAGTTAATCGCAACGGCTGTGATTCCTTGACACTCTCTATAGAATGCTACTTTCAGTTCATTAGTCAGCGTAGTTGGCGTCTTTAGACACTGTAGCTTCCATAACGTTTCTAAAAAGAACTCCCACTCTTCACTTTCTTCAGCCATTCGATCCCATATGACCGCCCCGTCACTTGATGCTCTTCTTGCCTGCCTAAAATTCCCCTTAAACAATTGTTGAGCCTTAGATGTCCCAATTAACACGGTTGGTATGCCTACTGTATTTGATAATGTCACAAAGAAATTCAACATTTCTTCTTGATCATTTTTAGAGTGTAGCAAATGCTGGATTTCATCTATCACCAAAACTCCAATACCAAACATGGTTGCTAAAGAAGTCATGTGCAATAACATCGTCGATGTTACACGGTTCAAATAGCCATACTTTTCTAAGTAACGGGTACCTAATAAATCATCAATAGCTTTAAAAAAACTTTTACATAAGGTTGATAAACTACCATCATAGGGACAATCAATTTTCAACCAAACAATTTGCGTTCGATTAAATGGTTGACCTGCGTATGTTTCGTGTTTAATAACTTGTGGATACATAAGTAAGAGCCGCTCAATAGCCGTTGTTTTTCCAATCCCTGAAATACCGATAATTGATAAACTGTCTGCTGTTGAACGAATATAATTCAAGCGATCCTCAATGTGTTTATGAGCCAGTTCTTGTTCTTCTCTTAATTCATGTAATACGCGAATTCTTTCTAAAAAAGTTTTATCTAAAGGATTCCTAGCAAGATATCCTCTTCTAATTAAAGTTGATAACCGGCGTTCAACTTCAAAGTGAATAGGTAAAGGTTGAATAAAATTTCTTACTCTTTTCAAAATGTGATATCGAATATTAGACTCGCTCTTTTTATCAGTCTCACTAATTCTCGGGGTCACCATAAAGCGTTCTAGGACATCGTCTTCGTTAAATATCGAAGGGAGAGCTTCTATAAAAGGATTGTTATTATATTCTGACAAGACTTGTTGTTCATACGTTGCGGTTTTAAATGTACCCTTTAGAACTAAATCATTGATCTTTTCCAAATTCCTCATCTCGTTTCTTGCGAAGTTTTTCCATTAAGCTTGAAGACGTTTTTGATTGTTCAACCTCCTCGTTTTCCTTCTCAATTGAAACTACTTGAGCAGGCGACTCCTTTTTGTTTTGGTTCAAATCAAAAGATTCCTTTTGGCGATTCATCGCTTTTTCTGCTTTTTTATTCACACGAATATCTTTGATTTTTTCACCCTTTGTTTCTGATACATTAGCATTTACTTTCTTTTGTTTGACAGCTTTTTTGATAATAGACTCAATTTCCTCATCAGTATTTAATCTTTCTTCTCTTTGCTTAAGGCTTTCTGCCTGTTTTAACTCCTGCAACATCTGTTGATAGAATTCAATTTCTTCTAATGATTCACCTCTATATTGAGAACTCATCTCTAATAGGTAACACGTATCAAAACCTCTTCCGTCAATATACGGAATATAGATTTTATCCATTGATCTAGGATCATAAACGACATCTATACGTTCACTCTTTCGCTTTAAATACCATTGGTCATTCAGTGCTTTATCAGAACCATAAGACAATCCTTTAAATTTAATTCCTGCTCTTGTAATTCGCGCTTTTCCTTTTGGAAGTAAATTAAGCCTTAGAATACTACGATTTTGAACCGTTTGAAGAGAACCTTTCCTGTTTGAAAGACCCCATTTCCAAAGATTTAACGGAGAAGGTGTCAAATGCTCCTTAATCATCGCCTTCTCTAATGGATACTTTTCAATGGTTCGCTGATTATGATTCAAGACTAAATGAATAATAATTTTCGTGAATTCTTCAAGGTTAAGACTAGCGTCTAACCGATAATCTCGATCTCCTCGTTCCCTGAATTCTTTCTGAATAGCACCAGGTGCTTTACGTTTAATCTTCTCGTTAATTGTTCTGAATTGACGCTCTACAATTCCTTTTAAATCACCACGATAAGGAGAAGTATTTTCAATTTTAACGTTTAAATTGTTAATTAATTGTTCAACACCATAACCTTCAAATTCCCCTCTGTCAGCAATAATGGTTTCTGGTAAATGATGTGCGGGCCATTCAGATTCATCGATATCAATGTCATACTGCTTACAAAATTCAACTTTATCCATTGTCATATTATCCAGTGTCATCATCGCACCAATCCAAGAGGGACCCTCTAACCCAACATAAACACCAGTAATCAAACGCGAATAAACATCCATAATGCCATAAATAATAGGGCGCCCAATAATTAGGTTGCGATCAAATGAACTAACGAGATAAATATCCGCAATCGTCGCATCAACTTGAAATCGTGTTCCTGGCCCATCAGTTTCCAGCGCAGAGTGACTTAGTATTGGGCGATGTTTGAGCTCATATTCTTTTTTGCTATATCGCAATTGGATATCTAACTGTGGCTCTTCTGTTTTCTTGTACCAATAATAAAATTGATTATAGGTTGGAACCTTTGATTTATCCCAAACCTTATATTTTACAGATTCTCCTTCATGATATTTATTTGAGTAAAATTCTTTTAACAGATATTGATAAGTATCATTTAACGTAAGCTTTTCTGATTTTCTATAATATTTCTTTATCACATGTCTAAACTGCTTTTTTACATCTTCTGTTATATTGATTCCCTGTTCTTCTTCTCCATAAATCCTTGGTCGTCCTACTTTTTTCTCCTGAGACAACTCTCTAACTTTCCCTTTGCCACCAGAATGCATGTAATCGGGTAACATAGCATTTTTATTTAAGCCGCGTTGCCAGAAACGCGTAAATAGTCGTTTCACTTTAAGTTCAGTAATTTGATGCTCTTCAGCAATCTCAAGAAAAGCAGTTTTACGATTTTTCTTACTCAAAATAGACTCTTTTGATTGACTCCATGCTTTAAATACTATCTCCCAGTTTAGGTTACGTCTCTCTAGCTGTTTCTCAGTTAAATCTTCTTCTGCATAACTCTTTAAAAATGGATCCGAGATAGGGATTAATACATTACTCTCTATTTCTATTTCCATATCTTCTATTGTTGCTTTTTTGGGCATAGCAGTTCCCCCATGCAAATCAACGTAATACAATATTGCTGAGTCTATTGAGATAACACGAATTCGATTTTTACCTTCTTTGTCTACGTATTGGTACACTTGGTTGTTATAAATCATAAGGCCCTCACTTTTTCTGAGAAATCTTGTTGAATACTTTTTACTTGCACAATGTCTTCAACGTTCAGCTTTGATAATAAATCTATTTTAATCGTTTTCGTTATAATTAAGTGTTTGAACAAGGCTAGACCACTACCTGATGGCATTCCAAAATCCCGTTCATAGATTCTAGCAATTTGTTTAACAGATTGATCTTCAGCCATTAACCTTTGCACAAAGTAGACAACCATCTCATCTATCTCTACAGATGTTAATTGATCAAAGCCTTCAATGTCATTCAACCGTATGTAACTGTGGACAAAAGCAATGTTAGTTGCCATCACTTTAGACACTTCACCTTCCGTTACAATACCCCAATCTATTTCTCGTTTTTCCCAATATACTCGTTCAATTTCAAACTTTTCTAGCGTTCGCTCAGTCATTAGTTCATCTTTATACTTCAACGTTCGAGCTACATGCATGTTAGCTGTTCCATTATGCATAGTGACTAAAAAGTCTGTAGTCATAACAATCGGTTCCTTTGTTTTGGGGTCTATCGGATGATTCAAACCCAATTCTTTTGCAATCAAAAGCGTATCATCTAAGGGTAATAACGGGTATTGTTCTCTAATATCAATTACTTTATCTGAATATTCCAACAAATAAAAGTAGTTGCGCTCCAAGTCTGACAGAAATTCAAACTGTCTAGGAATCTTTATTCCTTTTAAGCGTGTAGCACGCCCTAAAGAGGGAACATCTTGAATGTTAATCCAAGGCTTATAGTCTATACCTTGACCTTCACCATAACCCTTCTTTATTTTGTTTTCAGTAGATGACATTCGCTTTCTTTTTGCCATTATTTCATCTCCTAATATTAAAATAACCTCTTACAGATATCATATCTGAAGAGGTTATTTTAATCAAACTTTATTATAAATGATCAATCTTTATTATAAATGATCAAACTTTGTTCTAAACGATCAATCTTTATTATAAAACCACATATCTCGTTCTAAAACGATAAAGCATTACTCCACCGTAACCGACTTAGCTAGATTACGTGGTTTATCGACATCACAATCTCGGTGAAGCGCAGCATAATAAGAAAGTAACTGCATTGGAATAACGCTTATGAGTGGCGTTAATAACGCGTGTACAGCCGGAAGAACAACATCGTCTGTTGAGCGTTCGAGTCCTTTCATACTAATGATTGAAGCTTTTGCTCCACGAGCAATTACTTCTTGAACATTTCCGCGTATAGAAAGATTAACATTTTCTTGAGTAGCCAGAGCTACGACAGGGACGTCCTGTTCAATTAATGCAATCGTTCCATGCTTTAGCTCTCCACCTGCAAATCCTTCTGCTTGAATATATGAAATCTCTTTTAGTTTTAAAGCCGCTTCCTGAACAACAAAATAATCTATACCACGCCCAATAAAGAACGCATGACGCGTTGTTTCAAAAAGCTCTTTACTTAAGCTCTCAAACGCTTCTTTTTGATCAATTAACGACTCCATCGCACTTGCGACTATCGCCAGTTCTTTCAGCGGATCAAAATCTAGCTCAATCCCTTTTGCTTGTGCCGTATCTACAGCCAAAATAGTCAGCACTGCGATTTGTGCTGTGTAAGCTTTCGTTGAAGCAACCGCAATTTCAGGTCCAGCATGTAAAGGCAGTGTGTAATCTGCTTCACGAGAAAGAGTTGAGCCTGGCACGTTCGTAATCGTGATGGATGGATAACCCATCGCTTTGGTTTGAACTAACACTGAACGGCTATCTGCTGTTTCACCACTTTGAGAAATATAAATAAACAGTGGATTTTCCGAAAGTAGTGGCATGTTGTAACTGAATTCTGATGCTATATGCACTTCCACCGGTACTTGACTCATATTTTCAATAAGCTGTTTCCCAACTAATCCTGCATGATAACTTGTACCAGCTGCAATAATATAAATCCGATCAGACTTGGTCATCACCTTACGTATTTTCTTATCAAGCTTAATATCACCGTTTTTATCTTGATATTGCTGAATAATTTTTCGCATGACAATAGGCTGCTCATCAATTTCTTTTAACATAAAGTGATCATACGTCCCTTTTTCAGTATCTGATGGATCAATTTCAGCAACATAACTGTCTCGGATAACTTTTGTTCCATCTAACTTTTGAATCGATACGTTATCACGACTTACAAGGACGATTTCCTTATCTTCAATTTCTAAATACGTATCTGTTTCACGTAAAGTTGCCATCGCATCACTTGCGACCAAATTAAAACCTTGACCTAATCCAACAAGTAATGGACTTTTATTTTTAGCAACATAAATTAAGTCTGGATTTTCGCGATCGATTAAAGCAATGGCATAAGACCCTTTTAATAGACTCATTGCTTTTTGGAAGGCTACTAGAACATCCTCAACGTCTGAAAATAAGCGCTCAATCAAGTGTACAATGATTTCCGTGTCTGTGTCACTTTTAAGTGTGACACCTGTTAAGAATTCTTCTTTGATTTCTTGATAGTTTTCAATAACACCGTTGTGAACTAAAGTAAACTTACCTGATTGGCTTTGGTGAGGATGCGCATTCGCTTCACTCGGCTCACCATGTGTCGCCCAACGCGTGTGACCAATCCCTAACTCTGCTTCAATATTCGAATCTATTTGATCTTTTAACGCTTGAATACGTCCTTTCACTTTATATATATCAAGTGAACCTTCTGTAAGTGTTGCAATGCCCGCAGAGTCATAACCTCTATACTCTAACTTTTCCAATCCATTTAACAAGACCGATACCGCTTGATTTGAACCAATATATCCAACAATTCCACACATAAACTTTGCTTCCTCCTCATATTTAAGGGGTAAACAAGCTTTTAAGGGGCTTATTTACCCCTTTCTCGATTTGACCTGCTTATTGTAAAGATTGTTCAAAAAGTCGCCTTTTTGTTTTATTTACAACTTGTCGGTTGGAGGGACAACCGGGAGGCATCCGCCGAAACGTTCGATACTCCTCCTCCTCGTCAACTACATACTCAATGTAGTTCTGGCGCTGCAGAAATCTTTTTACCTATCCACCTTTCTTTTTTAGACTAGTGTCACAAAGCGACTTCTCTATTTTATCTAAGTTAAACGATTTTTTCAATATTATTTTTCATAATATGACAGTTCTATTAATATAATGAAATGAAGGGTTCATATGCTTCTTCACATCCATTTGGAAACAGCTTATATCTTATTGATCCACCACCGAAGTTTCACTCCAGAATATCCAATGGTTATTTTACATCTTTACATGTGAAAAAGTGTACAAATTATGAATTTTAATAACAAACCATTGAAATAGGGGTAGGGATATGGGTATAATAAATGTGAAATAAATCACATTATATTTTTTGAAAAAGGAGCAACTTGATATGAGTATGTCAAAAGCAAATGTAAAAACACAATCGGTTACTAATGTACAACCTTTCGCTGGCTTTATCTTCTTAGCCATCGTTATATTATTAGGAGCCAACTTCTTAGAATCAAACATGTTATTCTTCCGACTTTTAGTTGGGCTTGGGCTAGGGTATTCCCTATCACGTGCCTATACAGGATTTGCTGGGAGTATCAACCGGGCATATACAACCGGATCAACAAAATTACTCCGTACACTAATGTTTATGTTCTTTATCTCATCCGTTGTAACAACAGCATTTTTATTGAACAATGACCCAACCACGTTTAACTTATGGATTAACCCTATTAACTTAGGTTTAATTGTTGGTGGTATTTTATTTGGTTTTGGTATGTCGTTTTCAGCTTGTTGTGCAAGTGGGGTTCTGACGGACTTAGTTACCGCCCTACCTCGTGCACTTATCACATTAATTTTCTTTGGGATGGGGGTCTTCTTAGGATTCCCTATCCAACGTTCTAGTAGCTTTGTTACAGACACTTGGTTTCATTCATCGACATTTGAAGGAGGCGTCTTCTTACCGGATCTCTTTAAATGGGATGGGTTAAATGGGTACGTCGGGGCGTTAGCACTTACGGCTGTTTTCTGTGGCATTGTTATCTTCTTAAGTTTTATGTATGAGCGCCATCGCAAACAGAGCAAAACATATGCTGGGCACTTTGTTGAAACTCAACAAGACCAACCAACAACCTTTGATACAAAAGACTACAGTTTATTCTCATCAGAAACGTATCACCGTCTTTTCGTTCGTCCATGGACTTTAAAGCAGGGCGCTGTCGCTATTACGCTTATATTTGCTTTATTAATGGGCGTAACCCAATCAGGGTGGGGTGCATCAACGCCTTACGGTTTCTGGTTTGGTAAATTTCTAATGCTTTTCGGCTTTTCACCAGAAGCTTTGGCGGCATTTACTTTAGGTACACCAGAACAGTATAGCGCGCCATTCTTTAGTAACCCTGTTTCGACACAAAATATTGGTATTATGTTAGGAACTATCTTTTTCTTACTAACGGCAAACAAATTTAAGCAGACCTTTATGTCAGAAATGCATCTTACTAAACGAGAATTAGTTCTCTTCGCTCTAGGTGGTTTAGCAATGGGCTTTGGTACTCGCCTTGCCAATGGCTGTAACGTCGGTGCTTTATATACTCCTATCGCTCAGTTCTCACTTTCAGGTTGGGCATTCTTAATTTTCATGACAATAGGTGGCATTATCGGAAATACTTTTGCTAAGACTTGGTTCAAATAAACTCTTAAAAGCAATTAAAATAACACAGTAAAAGAGGTGCACCGATTGGTTAGCACCTCTTTTACTGTTTGTTACATATATACTTGAATTACTTTAAACCTAAACGCTCTTCAATAATCTGCACAACTGGATCCGCCGCTTCATGACAGCGTTCAATTGTTGGTGCTTCCACCATAACACGCACAAGCTCTTCTGTTCCGGATGGGCGCACTAAAACACGGCCATCGTTACCCATTTCTGCTTCCACTTTGTTGATAGCCTCTTGGATATAGGGATCAATGAGTGCCTGATTTTTATCAATCACCTTAACATTCTTAAGTACTTGCGGGAATTTTTCCATTTCAGCCGCTAATTCTGATAACGGTTTTCCTGTTTCTTTCATTACATTAACTAATTGCAAGGCAGATAGCATGCCATCACCTGTTGTTACATGATCAAGGAAAATAATATGTCCTGACTGTTCCCCACCTAGGTTATAACCACCACGACGCATTTCTTCCATAACATAACGGTCACCAACATCCGTTTTATCGCTCTTCATGCCATTAGCTTCTACAGCTTTATAAAAGCCTAAGTTACTCATGACGGTTGATACAACTGTATGCTCTTTTAATTGCCCAATACTATTTAAGTATTTTGCACAAATAAACATAATTTGATCTCCGTCGACAATCTGACCTTTTTCATCTACACCGATAAGGCGATCACCATCCCCATCAAAAGCAAGACCAATATCCGCTTCTTTTTCAAGAACAAATGCTTGGAGTTTCTCAGGGTGTGTTGAACCATAACCATCGTTAATATTAAGCCCATCAGGTGACGCACCGATTGTTGAAACATCCGCATCTAAATCAGCAAATAAATGCGTCGCAAGTGATGACGTTGCACCATGAGCACAGTCAAGTGCCACATGAAGACCGTCAAAATCATGATCAACCGTTTGTTTTAAGAAGTGAAGGTATTTTTGTGAGCCTTCATAATAATCATTGATTTGACCTAAATCTTTACCAATTGGGCGAGGACATGTGTCTTCTTCTTGATCAATCAACGCTTCAATCTCTAATTCTTGAGCATCTGTTAATTTAAAACCATCAGAACCAAAGAACTTAATACCATTGTCTTCTACCGGGTTATGTGAAGCTGAAATCATAACACCTGCTTCAGCTGACATCGCTTTAGTTAAATAGGCAACACCAGGTGTTGAAATAACGCCTAGACGCATCACTTCCGCACCAATCGATAGTAGTCCAGATACAAGCGCATTCTCCAGCATATCACCAGAAATGCGGGTATCCTTTCCAATTAACACACGCGGGCGGTTTGTTTCTTTAGTTAAAACAAACCCACCAAAACGACCGAGCTTATATGCGAGTTCCGGTGTTAAGCCTTTATTAGCAACACCCCTCACACCATCCGTACCAAAATATTTTCCCATAAGATATTCTCTCCTTTGTTTATGTACCTAATTTATTCGAATCGTAACATCCTCAAGTGGCAATGTTACCCGGATATTGTCTAATTGATTATACTCCAGTGGGCGATTATATTCCCCCTCGATTAAGTCATCCGCATTAACTGTCAAATCAAGTCGGCTAACATCGATACGGTCTAAATCAGAAGGGTAACCTGAGAGTAAAATAGAAATCGTTCCACTCTCAGGGTCAAGAATTGTTGCGGATAAACCTTCTGTCACATTATCAATCGTAATATCAACATCTTCTAACGTTGTCTGAGTCTCTGCTTCAACCTCAACCGTTACTTCCACTGTCTCCACACTTAAGCTCGTACCGCCATCCGGTATGACAAGTGCAACGTCAAGCGTCGTTGTTTCTGAAACAGTAGACAAGTCTATCGGCTCTGTTTCGACTATATCAATATCTGCTACAGCATTTGATGAGGCGTAAACATCGACTTCTTCTAAATCAATCCGTGTTTCGACAAGTCTTACACCCTCTGGTAATTCGCCTGTCGTTTTTAACTCTATTGGAACGGTCACCTTTGGATTAATGACGGTCAATTCAACTGTCACTGTACTCGGCTCAATCCGAGCGTTCATCTGGTTACCCTCATTATCATAAATTCTTACCGGAACATCGTTTAACGTCATTGACTCATTAATACCTTCTACATCAACAAAAGCTTTCACACTTGAAATACGGTCGATGACACTTTGTGCACTCGTAATTTCAACTGTTGTTGGAGTTACTACCGCTGACTCAATTTCAAATCCTTCAGACATTTGGTCTAAATTACTGTAGTCAACCATTACTTCATACGTGCCACTCGCTCGTTCTTCAATCGTCACTTCAACGGTTTCGGGTTCAAAATGAACATCAATTCGACTAGAAATACCATCATGTTCAATCGGCACAGTATGCGTACCGGGTGATAATCCTTCTAAATCTACATAGACATCAAAATTACGCTGAGTTACTGTTGATTGCACAACACTAACGGTTCCTGTTAGAGACATCGTCACCACTTCTGGCACCCCGCTCACAACATATAATTCATCATCAATGACGATATTTACCGGAACATCTTCAAGTGTTGCCGTTTCTCTTGAGTTATTGAAGATGGAGTCAAAACTTCCTACATCTGCACTACGCTGGTCTTGATTATCGAATGAAATCACTAAGAATGTGAAGATTGCTAAAAATAGTGAAATTACTCGAATGACCCATGGCTCATTTAACCAATCATTCATTTCTTTTTCCCCCTCCAACTCCATTGTTTAAAGGTTGAAATTTTCGCAAGTTCAGGTGCCAACTCTTTGCTTAAAAGATCAATAAGACGCTTCTCATCAACACTGCGGTAGAGCTCACCATTTTTGGCAAGTGATACATGGCCTGTTTCTTCTGATACAATAATTGTAATAGCATCACTGACTTCACTAATCCCCATTGCAGCGCGGTGTCTTGTCCCTAATTCTTTAGAAATAAACGGACTTTCTGAGAGCGGTAAATAACAAGCGGCCGCAATAATTTGGTTGCCTTTCATAATAACCGCACCGTCATGTAGGGGGGTATTAGGTACAAATATATTTGTCAGTAATTGATGCGTCAATTGACCGTTAATAGGAATACCCGTTTGAATAAAGTCACCCATATTTGTCTCTTTTTCAATCGTTATCAATGCACCGATACGGCGCTTAGCCATATAATTTACAGACTTAATGATTGCATCAAGCGACTCACGAAATATCTCTTCTTCTGATCGACGATTACGACTAAAGAAACTTCCACGCCCTATTTGTTCAAGTGCGCGTCTTAACTCCGGTTGGAAGAGAATAATCACAGCTAGTGGTCCCCAAACAATGATTTGTTCAATCATCACTTGTACCGTTTGTAAATTTAAAAAGTAACTAATCAGATAGATAATAAAAACAACAAAGATCCCTTTTAACAATTGAATTGCTTTCGTTCCACGAAGCAACATAATTAATTTATAAAATACATACCAGACAAGGGCGATATCAACAGTAAACCGTAATAAATTAAATAGTGAAAATCCCTCACCAAGCATGATGCCACATCCTTCTTTTCATAGTATACCACTCACTTCATTTAGAATCACAGATAGTCCCATTATAGCATAAGTTCTATACGCACGAGATGATTATCCAACATTTTTCCTTATTTTCTTAACCAATTCTCATCAATTTCTCATCTCTGTTTCCGAAATACGGTGATCATAAAAACACGAAAAACAAAGAGGCTTACAAACCCACCATTGGGTTATAATAAGCCTCTTTCATATGTTTATTACATTAAGTATCATCAAACATTACATTTGCGACATCTTACATATAATATAAATTTTCAGAAGGATAGACCGGATCACTCGTCACATCGATTCCTAAGCGTTTAAGAATTTGTTCATCATCTTTATTTAACATCACAGTTGAATGGGCTTGAACACCATTTAATTCATGAAGCTTTTCTACTGCAAGCTGAGCTGTAGGATTAGTTACAGCCCCAATTGTTAGGGCAATCAATACTTCATTCGCATTTAATGTTGCCACCTTACTGTGGAGTTTATCTGTCTTTAAGTCTTTCATTGTTTCAATAATCATCGGTGAAAGCAAGAAAATCTCATCACCAATATTCGCAAGATATTTGATCGCATTTAAAATCGCTGCTGAACACGAGTCCATTAAGTTTGAGCTGCGCCCCGTGATCACTGTCCCATCATTTAATTCAAACGCCATCACTGCAGGGACTTCCTTATTAACGCCACCTTTTAACTTCTCGGCATATTCACGTGCTGGAATAACAGGTTCGCGATGATATTCTTTTAATTCTAGCTCTTCCATAATGAGCTTCATTCGATTAACAACTTCTTCATCCAGTAAACCTTTTTTATAATCACATTCTGTCTGGAAATGGCGTCGAATAATTTCTTGCTTAGATGCCTCTTTAACAGCCTCATCATCAATAATGCCAAACCCCACACGGTTAACACCCATATCTGTTGGTGACTGGTACATCGATTCTTGACCGGTGATCTTTTCTATACTTCGCTTGACCACAGGGAACATCTCTAAATCACGGTTATAATTTACAGCCACTTCGTTGTAAGTCTCAAAGTGGAAATAATCCATCATATTTACATCTTTTAGGTCTACAGTTGCTGCTTCATAAGCTACATTTAATGGGTGCTTAAGAGGCACGTTCCAAACAGGAAATGTTTCAAATTTAGAGTAACCTGCGTGATTACCTAATTTATGTTCATGATAGAGTTGATTCAAACACGTTGCCAACTTTCCGCTATTCGGTCCAGGAGCTGTAACCACGACAATTGATTTAGTTGTCTCAACATAAGGATTGATTCCATAACCATCTTTACTTACAATCTTTTCTACTGCTGATGGATAACCCGGTATCGCTACATGTTTATATACTTTTATTCCGCGACGCTCTAATTTAGAGATAAAGACATCCGTAGAATGTTCATGGTTGTAACGTGTAATAACTACACTATTAATCTCTAAACCGAATCCTCGCAATTCATCAATTTGACGGAACACATCCATATCATACGTAATGCCATAATCACCACGAATTTTATTGCGCTCGATATCTCCTGAATAAACGGTAATAATGATCTCCGCTTGATCTTTCAACTTTTGTAACAACTTAATTTTTGCGTCTTCATCAAATCCCGGCAAGACTCGTTTGGCATGTTTATCGCCTATTAACTTTCCGCCGAATTCTAAATATAACTTATCAAACTTATCAACACGCTCTAAAATGTACTTTGATTGTTCTTCAATGTACTTTTGTGGATCAAAACCTTGTTTTCTCATCTTTACCTCCTATAAATATTCATTAAATATCATAAAACAAAAAAGCTGATTTTTTGTCGCTACTATAATAAACTTATCCTAAAACTATTCACAAACATTCACTATACCATGAGTCTAACGCTTTGTTAAGGTGCACATGTATTATTTTAAAAATTGAAAAGGCTTAAAATATATATACAGTTCTATATAGAAAAAATCGAACACACGCCATCATAACAAATACCACAGTCTTTTGACTGTGGTTGTTAAAAACAATTATAAAAAAAGGACCAGACATTACATTAACGTCCAACCCCTTTAACTCACTATGTATGGTGGAGCCTAGCGGGATCGAACCGCTGACCTCCTGCGTGCAAAGCAGGCGCTCTCCCAGCTGAGCTAAGGCCCCAAAACAAGAGTGAGCCATGAAGGATTCGAACCTTCGACCCTCTGATTAAAAGTCAGATGCTCTACCAACTGAGCTAATGGCTCTTAAATGGCTGGGCTAGCTGGATTCGAACCAACGCATGACGGAACCAAAAACCGTTGCCTTACCGCTTGGCTATAGCCCAATAAAATAACAGTGAATGAGTTCACTGTCTAAGTTAACATATAATTTTAAATGGTGGAGGGAGTAGGACTCGAACCTACGAACCCGATGGGAGCGGATTTACAGTCCGCCGCGTTTGGCCAACTTCGCTATCCCTCCAACATATTAAAATGGTGCCGGCCAGAGGACTTGAACCCCCAACCTACTGATTACAAGTCAGTTGCTCTACCAATTGAGCTAGGCCGGCAAATGGTGGAGGATGCAGGGCTCGAACCTGCGACCCCCTGCTTGTAAGGCAGGTGCTCTCCCAGCTGAGCTAATCCTCCAT
>NZ_FOWN01000009.1 GCF_900115465.1 Halolactibacillus alkaliphilus
TATAAGTGACAGCAAATGCCGCCTTTTAAAGTGCGTTCATGCGAACGCACCGGTTATCCGGTATTAGCTCCTGTTTCCATGAGTTATCCCAGTCTTATAGGTAGGTTGCCCACGTGTTACTCACCCGTCCGCCGCTCATTCCACAAAGTATCACCCCGAAGGGATCTACTTAGTTTCCTGCGCTCGACTTGCATGTATTAGGCACGCCGCCAGCGTTCGTCCTGAGCCAAGATCAAACTCTCAATAAAATTGATGAGTAATACTTTACTCTGGTTTCAAGCACTAGCTTGTCTTACTTTATTTCTTAACTTACTGTGTGTGTTATTCAGTTTTCAATGGTCAAATGAATGGTGGGCCTAAGTGGACTCGAACCACCGACCTCACGCTTATCAGGCGTGCGCTCTAACCAGCTGAGCTATAGGCCCATAATGGAGCGGGTGAAGGGAATCGAACCCTCATCATCAGCTTGGAAGGCTGAGGTTTTACCACTAAACTACACCCGCATCAATCTATTATGGCGCGCCCGAGAGGAGTCGAACCCCTAACCTCTTGATCCGTAGTCAAACGCTCTATCCAATTGAGCTACGGGCGCTAAATTTGCGACGTTTTCTATTATATTATATCCTGCAACAAAAGTCAAGAACAATTTATGGTGCGGTCGAGAGGACTTGAACCTCCACGGGTTATTCACCCACTAGGCCCTCAACCTAGCGCGTCTGCCATTCCGCCACGACCGCTTAGTAAGGTCAAAATAAAAAAGTGAGCCATGAAGGATTCGAACCTTCGACCCTCTGATTAAAAGTCAGATGCTCTACCAACTGAGCTAATGGCTCATTGTTTTTTAAGAAATTTTAGCAAGAAATAGAAAACCTTCAAAACGATTAGTTTTAAAGGAATCGACATTCTACCCTTATTACTCAAAAAATAAAATGGCTGGGCTAGCTGGATTCGAACCAACGCATGACGGAACCAAAAACCGTTGCCTTACCGCTTGGCTATAGCCCAATAAAAATGGCGGTCCGGACGGGACTCGAACCCGCGACCTCCTGCGTGACAGGCAGGCATTCTAACCAACTGAACTACCGGACCAATATGAAATTAGATGGTGACCCGTACGGGATTCGAACCCGTGTTACCGCCGTGAAAGGGCGGTGTCTTAACCGCTTGACCAACGGGCCATTAATCATTTAAAATCCAATGGCGGAGAAGGAGGGATTTGAACCCTCGCGCCGCTTACACGACCTACACCCTTAGCAGGGGCGCCTCTTCAGCCACTTGAGTACTTCTCCGTAATGGCTCCACAGGTAAGATTCGAACTTACGACCGATCGGTTAACAGCCGATTGCTCTACCACTGAGCTACTGTGGAATAATGTTTGTTTGCCGCATCAGCGACGTTTAATAATATACTATATATGAAGTGAGTTGTCAACAACTTTGATCGAATTTTTTTCTGCATTTCAAGCTACTTGTTTACGAAGTCGTGTTGACGACCTAAATAAAATTACCATATATCTCACCCATTCGTCAATAGCTTTTTAATAAAAAGTTAAACTTTCCTTATACATACTTTCTTTTCGTCAACTTAGATCGCTTGGACAGCTTAAGCTCCCATGATATATCACGATATGCTAAAGCATTTGTTCACTTAATTTACCTTCACATTTACCACAACGATAACGCGCTGGATTCATCCGTCTTTTTCTTTCATAGTTTAACCCACACGATAAACACGTATACAAATAACGTTTGGCTGATTGACGTTTCTTACGATGAAGTTCTGAAGGGAGCAACTGACAATGTCTTGGCGCACCCGTTTCTTTCATTAATTGTTTGAAATCACGATCTTTATGCTGATAACCTTTATTTTCAAGGTGTAAATGATAGTGACACAGTTCATGCTTTATAATACCAATCAATTCTTCCTTACCACATTCGGTCAAATACTTTGGATTAATCTCAATGTAATGTGATCTTAATAAGTATCGTCCACCCGTTGTCCTTAACCTATTATTAAATACCGCCCGATGCCTAAAGGGGCGATAAAAGTATTTCAATGAAATGTCCGCAACTAATCTTTGCAAATCATTGTCTGTCATTCAATCTCACTCTTTCTATATATAATAGAACAGTACATCGATACTATTAGAAATAGTATCGACGACTACTCCGCTTCTAAAATTTCAGCATGACACTTTGTTCTTTTAAAAAAACTTGAAATTCAATTATCAAACTTGTTGATTCGGTTTGATCATCGTTAAGGCAATTCTTCCTTTTTGTGTATCCACGCTATCAACCCAGACTGTGACAACATCACCCACTGAACAAATATCCATCGGATGTTTAACAAAGCGATTAGCCATTTTCGAAATGTGGACCAACCCATCTTGTTTAACACCAATATCAACAAAGACACCAAAGTCAATCACATTTCTAACAGTACCTTCTAGTTCTAGACCAGGCGTTAAATCTTCCATTGATAAGACATTCTTTTTTAGCAACGGTTGTGGGAAAGCATCACGAGGATCGCGTTCTGGACTTTTTAGCGCCTTAATAATATCTTCGAGAGTTAACCTACCAATATCTAGCTTATTAGCAGTTTCGTTGATATCCAAAGAGTCTAACGCTTCAATGAGCGCATCTTCTCCTAAACGTTTTGTCGTGTAGCCCATCTGTTTAAGTAATGCCTTCGTCTCTTTATAACTCTCTGGGTGAATCGGCGTGCGATCTAGTGGTTCTTTCCCTTCAGGTATACGTAGAAAACCAATACTTTGTTCATATGTTTTTTGACCAAGACGCGGAATTTTCTTTAATTGCGTACGAGAAGTGAATTTTCCAACGTCGTTTCTATAAGTAACAATATTTTTAGCTACCGTTTTGCTGAGCCCTGAGACATATTGAAGCAGTGATTCTGAGGCTGTATTAACATTAACTCCTACTTTATTTACTGCTGTTTCAACAACAAATGTTAAAGCTTCATTTAATCGTTTTTGGCTTACATCATGCTGATATTGTCCAACACCAATTGACTTAGGATCAATTTTGACAAGCTCTGCTAAGGGATCGCTCACGCGTCTAGCAATGGATACCGCACTTCTTTCCTCTACTTGCAAATCAGGAAACTCTTCCCTTGCGAGTTTTGAGGCTGAATATACACTTGCCCCAGCTTCATTGACAATTAAGTACGGCACATCAAGGCCAGCATCACTGATGACACCCGCAATAAACTGCTCCGTTTCACGCGAAGCAGTACCGTTACCAATAGCAATTAAATCTACTTGGAAGCGATCAATGTATTCCCGTATGGCCTTTGTTGCACCTTTCACATCATTTTTAGGCGCTGTTGGATAAATGACACCTACTTTTAACATTTTACCCGTTTCATCAATGACCGCTAGTTTACATCCCGTTCTAAACGCAGGGTCCACGCCTAAGATTGTTCGACCTTTAAGTGGTGGTTGTAATAGAAGATTGTTTAAGTTCTTACCAAAAATATCAATGGCCTTTTCTTCTGCTTGTTCTGTTAACATCGTACGAATCTCACGTTCAATCGATGGAGCAATCAATCGTTTATAACTATCTTTAATCGCTTCATTCAAGAACTCTTTGACAGGTTCTGATGTTTGTCGTTTAATTAGCTGTCTTTTTATATCAGACTCGATTCGATCAACGGGTGCAATTACTCCAACTCGAATAACACCTTCTTTTTCTGCACGATTAAATGCCAGTACACGGTGACTAACGAGTGTTTTTAGTTTCTCTTCAAAATCATAGTACATCTCATAAACCTTTTTCTCATCAATAGACTCGTCTTTAAGTTTTGTTTCGATTTTACCGTCATTTAATGTCAACTTTCGAATGTGTTCTCGGTAAGTCGCCTCATCACTTATCCACTCTGCAATGATGTCATTGGCCCCAGCTAAACAGTCATCAATTGTTAATAAATCATCTTCTTTATTAATGAATTCTTCTGCACAAGCCGATAAATCTTTTACTTCTTGATTGAAAATAGCCAGAGCTAACGGTTCCAAGCCTTTTTCTTTAGCAACCGTTGCTTTTGTCCGGCGTTTTTGTTTGTATGGACGATACAAATCTTCTAAGCGTTGCAACTGTGTA
The DNA here is from genome assembly GCF_900115465.1 of Halolactibacillus alkaliphilus. Lineage (GTDB taxonomy): Bacteria > Bacillota > Bacilli > Bacillales > Amphibacillaceae > Halolactibacillus > Halolactibacillus alkaliphilus. Next base: position 4,116 of record NZ_FOWN01000009.1, read on the forward strand.
GCTGCTTTAATATCAGATAACAGCTCATCTGTTAACTTATCTTGCTCATCGATCAATCGAATAACTTCATCTTTTCTTTCTTCTAATTGATTTATGTATTGATAGCGATCCTCAATTGCTTTAATTTGCACCTCATCAAGTCCGCCTGTTTGTTCCTTCCGATAGCGTGCAATAAAAGGTACTGTATTACCTTCTGTTAATAAACCGATAACTTCTTTAACTATCGCCGTCTTAATATCAACATCTTTGGCGACAACGCCTAGTAAATGTTCGTCTAATTGTGTTGTCATTTTTCATTCCTCCACTTCTATCTATCTATTTTACCAAACTTTTTTCAAAACACAAAAAGAGAGTAAAGGTCTCCCCCTACTCTCTTTACATATAAAGATATTTATCTGCCCCGATTTGGCAAATACTTTAATACGACAAGCGTCGTATCGTCGTCTCTTTTTTCAACCATCATCTGGTAAAACTGATCTGTGATATCATGAACATCATCTAATTGAAACAAGACATGCGATAATTCCCTCGCATGTACACCATCAGAAAAGATGGCGAACATCGTGCCTTCTTCCAATTCTTCTCGCATTTCTTTCATTTTGCGTGGATAAACACCTAAATAACCTGAAATTGGAATGTTACGTTTCTTTAACGTTTGGTGGTCAATCGTCATCAAACCAATGTTGCCAATCGATGTATAAGTGTATGTTTTAGCGTGATAATCTAATCTTAGAATCCCTAATACAACACCCCGCTTACCAATTAGCGCTTGATTAAGACGTTGCATTAAATCGTTACCTGAAGCTTCGGGGTATTCTTTAATCGTATCAACGACTGCTTGTGATGACTCTTTAGCCACTTCACCCGAACCCAATCCATCAGCAACAACCGCAAGAAAATAATCGTCCGTCTCAGTGTAATAATAGCTATCACCACAATAATAATTGCCTACTTTGGATTTTTGGTACACAGAGATGTGCACATGTTCAAACACTGGCATTAGTCATTAACTCCAATACCATCAGCTTGTAGCGCTTCACGTAACTTTAATAGCGCGCGCCGCTGAATTCTTGAGACATGCATCTGTGAAATATCAAGTAAGTCACCCGTTTCCTTTTGACTTTTATTTTCAAAGTAAGTATATTGCAAAATCTTTTGCTCGCGTTCGGTTAAAATTGGTAACACCTTTTCTAACAACATCCGCAAGTCTGTCCGGTCGAACGCTTCATCCTGCTGACCTATAAGATCTAAAATAGAAACTGTAGACCCATCTGAATCCGCTTCGATTTTCTTGTCGACAGATAACGCTTTATAACTTTGGCCCATTTCCATCGTTTCAAGTACTTCTTCTTCTGTTACCTCTAGATACTCAGCAATATCTTTTACTGATGGAGACCGTTGATTAATGGTCGTTAATTCTTCTGTCGCTCTCTTGATTTTCGGTCCTAACTCTTTAATACGGCGCGGAACATGAACACTCCATGTTTTATCACGAATAAATCGTTTGATTTCCCCGATAATGGTAGGGATCGCAAATGATTCAAAGGTTTTACCTAAAGTCGGATCATAGCGGCGAATCGCTGCCAGTAACCCTAGCATCCCTACTTGTACAAGATCTTCATGAATCGAATTATTCTTCGCATATTTACGTGCGATTGAACGAATAAGATCCTGATAAGTTAACACGATTTTTTCTTGAATTTCTTCATCTCTTGGATTCTTCTGTAGGTGTGCAATCCATTGGTAAACCTCATCGCCACGTTTATTGAGTGGTTGAGATTTGGTCGTCATCAAGGCCCACCTCATTTGTAGGAAGATTTTTCGTCATTAATACTATGACACCGTAGCCACTCTTAATTTCTACTTTGTCCATTAGCGCATCAATGAGAAATAGTCCAAATCCACCTTCACGTAAATTTTCAATCGACTCTGATTGTTGGTACGGTCCGGTCTGTTTCTTTACATCACTTAAATTAAAGCTGCCGCCATGATCGGCAACCATTACTTCTAATCGATCAGCATAAACACCAAAACCAATCGTAACTTCTCCACCCTCATTTTCTTCATAAGCATGTGTTGTTGCATTTGTCATCGCTTCAGAAATTGCTACTTTTAAGTCCTCTATATCTTCATAAGTAAAACCCATCCGGTTAGCAATACCCGAGACACTCAGACGAATCACACCAACATATTCAGGTTTGGCCGGTAATTTCATCTCAATAAAATCAAAATGTTCCATTCTATTCTCCACCCCGTACTGTTGTGTCAATTGCAATAATTGAGTCCAAGCTTGTTATTTTAAATAAACGATGTACTCGTTCTTGAAGATTAACTAGCGTTAATGTCGACCCATGTTCTTTGGTTGATTTCAAGGCACTGATAAAGACCCCTAAACCTGTTGAATCCATATAGGCTACATCTTGTAAATTCACGATTATTTTTTCTGATTCTTTTGCCGTGGCTGGTAATAATTTCTCTTTAAGTAACGGCGCCGTAAATGCATCAATCTCACCCGTTACTATTAGTTCTGTTTGATTGTCTTTCTCAATGACATCAATTGATAAATTAATATTCATATTTTACCTTCCTTCCGCCATGTCCATTGCTTAATGTATTACCCTCATGTGTCATCGAGTAAACATAATTAGTTTTCTTTTTTTAGAATAATCAATGTAAAATCATCTCGCAAATGAAAATCTTGCAGTCGTTCAAAATGTTTATATACTTTCTCTACTGCTTCTTGAGCCGGGAGATGTAAATAGTGCTTAATAACTTCTAACACTTCATCACGTTCGATGAAACGATCACCTAAGTGGCACTCAGTTACACCATCAGTTAAGAGTATAATGGCATCCCCTTCAGCTATTGTCATTATTTCTTCATTGTAACGCGCGTCTGAAGTCGCGCCTAATACAAGCCCTCTTGCAGTAATTTCACTAAATGATTCGGTCTCGTGAAAGTAGAAAAATCCCGGTTCATGACCTGCCGAACTAAAACCAAACGTTTGACTCACCGGGTTATATAAACCATAAAACATCGTAATAAACATACTTGTATCAACATTTCGTTCCACTACACGATTCAAACTCTCTAAAATTTGTGCTGGTTGCCGCAATTGTTCTGGAAAACTGTCCATTGAATATTTTATCATCGACATCGCAAGCGCGGCCGGTACACCCTTACCAATCACATCAGCTAAAGCTATACCTAACGTACCATCCGCCCCTTCGATAAAGTGATAATAATCACCATTCATCTGATTAGCCGGCACACTAACCGCACCAATATCTAATCCCTTAATTGTTGGTTTTTTTGTTTGAAGAAGTGTTTTTTGCATATTAGCCGCAACAGATATTTCTGACTCTAATGCCGACTGCTTTTCTCTAAGTGATTGATATTCTTGTAAGGCAAGACCATAGGATATCATTGCTTCCAAGAGAAAATTTAGTGAATCGCTCACTTCCTTTTGTAAATTGGGGTATAACTCTTTTAGAGCCTCAATATGCACATGGATTATTTCTTCAGGTGAAACATTGTGTTGAACAGACAACTTACTGAGTTGCTCCGCTTGATAGAGTGCTGTTTCATCATGCGTCAATAAGTACTGTTTCAACAATTTTCGATAATCCTCTAAATCTAGTTTCTCTTTTTTCACCTGACCACCCCCTCTGAACTTATCTTACCCATTTTACTGCAATGATTTCTGTCCCCTCACCCCACTCGGTGTTAATCTCAAATGTATCCATCAAGCGCTTGACACCAGGCAGTCCTGCACCTAAACCTCCCGAAGTTGAATAGCCATCTTGCATGACCTGACTCAAGTCACGAATACCCGGTCCTTCATCAACTGCGACAACCTTTAAACCCTTTTTATCTAAGCGATCAATTGTTTCAAAATACACTTTTCCAGTCCCGGCATACAAATAAATGTTACGCGCTAATTCAGAAATGGCTGTTGCAATTCGCGCTTGGTCAACCGTTCCAAAGCCAAGTTCTTTTGCTTTTTCACGCCCTAATTGTCTGGCACCAACGATGTCCCACTCTTGTCGTATATTTACACAGGGCTTTATTTCCATCATTACCCCTCCAGTTCCTGGCGAAGTTTTATCAACCCTTGTTCTAAATCTAAGGCGGTTTGAACATCTTGCATATGAATGCCGAGTTCAATTAACGTCATCGCTACCGCAGGTTGAATACCGGTTAGAACCACTCTCGCTCCCATCAAATCAGACATTGTGACAACATCACCAAGAACTTTAGCAATAAAAGAATCGATAATATCAACACTTGTTAAGTCAATGACCACGCCTGTCGCACCACTTTTATGAATTTTATTTAGTAAATCCTCTTGAAATTGGATCGCAGATTGATCATCTAGATCAATTTGAATTGAAATGAGTAAGTAATTGTGCAACTTTAAAATTGGAATTCGCATGTGTTCACCCCTCCGATAATTGGTTCATAATATCTTTAACAATCGTTTCTTTCTTATCTTCGCGATAGATGGTTCGTCCCGTAAGCTCTAACGCTGTTTCAAATCCTTTTCTTAATGATGATTTTGTTGGAAACTTACCTAAATCAATACCTAAATTAACGATCGTTTGAGCAATTTCTGGTCTAATCCCAACCAAAATACATGTTGCACCAATTAACCGAACCGCCTCAGCTGCTTGAATAATATGGTGTGCTACCATCGTATCTACAACAGGTACACCAGTAATATCAATTAACACAACCTCAGCATTATGCTTAATCACACCATCCAATAAGTTCTCCATAATGAGCTTCGCGCGCTCCGTATCAATTGTTCCAATGAGCGGCATAATAGTAATATTGCGCATCACTGGAATTAACGGTGCTGATAGCTCTTGTAATGCCACACGTTGAAGAGAGACTGTATGCTCCCAACTCCCGGAGTACTCATTAACTAATTTATTAATAATAGGGTCAACCCAACTATCCACTCGATCAAGTATAATAGAGAAGAGGTCAGTATCAATTTTATCATGCTGACTCAACACAAAATCAATCGCGACACGTCGAAAAGTTTGTAACCCATCTGTTAAATAACTGAGCGGCCAACCTAAATTCACCAATCGTTCTGAGAATGATTCCAATTCCGTTGTTATACCACCATTCCCCAAACTATCAAAAATAACATTGACAAATTCCCGGTTGGTACTTTGAAACAATTCATCTGAAATAGATGACGTATAATCATTTTGTTTTTTATCCGATACAATCTTAAGCCAATTTTTAATGATCACATCACTATTATCTATTACGATTTTATCTACACGTTTTGGCAAATGGATAACCACCTTTTTTTATAATTATGTACAATATGAAATATTCTAACAGATACTTCTACTTTACCATTAATACACTTAAAATCCAAAGGATACAAAGTGTATGCCTATTTATCATTTTACTAAACTTTCTGTCATTTAGATAGTCATTACCTATATTATTATCTTAACAAGTACGCTTCCTTAAACATCTTAATGGCGCACCAAGCCAACATCGGTAATACTATTATAAACAAAGATTGACACTATACATAAATATCAAAAAAAGCACCTGTCAATTCAGTTAAGAGACAAGTACTTTTTTATTTAAATATTGGCTAAACCTACACTAATCTCTAATGCCCGATTGATTTTATCCATCATCGGCTGATCGAGATGTGTAATTTTATCTGTCAAACGCTGTTTGTCTATGGTGCGAATTTGTTCTAAGAGAATAACAGAGTCCCTTTCAAAGCCATACTTTTCAGCGTTGATTTCCACATGGGTCGGCAGCTTTGCTTTTTGAATTTGAGCGGTAATTGCTGCAACGATAACCGTTGGACTAAATCGATTACCTATATTATTTTGTATAATTAACACCGGTCTGGTTCCACCTTGTTCTGAGCCAACAACCGGTGAAAGGTCTGCAAAATAAACATCACCGCGCTTTACTATCAGAGTCAATCGCTTACACCCCACTCACTAGGCGCTCTGCCTCCTGTTCAACTAAAAAAGCTTCAGAAGCAATGGACAAATTAATCTTTGCCATTTCTAAGTAGCCTTGTCGCATATCCTCGCGGATTTGCCGTTCTCTTCGTTCTTCGAGGTAGCACTTTGTTGCTTTAAAAATCAAATCTTCAAAGTTACACTGTTCTTCTGTCATTACACCTTTGACTTCTTCCATTAAATAGTCGGGTAATTTGACAACAACTTCCTGCATGTCCATTGACAAAACCAACACCTCCAACACGATTCCTGTTCAATTATGATCCCTTTCATCATATCATCTAATGATTTAAAATTAAAGGTGTAATTGACAGATTTTAAAAGCTAATTACACTAAGAGTGTTTTGAAAACCTTATTTCATGAAGTTTTTAGTGTATAACTTGTCACTCGTCTTCATTTAAATAGTGTCTCGGTAATCGCGGAGTTAATAAACAACTCACTTCATAGTTAATTGTATTTAAATGTTCCGCTACCTCTTCCAGAGTAATCACCTCTCGATGATCCTTACCAACAAAAGTAACTTTTTCACCAACAGGATATGCTTTGTCTAATTTCACCATGCATTGATCCATGCAAACTCGGCCAACAATCGGCTGACGCTTTCCACCAATGAGGACCTCAAAATCTTGCATCCGGCGTTGAATACCGTCACCATAACCTATTGGAATCGTCCCAATCCACTCCGTTTCCTTCGTCTCATACGTCAGACCGTAACTGAGTTTTTCACCTTTATTTAATCGTTTCACATGAACCAGTTGCGTTGTAATCGAAAGGGCCGGTACTAATGTAAAAGGTGGATGCTCCTTTAAGTGCGGAGAAGGGTAAAGGCCATAAAGGCCGATACCAAACCTCACCGCATCATACATATCTGTTGGAAACTGCATGCTCGCAGCACTATTTCCTGTATGATACATAATCGTGTCTTTATATATATGTTTAATCGGCTCAATCAGTTCTCTAAACCGACGGTCTTGTTTTACGTAATATGCCGTATCTGCCGTATCTGCTTTTGCGAAGTGTGTAAAAGCACCCGTCACCTTAAAACATGAAAGGTTTAGCGCTTCTAAAAATAACCGAACATCGTCTACATCACGCAAGCCTAATCGCCCCATACCTGTATCTAGTTTAATATGAAGACTAACTGAATGCTCAAGATGACGTTTAGCTTCTTCTAACCACTCACATTGAAAAGCTGTCAGTTGAATATCTAAGCGTTCAGCAATCCCTACATACGAAGGATCCGTGTAACCCATCACAAGAATGGGCGCCTTAATTCCAGCTTCTCTTAACGAGACAGCCTCTTCTAATATAGCAACACATAAGCCAGCTGCACCAGAAGCGAGCGCTTTTTTAGCAACTGCTACAGCGCCATGACCATAGCCATCCGCCTTCACAACTGCAAGTATCTTTGTTTGTTTAGGGAGTTGTTTTTTTAGAGTGAGGATGTTTTGTTTAACTGCGTCTAAATCTATAATTGCTTGTGCGTTCCGGTACTGCATTTTCCAACTTCCTTTCTATCTCAATACACCTGTTTATATATCGTTTTAGTGCACCAACGTTTATTATTTATCTGCTATCCACTCAACAGACGTTGCAATCGTTTCTTTTTCTTCAATCGTCAAATGGTCTGAGGCAACATAAAAGTCTGTCGATGGATTTGACCATACCCAACCACTCGCATCCAAGGTAAAAGTATCATCATTTTTAATCACCGTTAGCACTCCCTCATTGGATGTCGTTTGCCCTCTTTTGGTTTGAATAAATGTAAAAGGTTTGTCACCACTGTAAGTCATCATCACAACATTTTTCCCATTTACTTCTTTTTCTTCGGTTTGAGTCAAGCGCTGATTAAATGTTTCAGTAGGATAATACCATCCAACGGTGCCTTCATGTGGTGATTCTTGCTCATCTTCAAGGTCCACTTCATCGCGTGTATCATCTAATTCTACATCAAAAATCTCTTCTTTAAAATCCGGTGTCACGTTAATGGATTGAAACTCAATCATAATTTGCTTCGTTTCATCTACGTTCGTCACCAAGATTGTACGTGGCAAATAGGTTTTTTTATCAAAAATTATTTCTTGCTGGCTTAAATCAGGATCTTCTCGCAATGGCGCATTAACACTAAACTGATACCCTCCATCGATTTCTTCAAAAGCCGCCTCTGGATGTGTTCTTAACGTATCAACAATAGCTGTCAATAAATATAACTGTGGTCGGTCGTTCGGCCAATCCATACGGAACAGTTCAGGCGCTTCGTTGTCCGTCAATAGATACACACCTTCTTTATTCCTCACAAGTGTTTGATCGAGCCCACGCAAACCATCAATTAACTGCACTTGGTAAAGGTCATCTTTTCGCCGAATCGTTAAAGCTATTTCTTCCTCACCATCACCAGTCAATATACGCATCAAAGCCTGAGCTTCATAAGTCGTAGCCTCATCACCTACACGAATAACCTCATGGTACACATCTTCTTCATCTAGCGATTGACAACCTAACAAGAGAAATAACAGCACACATATGCTAATTAAATAAATATGTCGTCGTTCTATGATGTCCACATCCTTTATCACTGAATAATTCAGGCAGGATCATTCGATAAAGGTTCGAAAAGCTTCTCCTAACATCCCGGCAACATCTGTTGGTGTCACATCATAAGGTGTATAGGCTTGTTTAATCGCAAAATCACATGCGGCACCGTGCAAGAAGACACCATTAGCAAGGCTTGATAATAAGGGCTTATCTTGCATCATTCTAACACTGCATATCCCGCTAAGTAGATCACCGCTACCACCTTTACTTAACCCAGAATTACCTGTTGTATTAACAATTTGCTCACCCCTGGGTGAGGTGATAATCGTGTTAGCCCCCTTTAAAATAAGGAATACACCATGTTTTTTTGCAAATGATTTTGTCACACTAAAGGGATTCACTTTAATTGCTGCTACACTGTGACCAGATAACATGGCAAATTCCTTAGGGTGAGGCGTTAAAACCGTTGGACTATTTCTGCCTTCTAAACGCCTTAAATCACGACCAAGGAGAGTTAAACCATCTGCATCAATAAGTAATGGCACGTCTTGTTCTAGTAACTGATGCAACATACGCTCTTTTTGATCGTCAATCCCCAAACCCATACCAAAGGCGATCACTTGATATTTAGATAAGAAGTCCTTATTCATTATATAATCCACTGATGTTCGCATAACTTCATATGGTAATTGTAAATAAGGCCACGTCGCCTCATCCGTCATCACACTCACAAGACCTGCGCCAGATTTAACTGCACCGAGTGCACTTAACTGAACTGCTCCAGGCATCGCGACATTGCCACCGACAAGCAAGACATGGCCATATGTTCCTTTATGGCCAAATTGTTGTCGCGGCATTAACGACGTTTGCACTTGAGGTGCTAGCCAAACCGTTCGTGAAATCGAATGAAATGCTGCATAAGGTAAACCAATTGATACAATCGTCTTCTCTCCATAATAAGGCGCTGTTGTTTCAATATAAGCAGTCACCTTTGGTGCTTCAATGATTAGTGTCTTCGTCGCCTTAACTGCCACCGTCATTGAGTCAACGTCCTCACTCACACCACTAGGCACATCAATGCTATAGATTGGCGCTAAGATCTGATTCATCAGATCGACATAGCTTTGGATCGGTTCGTGCATTGGCCCAACGTAGCCTGTACCAAAAAGCGCGTCGATTACGAGGGTGGCACTTTTTAGCTCGTGCTCTGCCTCAGACATTGAAGTTACAATAGGCACACCGAATTTTTTAAGAATAGTGAAATGTTTGTTGGCATCACCTGTGATTTTTTCATTCGGGACAGTTTGAATCAGCTTAACACGATAGCCCCGGTTGTAGAGTTCTCGTGCTACAACGAAACCATCGCCACCATTATTACCCGGCCCTGCCACAACCACAATCTGATCGCGCTTTACTATATCAGGTTCAATTTGCGCAACAATGGATCGACCAGCATTTTCCATCAACATATCGCCTGGCATATTGTAATCTTTCATTGCTGTGAGGTCAATTTGCGTCATTTCCTTACTCGTCAAACACTTCATACGCTTCCTCCTGCCTTTACTGTAATCTATGTCCAATCATCACTCAATATGAGTCAAGAACCACGTTTGCCACAGCAGACGTGTCACTATGAGAAATCGAGACATGTGCGTGATAAAGGTGATCGCCTGGAAAATACAACACTGGCTTTCCAGAGTCATCATTTAAAACAGCAATATCAGTAAAACACAATTTGCCAAGACCGGTACCCAGTGCCTTTCCAAGCGCTTCCTTTGCTGCAAAGCGTCCAGCAACATATTCTACCTTACGTTTTTCTGATACTAATGTGTGATAATATACGCGTTCTTTACTTGCTAATACTTTCGTTATAAAGCGCGGATTACGCTTGATAAGTTTTTTTATCCGATGTAGATCTATTATGTCAATCCCGATTCCCTGTATCATATAGTTCTCCTTTATTTGCGTCATTAACGGCGCATTCTCCTCGCGATCTGAGCTTTTATTCTTAATATTAGTATATCAGATTTGCAAGTCAAGCGGTTATTTAGGTATACTTCAGATAGAAAGCGTAACAAAACTTATTTAAGATAAAAAGGAGCCTCATTATGTTTTTTAGAACTGAATCATTTCGTGATTTTATTCGGTACTACCCAGTTGTCTCAAGTATCGTCTTCATTCAAGTAGTCATCTGGTTATTAGTGTATTTTCAAACCTCGATTGGGTTTACCTTGCTAAATGAAGGTATTGGCATGAACGCGCTTATTAATCAAGGGGAGTATTGGCGTCTGGTAACCCCTATCTTTTTGCATGATTGGCAGGGGATTACACACATATTATTTAATTCATTCGCCCTCGTGTTGTTTGGTCCTGCATTAGAACAGATGCTAGGAAAGCTGAAATTTATTACCCTTTACTTAGGTGCAGGCATTTTTGCCAATGTTTTTGGCTATCTTATTGCCATGGACTCAACAACGCTGTCACTTGGAGCAAGTGGCGCGATTTACGGATTACTCGGTTTGATTGTTTACATGATTTTCTTCACACCAGGACTTATCGACCCAGCTAGTAGACAACTCGTGTTGAGTTACGTCATGATCGGTTTAATTATGACGTTTATTCAAGTCAACGTGAGTATACCAGGTCATGTGTTCGGTTTAATCGGCGGATTTAGCTTCGGACCGCTCCTTGTAAATAATGTGAACCCCTACAAAAGACCAAGACCTAGGCCGCGTCGACAACATCATAGCGGTGTGAATTTCGATCCGAACCGATGGCAAAAAAGACGGCGGTTTAAACTAAACGGTAATATTTCTGCTTTACTTTGGTGGGCACTCATTATACTTGCGGCGTTAGGCCTCATTGGCCCCATCATACTTCCGTTCTTTCGTTAGCTAACACGAAGGAGGGAGGCATAATGCTATATTTTTTTAGGTTACTTGTTATTATCGAGTCTTTTTTTCATTGTGACCTTTTTAATATTAGGTAGACTCGTTATACGACTAGTTAAAAAGAAAGAACGGCGATTTTAGTGGCTCTTCGTTATCATTTTTAGTCTCTTTATTACTTACATCTTTTATTATCACGTTTTCTTATTGTATCTGGATTTACATTAAGCGCTAAACAACACGACACAGACAGCCACCGGCACAGTCACACAAGTGTATCACGCTAGCGGATCGATTGATTTTAAGTTAGATAACACCGTTTACAAAAGAAATCCGTGGACTTTTAATCCAAAAGATAACACCTTTTATCAAGTCGAGTATTTACCTAACAGTCGCTTCGTTATTCAATTTGAACAACTCCACTAAAGAAGTGCCATGTTTTATATTATGTATGCAAAGGGGTTTTAGCCATTAATGGCTAAAACCCCTTATTTACCTTATTGTATTTGAAATAAAAAATCACATGCGCAAGTTCTTAAAGAACTGGCACATGTGATTTTCATTTTATGACTTACTGCTATTTGAGTTGTTTGAACCGCGTTTGTTATTAAACTTACGGTTACGCCCCTTACTATTGTTACGGTTAAAGTTACGGCCTTTGTCACTACTGCTTTTTCCACGATAGTTCCCTTTGCCCTTACCTTTTCCACCGCCTCCACCGCGCTTAACGCTTAACGGTTGGACTGATGATAATGTTACCGGTGTTTGACGACGTGATTTTGACATAATTTTAAGTGCTGCCGCAACAAGTGTAACTGAATCATATTCATCTAGTAATTCACTTGCTGTTTCACGATAATCATCTAAACCTTTTTTCTCAATTGAGCGAATTAATTTATTCACAGCCAGTTGTTGTTGACCGCGCTTAGCTTCATCGTAGCTTGGTAATTGCATACGATTCATTTTTGAATTTGTTACCTTTTCAATAATGTGTAAGTGTGGCATTTCTCTTGGCGTAATAAATGACACCGCCACGCCTGTTTTACCAGCACGACCCGTACGACCAATACGGTGAACATAACTCTCAGGATCTTGCGGGATATCAAAGTTATACACATGTGTCACGTTTGAAATATCAAGTCCACGTGCGGCAACATCAGTTGCAACAAGAATCTCGACACGGCCATTCTTAAATTGATTTAACACACTCATACGTTTACCTTGCGTTAAATCACCGTGAATACCTTCAGCTTTAAAACCACGCGCTTGAAGACCTTCGGTGACTTCATCTACACGTTTTTTCGTACGACCAAAAATAATCGCAAGAGACGGTGTTTGAATATCAAGTAAATTTGTTAAAGCATCAAATTTTTGTTTTTCATGTGCTTCAATAAAGATCTGCTCAATATTTTCCACTGTCATTTCTTTCGCTTGTACTTTTACTTCTTCAGGTTGACGCATCAATGTTTGCGCAATCTGACGAATCTCTTTCGGCATAGTTGCTGAGAAGAGGAGAGTTTGACGTTCTTCAGGGATTTGTTTTAAGATATCACGAATATCTTCAATAAAGCCCATGTTTAACATCTCATCTGCCTCATCTAATACAGCAGTATGAACGAAACGTGTATCAATCGTTTTACGACGGATATGGTCAAGTAAACGTCCTGGTGTTGCAACAACAACGTGCGGACCATCTTTTAAACCGCGAATTTGTCGGTCCATCGGTTGCCCACCAAAGATTGGCAATGTGCGGATACCTTTAAATTTTCCTAAACGGTGAATTTCTTCTGATACTTGAATTGCAAGTTCACGTGTTGGCGCAACGATAAGCCCTTGAATTTTACGTTGCTTAGGATCAATTTTGTCAAGCATCGGAATACCGAATGCCGCCGTTTTACCTGTACCTGTTTGTGCTTGTCCAATAACATCTTTCCCTTGAAGTCCGAGCGGGATTGTCTGTTCCTGGATTGGTGTTGCTTCCTCAAAGCCCATCTTGTCGAGAGCTTTCATAATTACATCTGAAATACCTAATGATTGAAATGTTGCCAAAGTCATTCTCCTTTTTGTTTATATCTCATCGGAATCGTTACGACACGTTAACACTATTTACACGTTCAAATGAAAACGGCGTAGCTGATGTTAAATAATATCTTCATATATTAGCTTACCCTAATAACTCACATTTACCACAAATCTATAGGTAAACTAACTGGTGTTGTTGAAGACCAGCGTTATATTAACGTGAAAAAAAGCCGACCCTTAAAAATCAGAAGCGGCTTGGTTACGAGCATTCAATGGATAAAACCATCTTATCATATCTTGAATAGAATATCTAGCATAAAACACCGAATAAAGCTTGACTTACCAGGATTTATTTGAAATGCACGTAAAGAATCATCACAATGTAATAGCTTACATAGCACTGTTTACGCAAATCCTTGCATTTTGTTTGTTTTTTTTATACTATTAAAGTCAGAATATTATTTTAGTTATAAAAATACGATGAAAGTTTGGTGAACATCATGACCATCCAATTAACAACAGACAGTGGCGCAGATTTACCCCTACACTTGCAAGATGAGTGGAACGTCAAAGTTGTCTCACTTTTTGTCCGCTTTGGTGAAGAACAATTTAAATCAACATCGCTTTCAACAAAAGAATTTTTAGATCGAGTAGAACAAGGGAACGTTTTCCCTCAGTCTGCTGCACCTTCACCGCAAGACTATTACGAGACATTTAAGGAAGTAGATGCGAGCCAACCAATTGTTCACATTAGTATTTCAAGTGGCGTCAGCGCGTCTTTTAACCACGCAGTAATGGCAAAAGAACAACTGCTTGAAGAAGAACCAGACCGAGAGATTTATTTAATTGATACTAAATCCGCTTCAAGCGGCATGATTCTCATGCTGGATGATGCCGTCAAGCTCATTGAAGAAAAACATGATGTTAAAGAGGTTGTTGCTCATTTAGAAAAGCGCGTCCCATACTTACGCACCGTCTTTTTACTCGAAACAATTGACAATTTGATTCGTGGCGGTCGCTTAAGCAAAACAAAAGGCGCAATTGCCAAAACATTAAAGGTCAATCTCATTCTACATGCGAGTGAGGAAGGTAAAATTGATGTACTAGAAAAAGTACGTGGCGCCAAAAAAGCACACCGTCGTTTTCATGAGTTAATCGGCGAGTACATTAAAGACCCTGCTGAAAAGACATTCACGATGACTCATGGTTATGCTAAAGAAAAATGTGATGAAGTATTAGACATTGTTAAAAAGCATTATCCATTCCAAAAATTCTATCAAGCTGAAACCGGTCCAGTTATTGCGGCACACGCTGGAAAAGGTGCCTTGGTTATGTCATTCTTTAGTGATATGACGCACACAAATAAAAAGTAAGTAGCTTAAACCGGTCTATCTGCCCTTACGTAAAAGACAGATAGACCGGTTTTAAAATATCATTCAATCTCTAAACCAGTTAATTCACAAGTCTCACTCTTTTGTCTTAACAAATAATCATACACACTTCCAACCACAACATCTTGATCATCGCCTAAACAAATCATATGTTTAGAATCTGCGTAATAAATCACATCGATATCTACTGGGATTTCCTTATCTAACGCATGAGTCGTTTGATAAGGAACCAAACCATCTTCTATCCCCTGTAACACAAGCGTAGGTGAAGTAATCTCTTTTAAATACGGTTCTGTGAATTTCATGCATTTCACAAACTCAAGATAAGCTTTCATTGGTATTTTTCCGCGCTTATGGTGGTACAACTTATACGTGAAATTCTCTTCAAGCTCGCCCAACAGTTGGTCTTTAAGAAGTAAGCTAACTTCCTTTGTTAATTTAATCAAATTCAAGTACTTTCTTGAAGGTGATAACATAACTAGTTTGTCTGCTCCGAATTTACCCGCGAGATAGCCGGCAATCATACCGCCCATAGAAAACCCAACCAAGTATAAGGTGTCCACTTTTTCTTTCAGTTGATGATAAGCTGATTCTGCCGTCATAATCCAATCCTCATAGCGATAAGGTGTTAAATCTAAATCTAAGCCGTGCCCTGGTAATGTCGGTACATCAATCAACCAATCGGTTTCTTTTCTTAGTGTAGCTACCAGCGGCTCCAGTTCATGAGGCCCACCTGTAAAGCCGTGTATTAATAATACACCTATCATTTCCATTCCTCTTCTCTTTAAAAAAACCGCCCATTAACATGTGGCCGGCTTTGTCTTTTATAGTCGCATGAGTAACTGCTTGATTCGTTGTTCTTGATAACCTAGAACTTTTTTCCCCTTTATCAATAAGGCTGGTGTCGCATAGATGTGTTCTTTTTGTAAATCGTGAAGGTGTTGCTTATTCTCAGATATATTTTTCAATTTATATTCAACATCTTCCTTATCAAGTAAGGCAACCATACGCTCACATTCCTCACAAGCATCACTAATGTAAACAACGACTTGATTTTCCATCCTTTTCCCCTCCGTACCGTGTTGTAAGTTCTTGATGGCGATAAACACATCCATCCTCTACTTAATTTAAAGGGCTAAGCCTTCAATAAATGTTAGTCAAGTTAATTAAGCTATTAGTTATATAGCCATATTGTCTAGTTTTTAAACATAAAAAGAACGAATCTTAGGAATTAAGATTCGTTTTCTTTTTGGTATTCATCGGCATATGAACCTAATTTTTTCAACAATGTAATTGCTTGTTGTTTTTCTTCTTCCGTTAGACCATCAGTGATGCGCTCAATTTGCTTCCAGTGATCTGGAAAAATCGCATTTAACAACGCTATTCCCTCTTCGGTAATGGAGGCATACGTCACACGACGATCTTTTTCTGATTGCGTCCGCTTCATTAATCCTTTTTTCTCTAACTTATCTACAACATACGTAATACTTCCACTCGCAAGAAGTATTTTGTCACCAATTTTTTGAAGCGGCTGATCACCTGAATGATACAACAACTCTAATACACCAAAGTCTGTCGTGTTAAGTCCTTTACTTCTAATGTCGTTGGCTACTTGATCGCTAACCGAGCGATACGCCTTTGATAACACGACAAATAACTTGAGTGAAGGGTCTTGTTTTTTCTTTTGATATTCTCGTTTATCTTGTTCCATCTACTTCGCTCCTACTTCTATTAGAAATCAGCTTACGAGCTGTTAGACCGACAATCACGAAAGAGGCACTGATCATTATCGTTTAATAGGTATGATACACTGTCGCATAACCAATAAACCACATCACAAATAACGAAAATACGAGCGTCTTTCTAGACGTTTGCCCATTTATTTTTATATCGTTCGATTTATCCAGTCACGATTTAATATAACCGTGATAATAAGAAATGTAAAGGATTCTAAAACTGTAAATTCACCTGGATAGAGTAAATAAGAAAATCCAATCATCATACCAACCAAAAATATAAGTATAAAGGGTGATACACCTCTATAATAGCGTGACCACTTTCCTTGTCTAGATAGATAAACTTTTTTAACAAAGGACAATCACACACGCCGACACCGATTACCTGCCAAATTAACAATAAATCAAACTGATTTAGTGCAAGTTGTTCTCCTTGCTTCACTGTTACATTTTCTTCTGCTAAAACTGCTACAACATACCTCCACTTCCTCATCTGGTGTTCATTTGATCGTGGACTATCCTATCCTTATATACGTCTTTCATAATAATAAAGTGGCACATCATCACAATCGTTTGGTCGCTCAGCGATAAAAGAAAAATCATGACGCAAAAAGAACCGTTGAGCAGCTAAATTATTTTTAAATGTATCACCATTTAATGCCTCTTTCTTTTTCTTATGAGCAAGCGCTGTTGCAAAAGTAATAAATTGCTCGCTAACCCCCTGGTGTCGATAGCACTTACAGATGGCCAGACGTTTGATGGTGAGCGCCTGGGAGGTTGTGAAGGGAATCAATCGATATTCTTCATGACCTTTCTCACTTAATGTACACATGCCAACAACCTGGTTATCTTCTTCATATACATATAACTCTTGTTTAGCAATATCTCGCTTGAAATCTTTACTCGTGGGATAGTCTTTCGACCACTGTTCACTTCCCCGCGCATGCATCTCCATAATAACCTCATCAACGATAGACATAATTTGAGCGACATCCGCTTCCTTTGCTAGCCTAATCATTGCTCAACACCCCTTTGTCTTAAAACTTTTGAAAATGAGGCATGATCTAAAGATCATACCTCACTCAATTATTCTTTAATAACTTCTTGATACTCCATCTGACCGAGCATATAGGCAAGACTCAATCCAAAACCAAAGGCAATGACACTAAGTGACCAATCACCAAGGGTAGTAGGTAACCCCGGGAATATGACATAAATAGAGCCAATGACAAGTCCAATTACAACGGCGTAAGTCGCGTAAGTGTAGTGCGTCAAAAAGAATTTAATCACTTTACTCATAGTTATTAAACCAAAGCCAATCCCTATAGCGACAACGAATAATATATCTAATTTCATCTCATTTACAGCATTAATAATCGTTCCGTAAGCACCCATAATAACTAAAATAAGCGACCCACTAATTCCAGGTAAAATCATTGCAGTACTAGCAATAAATCCCGCAAGCAATAAATAGCCGTAGACACTTGGTGTTATATTTTCAATAATAAAACTTTCATCCCCTTTTAAAAATCCCATCATAGCCGCAAGTCCAACACCTAAAACTAACAGAAGATAGTGCAAAGTTTTAAACTGATGCTTACTATCTGCCTTTTTGAACAGATAAGGTAACACACCTAAAATAAGCCCTAAAAAAGCAAACTGTGTCGGGCGTGGGTAATGTTCAAATAACCACTCAATCGCCTGAGCTAATAAAAGGATGGCTGTCACCATACCTAATCCTAATGGTATGAGGAACCCTAAATGCTTTTTCCACTCTTTACTGAACAAACCATTAATTGATAGTATCAATTGATCATAAATCCCTAAGACCAAGGCAATTGTCCCACCACTCACGCCAGGAACAACATCACTAGCTCCCATCATCATGCCGCGATAAATATTTTTCCACTCCATATGTACATAGCTCCTCAAGTTTTAATAGTTATCATTCTAAACCGTTCCTAATTATAACAAAAATAGCGCTTCAGTGATAGTCAAAACAGACACACGTTGCCTATACTAAATATAACAGCTTTTGCTCCACTATTTAAAATAGCAACTAAAGTATGCATCACGCTCAAATTCACTTAACGAGTAATCCTTTCAATCTTTATATTCTCCTGCTAGCGTTCCGAATTAAATGTGAACTCGCACCCATATCTTACGTAATTTCCACCTCATTGTAACCCTTCATATTTATATTCGTCTTTCATTCATAACCACAACGTAGCTCTTGTTAAACATTTTATTGAAAAGTGAATCTCCTCACTCTAGGTTTAATCAAACCAAAAAGCCACGCTTGACTAAGCATGACCTTTTACAGGACGTCACCTCACCACCTAGAGAAAATGAGTGCTCGTCTTATATATAATAATACAGTGTTAAAAAAATCAATTCAATCACTTCCAATAAACGTTATGTCAGGTAACCACTGCCGATAATGTTGTTTTAATTCTTCTTCAACTGTTTTATGATTCGTAAGCATCTCATGTGTGACGTCACTTAACGGATACACACGATAATCTCGTTTAGGCGTTAAATTAAAATCAACATAAGTAAGCAACATCTCCGGATCTTTCAATTGAATACGATTCCCTGTTTTTTCTACTGTTATATTAACAATACCACCTAATTGACGATACAATTGGTCTTGACCGGATAAAAAGTTGCCAAGAGAATAAATGACAAAGCCTCGACTTCCATCTTCACGCTCTATCCATTCCGCTGGCTGTAAGACATGTGGATGATGACCGAAAATAACATCGACCCCTTCATCAATCATTGCTTGCGCAAGTCTTTTCTGTTCATTATTTGGCATACGTTCGTACTCAAGGCCAAAATGCACATGCATAACAATAACATCAGCTACTTTCTTTGCTGCTTTTATATCCATGATCATTTGTTCTTCATCAATTATCGATACAAGATGGTCTTTTCCGTTAGGAATAGGTATACCGTTGGTTCCATACGTGTAACCTAAAAAAGCAAATCGGATATCATTTTTTTCAATTAAGCGTAACTCTTGTTGGTCTGTTTCATCTTTATAACTTCCTATATAAGGGATATCTAAGGCATCCCAATGCTTAAGAGCCGATTGAATAACTGCTTCCCCTCGGTCAAGTGTATGATTATTTGCTAAATTAACGATATCCACCCCCATATATTTAAGTAAGTCCCCGACTTCTTTTGGGCTATTAAATCTAGGATAAGTTGACAGACCATGCGCCACGCCACCAATCATCGTTTCTTGATTTGCTGTCAGTATATCGTATCGTGACATGTATGGCATTAATGGTTCCACCATAGGGGTAAAATCAAATCCACCATTTACTCGTGCATCATCATATACCCTTCCGTGAATCAGCACATCGCCAAAACCACCTAGCCGCACACGCCTCGTGATGAGAGCATCAGGAACCTTTTTCTCAACTGCCTTTATCTCTCGTTTGATATTCACATCATGTCCTTCTCCAGTAAAAACTTCACTACAGCCCACGACAAAAAGTAAGATGATATATAACCAACTGATCTTTTTAAAAAACTTCATCATATTTTTACCTCTTTCTGTGTATAATGATGCATTTCCTACTCTCTCTCTTCCCTTTTTCTTTTATCTTCATTCGTAAAAAGTTATAATAAAGGAGAGACTATAAAAATAGACCTTTAAAAAGGCACTAATTTGACTACTTAATATGAATACCAGTTAGACTCGCTTACACACTGACACAGGGGGAAACGACATGATTAGAAATAAATTAATGCGCGCCATTACGTATGCAGCAAACAAACACAAGGACCAAGTGAGGAAAGTAGATGAGACCCCGTTTATCGCGCACCCTTATCGGGTTGCGATGTTACTAAAAGAACATAACTGTGAGACAGATATTGTCATTGCTGCCCTGCTTCATGATACAGTAGAAGATACAGACTGTACTTTTGAAGAGCTAGAACACCTCTTCGGTAAAGATGTTAAAGAATATGTTGATTATGTTACAGAATTAGATAAAAAAACATCATGGAAAAAGCGGAAAGAGCACAGCATTCAAGCATTTAAAACTGTTCCATATGATGTTAAGTTGCTTATTGCGGCTGATAAAATCGATAACTTGCAATCCATGATCGACCAAGAGATGGTTCACGGTGATGCCATGTGGCACAGTTTTGTTGGAACACGTGAAGAACAAGTATGGTATTACCAAGAAATTTTTGCATCTATTATCGAAAACTTAGAAGATGAAGACTGGCATCCATTATTCTATTTATTCCAAGCATTATTAGAGAAATTTCAAGAGGCAGATCCTTCGCAATATTAATAGTGCTGTCACGGCATATTTTAGCATGACATGCGCTGTAAAATGATACTATAGACTGCTGTTTTAGAGAGGGTTCCACCGGGATCGTCTCTTTTTGCTTATTCATTATTAGCGCTTTATGCTGATTGTTATTAGAATACAGCACTTAAGAGAAACGAGCGCTTCGATCGATCTTAGTGTCTACTTTTTCCCATCCATTTAGATCCCACCTCAAATGAAAGCTTATGTCCCGTTCCTTATAGCAAGCTCCTTATTAGTTAAATACAGAAAGAGAATTTAAGCAGAACGTGATAAACGTTTATCTATTCCCCCTCCCTCTTTTTTACCATATAGGGGCGTATTCTTTAATATGTGCGTCTATATTTGACCATCGCTGAGTTATACACCTGAGACATCGACTCAGACGCCTTAATCGTAAATCATGCGATGTTATGCTCTTTGATAAAAGGTACCTTTATACGTTAACATAATTAACGTGAGTGTCCGAGACAAGATATTGATTATTTTTTTAAAAAACTAACTATATCTTGTAGACACGAAAATCATAGGGAGGTTACTAGCAAGATGAAAAAGATTATGACAGGTTTGGTTTTATTAAGTATAGTACTATTCATTTCCGCATGTGGAAACGGGGAGGAAAACGAAGGGTCATCACTCGATCAATTAAAAGAACAAGGGTATGTCACTGTTGGGTTTGCTAACGAAGACCCTTATGCATATGAAGAAGACGGTGAATTAAAGGGCGCCGCTTATGATATCGCTGCAGCTGTCTTTAATGAATTAGGTATTGAAGAAGTAAGAGGCTCGCTGCAAGACTGGGGTCAGTTAATTCCAGGTGTCCAAGCAGGGCAATTTGATGCTGTTACTGCAGGAATGGCCATCACACCAAGTCGCGCTGAAAATGTATTGTTTGGTGAACCAGAAATGACCTATGGGGAAGGGCTAGTAGTTGAAGCTGGCAATCCACATGGCATTGAAAGCTTTGAAGATATTGCCGCCAATGAAGATATCACGGTCATTGTGATGGAGGGGGCAACAGGAATTGCTTTCTTACGACAGTCTGGTGTAAGTGATGATCAAATCACCTACGCTGCAAGTATTCCAGATACATTTGCTGCTGTTCAGTCTGGTCGCGCTGATGCCACAACAGGTACTGAAATGACAATGCGCATGGCTTTTGAATCCGCCAATACAGAAGCATTAGACTTTGTAGAAACATTTGAACAACCCGATGTTGAAGGGGTACCAAGTTATGGCGCTGCTGCATTCAGCTTAGAAAATGACGATTTACGTGATGCTTATAATGAAGCACTTCAAGTATTAAAAGATAATGGAACCGTACAAGAGTTACTTCAAAAGAATGGTTTCCATCCTGAATCGAACTTTCCAGGTGCTGACATTACAACAGAAAGTATTGTGAGCGGTGAAAACTACTAAGGATCACGCTTAATTTTATGATCCAGTTCCTTAAAAGGAGCTGGATTTTCCTTTGAGACAAACTAGAAAAGGATGTGTGTAATATATGGAAGATATCCTCTCGATATCACAAGAACTTTCACGTGGCTTATTCGTCACAGTGAGTATCTTAATAGCTTCAAGTTTATTAGCTTATTTTATGGGTTTTATTTCAGGTCTCTTGCGTTTATCAAAGTATACGCTTGTTAGAAAATTAACCGGATTTTACATCGAAGTATTTCGTGGAACATCACTCATCGTTCAATTGTTTTGGCTGTATTATGCTATCCCAATGTTGTTTGGAATTCCATTAGGATCGAACTGGATAATTGGGGTTATTGCCATCGGACTGAACTACGGTGCTTACTTATCCGAAGTCGTACGTGGATCTGTTGAGGCTGTCGATAACGGTCAGACAGAAGCGGCAATCGCACTTAATATGTCAAGTTATCAAAAAATGCGCTATATTATCTTACCGCAAGCGATAAGGATGATGTTACCGGAGTTTGGTAACTATACGATTCAAATGTTAAAAGGGACCGCACTCGTGTCGTTAATTAGTTTAAATGATATTTTATACTACGGAAATATTTTGCGTAGTTCAAATCTGTCACAAGCACCCCTGATTTATTTAGTCATTTTAATTTTCTATTTCGTCCTGGCCTTACCGCTTATTTTCCTTACCCGTAAAGCAGAGGACATCTCAAAGAAAGGAGTGGCTAATTAATGAGTTATTGGAGTTTTGAACGTTTCTTTGAAGCTTGGCCCTATATATTAAAAGGTCTTCATATTACCGTTGGGGTTACCATAAGTGCTTTTTTATTCGCCCTCGTTTTCGGATTAGTTTGGACATTCTTACGCCGCATTCCAGAGCGTCATATAAATTGGATTGTCACCTGGGTGATGGAATTTATTCGTTCAACACCCCCACTAGTACAATTGTTTTTCATTTACTATGCTTGGCCTGAGATTCCCGTTGTTGGCGTGACACTCAGTCCATTTGTGAGTGCCGTTGTTGGTTTTGGTATTCACTTTAGTACGTATATCGGTGAGATTTACCGCTCGGGTATTGAAAGTGTAGAAAATGGACAGTGGGAAGCCTCAACTGCTTTAAACTTCTCACTACTGGATAAATGGCGGTTAATTATTTTACCACAAGCTTTCCCACCGACCATTCCGATGCTTGGGAACTACTTTATTATTATGTTTAAAGAAGTACCAATCGCATCAACCATTGGACTCACCGGGATCTTGCATATGGCCAATAGCTTCGGTTCCGAGCATTTTAACTTAATTGAAGCACTGACGATTGTCGGGATTATTTTCCTTGTGTTAAGTTACCCATCTGCGCGATTAATTAAAAAATTAGAAGTGAAACTCAATACCCGTTTTGATAAAAATCAAGTCATTGATCCAATCGAATAATGACAACTTAAAGGAGTGACGCACGTTATGACAAAACCTATTGTTGAATATAAAGATGTACACAAATCATTTGGCGATGTGGAAGTATTAAAAGGGATTGATTTAGATATCTTCCCAGCCGAAAAAATCGCCGTTATAGGCCCAAGTGGGTCAGGTAAAACAACGATTATCCGGATGTTGATGACACTAGAAGAACCAACCGATGGTGACATTATCGTCGATGGTAAAAACCTATGGAAGATGGAAAAGAACGGAAAGATGGTTGAAGCAGACGAAAAGCACTTACGCGAGATTCGGGGAGACATCGGCATGGTGTTCCAACACTTTAACCTGTTCCCTCACATGACCATTTTAGAAAACTGCATGACCGCCCCTATTCATGTAAAAGGCGAGAACAAAAAAGAAGTCAAACAACGTTCCATTGATATGTTGGAACGCGTTGGCCTGGGTGATAAAATTAATAACTACCCATCACAACTGTCGGGTGGACAAAAACAACGCGTGGCGATGGCACGTGCGCTCGTTATGCGCCCGAAAATTATGCTGTTTGATGAGGTCACCTCAGCCTTAGACCCTGAGCTTGTCGGTGAAGTACTTGAAGTTATTCGTGACATTGCCAAAAATGATGACATGGCCATGGTCCTTGTGACACACGAAATGGACTTTGCGCTTGATGTTGCTGATAAAGTCTTATTCTTAGATGACGGTGTCATTGCTGAACAAGGTTCGGCAAGTGATGTCATTGAACATTCAGAAAACCCACGGGTGCAAGAGTTCTTAAGTCGTTTCCGTGGCTAGTAATAGCTAGAAGAACGAAAAAGATACTATATGAATTGAACTATTCCCGCTTAAATTTCTAACGAATGTTTGACGAAGGGTCTTCCAAAATGATACCACGAAGATGACCCATGCTCGTTCAACTGAGCATGGGTTTTTCTATGCCCCAAACACTATAAACCTATTTTCTCAACATCTGTTACATCCTATTTGTGAGCTAGTGTTCACGATTCTCTCTGTACACATGTGTCCGACGTCAGCAAAGCAGATCTAGTAATGTTCTCTTTTACCGTTTATAAGTTTGACTGGTTCTTTAATTTACGAGAAATTATTGATTGGAGCACTCCTAGTACGTCAGCAATTTCCTTATGCGTGTATAAACCCAATCGATACATGGCTTTTTAATAGCTAATGGGTTGTGCATTTCATTTTACAACAGACTGAATTAATAGATTATGATAATAGAGCTATGGATGCCATGAAACATTAGGAAGCATAAATAACACACAAACAATTCAGATTATTTTAAATTTTTAAAAATAAATTGCAGGAATTACAAAAACTTACGTCGAACTATAGTTAGCATAACCTTTATACAAAAACGAATGGAGGTGCTAATGTTGTAAAGTTATTAATTTGGATATGAATACCTTTTTTACAGATTCTGAAATTAGCAGTGTAGCTTAAAAAAACATAATTAATTAGGAAGTGATTTTTTGGAGAGAAAATTTGTTGTTTTTGTATCAATGATTTGTTTGGTTTTTTAATCCCACACACAGTATCCGCATACGAAGGAAATATTATAAAAATTGAAGGAAATCTTTCTAATGTTGAATCACTTGGAGAAGAGATTGTTTCTCCTAGTTGGACATCAACTGTTCATACTTCCGTTATCTCAGGACCAGTAAAAACGAAGCGATTTGTTAGATATCTGACATCATCTTGGGCGAAAGCAAGCTCTTATACTTGGAGTAAAAATCAAACTACTACTTCAACAATTTCCGGTGATCTTAGTGCAAGTGCAAAAGTTATATCAGGTAAACTCGGGGTTTCTAATAGTGTAAGTACTTCCTTTGCAGTAGCAATTACTATTCCAGCAAATTCTTCAAAATTTAGTAAATTAGGGTTTTATAGTGATTTCAATAGAAGGTATGTGAAAGTTTGGCATACTATGGGGTGGTCAGATCCTTTCAACGTAACATACGGATACCACTATGCACCAACTAAAGATACCTATTTACAAGTTGTTTATCAATGAACATAAAAAGAAAAATACGGGAATTGAGTGATGATTATGAAAAAGAGAAATATAATTAGGTTCAGCACATTAATTCTTCTTGTTCTTTTATTATTAGTATTTTTTTTAAGCATAGATACGAAAGATGATGATTTTGATTTGTTGTTCGCTGATAATTATATAAGTTGCATTATTCCGGGAGATAGCATCTCTTTCAATATTTTCGGTGCTCGTGAAGTCCATGGTCGAGGTAATTTAATACCTGAATTAATCTCTGATATTGAATTCAACAATAAAAATATTAGGATAAAAGCGTTTAGTGTAGAAGAAGCACAGGTAACGAAGGACCATCATATATTCAATTTTATCGTCGAGACTGAAATAGTAGGAGATAATGTAGAAAAAGCCAACGAAATCTTAATTTTCTTTAATAATCAAAAAACAAAAAAATATAGCATTGGCGAAATTACATTAGTAAATAATAAAAACTACCATGAAAACGATATTGAAACTATTCATTCATTTACCATAGGATATCCTATACCCAGTTTAGATGTCGGCATCAAGAACAAAAGCAACGATACTATTAATGTCAACAAAGTTTATGATTTAAATAAAAACTTGAATTATAGCTTTGATGAAAGTACAGAATTAAAACAACAGGAAAATTATGATATTATAATATCTACGTTTGAAGAAGAAAAGGCATACGATTTTTATACTATAACTCCCATACTCCAGTATTCCAAAAACGGACAGGATTACTTTCATAATATGCACGACGTCATTTACGGTGTTTTAATTCCCGATGAGGAAAAAATCCAAAAAATAATTAATTAGATGAACAAATTTCATTAAGTACAAAATCAGGATTCAGTGTTTAAAAAGAAAGTATTAAGTTTGTACAATATGTAGTGTTAGTGAGTTGAAAAACATAACTCACTAACGCTATTTTTGTATTTAAACAAGGGTGATTTGATAAATGTATAACCGATGTTTTGTAGTTATATTTTATTCCTTTAAGCCTTAATTTACTGAACCTCAAGAAGTTCAGACTTTCTAATGATTAATATTATGCATCTTTTTTTCTATCAAGCTCGTCACAGACAGTGAACAGTAAATGGAGGGAATAAATATGATTGAAGTAAAACAACTGTCCCATCAGTTTGAACTTGGGAAAAAAGATAAGAAAACCGTCATTCCTGTCTTACAAGACGTGAGTTTTTCAGTAACTAAAGGTGAAATTGTAACGTTAGTTGGTCGGAGTGGTTCTGGTAAATCCACATTGCTACATTTAATTGGTGGTTTTTTACCGAGACAAAGCGGGGCCATCACGATTAACGGAACGGATGTGAGCAACTTTACAGAAGCACAGTTCGCCGAGTTTCGCCTTGGCACAATTGGCTTTATCTTTCAGAACTTTCAACTGATCCAATCCATGACCGCTTATCAAAATGTTGAATTACCGCTGATTTTACAAGGCGTGAGTGAAACCGCCCGTAAAATTCAAGCATTAGAAACATTAGAAAAAGTCGGTCTCAAGGGGTTTGAACATCATTATCCGAGTGAACTTTCCGGTGGTCAACAGCAACGGGTCAGCGTCGCACGTGCCCTTGTCTTAAATCCACTCATTATTCTAGCAGATGAACCGACAGGGAGCTTAGATTCTGAAACAGAAGAAGACCTGCTTCACCTCATTAAAGAGCTAAATGACTCTCTTGATATCACCTTCCTCATTATCACGCATGATGACGAAGTCGCCAAAATTGGTCACCGCTCACTGATGATGCATGACGGCGCCCTTATCGATCAGGAGGTGAAGTAATGTTATTTAAAGATCAGCTTTACTTCGTGAGAGAAAATATGAAAAAGAATAAAATGCGGATTTTTATGACCGTGCTCGCGACAGCTATGGGGACAGCCTTCTTAATTGTCTTGGCTTCTGTTGCTTTCGGTTTACATGACACCTTGATTAAAGATGTGCTCGAACAAGAAACAGTCAATCAAGTCCAAATTTACGGGAAAGATGATCCAAATAGTCAAGGAATTACGGATGAAGACATCGATTATTTCCAGTCGCTTGAGCACGTTCGTGCCGTTAGAAAACAAAGTTATCTTCGCCAGTCTCCACGTGTCTCACTTAACGGTTATGAAACGAGCCCTCATACCGTCGCAGTTGATATGGGCGCATTAGAAACAGGTGGTACACCACTTGAAGATGGACGATACGCCACATCAAGTGATGAAGTTGTTGTTGGGTATCACTTTTATGAACAACTATTAAAAGAAGATACCGATCCTGAAGATATGTATGATGAAAACGGTGAACGCATTGACGACACTCTTTACCAAGGCGCGGTCATTGGTGAAACAATTGACCTTACCGTATCACGATTAATCAACGAGACAGATACAGAAGAAAAAACATACCAAGTAACCATTGTTGGAGTGACAGCTGAACCAGCGAATGAATGGCAACAAGACCAAACACTTTATACGACCTTTGACTTTTATCAGTCGGTCAGTGAATATACTGGCACCCCTGGTGGGGAATTGTATTTCCAAGAAGAACCGATGGATTTGACGTTTTACTATGATGAAGTGACGATTCAATCGAATAATTTAGAAAATATTCAAACACTTACAAAGACTATCAACGATGAGGGTTATTATGGTTACTCAGTGGCCTCAGAACTAAAACAGATCAACATGCTGTTTACCATCGCTAAGGCTGGTTTAATTTTCATTGGCGCGATTGCCGTTATTATTGCTTCGATTGGCATCTTTAATACAATGACAATGGCAGTAACTGAACGCGCACCAGACATCGGGATTATGAAAGCGATTGGTGCTAGTCCAAAGACGATTAAACAAATCTTCTTGCTTGAAAGCAGTATCATTGGAATTATGGGCGCGACCATTGGTACCTTGGTGAGTTACCTCATCAGTTTCTTAGTGAATATCGGGTTACCCATGATTTTAGAAGCCGTCTTTGAAGAGCAACTCCCCGATGGCTTTCAGTTCTCAAGTATTCCTTGGACACTTGTCATAATTGCTTATACAATTTGTCTTTTAGTCACGTTAATATCTGGCTCACGACCAGCTAAAAAAGCAACAAAAATTGATGTCTTAAGCGCATTAAGACGCGAGTTATAAAAAAAGAGACGCTACACAAATCATTTGAAGAATGGAGGAAGAACATGATAAAAAAATTAGTTCTATTAGTATGTTGTCTGATTGCTTTAACTGCCTGTAGCGACTCAAGTGAAAAAGATACTTCTGTCTTCCAGTACAAAGATGCCTATATTGGTGATAATAGCGCCGTGATCAATATTGCCCAACGTGTTACAACGCTGAATGAAGTTGATCGCTTTAAACTTCAGACGGAAGAAGAACCTTATGGTATTGAGTTATACTATAAAGAAAACAGTGACGCATTGACACCTCAAGCAATCAATAAAGAGGTGCACCAACAGTCTGTTTACCTCTATTACTTAATTAAAAATGTGGATTATGTATCTTTTAACTTTAACAATCAAGTGATCCATACCAATCGTAATATGTATGATCAAGATTTAAAAGCACTCAATAAGATTGAAAACATCAACGAACAAAAAGTGAATAACTATTTATATGACACATACGCTCCTTAATGAAACACGCGCCTGACTCCTTCTATAGTCAGGCGCGTGTTTTAACTATGGGTATTTTGACTGTAAAATCTTTGACTTAGTTTTATTGAGCCAATATTAACAACGATGGCAAGCAATAAAAGAATCCAGATAAACCAAGAGGATACAAAGATTCCATCAGAAACAATCTGAAAAAAAGACATCGGGAAGGTTAAGAACAAAATTATCGCAAAGACGGCCCCGAAGACAAGCCGTCCTTTCTCCATCCCTAGCTTAAAAATAAATGGCATGAGCACAGCATATGCGATTAAAGCTGTTAAAACCATGACTATTACGTTCACTAGAAAAACCGGGTATGACACTAACGATAAATTCTGATAACCAAAGGCGTGATAAACAAACTGTGCAATTAAAATGATGACACTAATCAGACCAAAAAAACCATAGCCAAGGACGTATTTACTTAAGACAATCGTTTTTCCATGTATCGGCATCATCCGCAACAACTGGTCCCATTTGGCACGTTCATCATAACCAAATGAAGAAATCGGAATAATAAGCGCATAAATCATGGTAAAACCAATCATATTAGATGCTGGAGTAAGTGCAAACCCGACAATGACAATAAGGAGCACCCGCATCTGTTTTTCTAACGTAAAAATATCTTTTAGCAGTAACCCTTTCACGGTCGCTTCACTCCTTTCGTCATCAAAATCATCACATCTTCTAATGTCACTTTTTCTAAATCACCAAATATCGTGTCCGACGATGAAAGTGCATCTTTATCCACCAACAACTCAACCGCATAACGACTAGTGCGCTGGCCTTTAATCGCAGCTCGATTAATGGTTAAGGCATTGACTTCTTCTGGTGCCACCTTTAATATTCGATATCGTTCCAGTAACCCGTCTTTTTCTTCCATGAACTTAAGACGCCCTTTGTCTAAGAAAGCAATATAGTCACAACTTTTTTCTAAGTCACTGACGATATGTGACGATAAAAGGACCGTGTGACGCTCATCACGAGTAAACTCATTAATAATATCCAAAATTTCTTCACGCACCATCGGGTCTAATCCACTCGTTGCTTCATCTAAAATGAGTAATTCTGCTTGATGCGACAAGGCAACGGCCAGCTGTAATTTCATTTTCATTCCACGTGAAAAGTCTTTAAGCACTTGGTTATATGGTAACTTAAATTGTGTCATATAATGATCAAAGACGGCATCGTCCCATGCATGATAAATATCTTTCAACATGATCCGAATCCTTTTCGCTGTAAGCGTTTCAGGATAATAGGCTTCATCTAAAACAACACCAATCTTCTGTTTTACTTCTAAAAATTCATCCGCTTCATTATTAACGCCAAGGACATGAATCGTTCCACTATCTTTTTTTATTGCCTGCATAATCATATGTAATGTCGTACTTTTACCTGCTCCGTTCTCACCAACTAGTCCCACAATTGATCCCATCGGGATCGTTAAATGAAGGTTATTTATACTAAAGTTATTAAACTGCTTAAAAACATCCGTTAATTCAATCGCATACATCACATACGTCCTCCTTCCGTTTCACTCTTTAATACATCCAGTAACGCTTTTAGTTCATCTATTGATATACCGACAGTGCCGGCCAAATCCAGCGCGTCTTGTAGATGGTTTTCGATTTGTTTTAAGTACTCTTCTTTAATAAGCGACGGATTCATGCCTTTTACATAAGACCCCCGCTTGGCCATCGTGTAAATAAATCCATCACGTTCTAACTCTTCATAGGCACGTTTTGTTGTAATGACACTAACTTTTAAGTCTTTTGCGAGTTGTCTGATTGAGGGCAAAGCCTCATCCTTATTTAATTCACACGCAATAATTTGCGATTTAATCTGATCATATATTTGTTTGAAAATAGGCGCATCTGATTGATTATGAATCACTAAGCGCATCGTTTCACCAACTTTCTGTATATATACAAAATATACAAAATAAACAGACATGTCAACTGTTTTTTAAAAATGAAAAAGCGCCCCCTCGTAAAAGGAGACGCTTATCAATCATTGATTATATTCTATTAGTTTTTAGCATACAACTTGTCGTAGTAATCTTCGAGCATACGTTTTACCGCAAATCGGTCACGTGTAGACGCGATGCTGCGCGACATCATTTGAACCCACTTATCTCGGTTATCATAAAATGTTGGGAGCACGTCTTCTTGCAGTATACGATAAAGCGCATCTAAATCATTTTTATCTAATGCTTCAACATCCTCAGATTCAAAGCCATCACCGAATTGCCAGCCATTCTCACCGTGTTCACATGCTTCTGGCCACCAACCATCTAATGTACTTAAATTTAGGACACCGTTCATCGCTGCTTTCATTCCTGACGTTCCACTTGCCTCTTTTGGACGACGTGGGTTGTTTAGCCAAACATCAGAACCTCGTGTTAACATTGCCCCAATGGTCATATCATAGTTTTCTAAGAACACAACTGCATGTGGGTATTTTGTCGCCATCTTCACGAGCGAAGAAACAATGCCTTTTCCAGTATCATCAAGCGGGTGTGCTTTTCCAGAGAAAACAATTTGCACATCACCAGATTCTAGTAATGGACCAATGATTGACTCATCCGTGAAAATAAAGTCACTTCGCTTGTATGGTGCGGCACGACGTGAAAAACCGATAATTAACTTATCTTCTTTCAATCGCACGCCATTGCGCTCTTCGATAAAGTCAATGAGCGCACGTTTATTTTCTAAGTGACGTGACCACAAGTCCCCACCACTTTCTTGAAGGTCTAACATTTTTTCATCTACCCACGTTGGGCGGTGAATACAGTTTGTAATAGGAATAATCTCTGAACGGTTATCAACATGCGCCCACATTTTATTTGCGGTCTCACCATGTAATTCAGCTACAGCATTTGACATTCGTGATAGTCGTAAAGCACCTACTGTCATATTAAACGGTGCACCACCAATTTCAACAAGTTGTTCGACCGTTAAGCCATTGGCTGCGCCCATGTATAACAGTTTCTCAATTGGGTGCGACTCATTTCCTTCTACAATAGGTGTGTGCGTTGTAAAGACAGTTTCTTCACGGGTTTGACGCCACGCTTCATAAAAATCTAGGCCTTGGCCCATCTTTTCCCGCATTAATTCAAACCCTGCGAATAAAGCATGACCTTCGTTAAAGTGATACACATCAATATCATGGCCTAATTTGCGTAACGCACGTACACCCGCAATTCCTAAGACCATTTCTTGTGCGATACGTTCTTCACCAAACCAACCATAAAGTTGACCTGTAATCCAAGATTCAGGGTTACCAGGTACATCTGTATCTAATAAGTATAATGGCACGTTGCCAAATTGCTCAACTTTCCATACTTTACACGTAATGTTTTGCTTTCGAATAGTTACATCAACTGTCACACCCGTATCTTCTAAGAAATCATACTCATAATTGTGATAACTATCATATGGCTTACCATTTTCATCGATTCGCTGATCAGTATACCCTTGTTTCCACTTGATGCCGATGCCTACCATTGGGTAACCATGATCTTTAGCACCTTTTAAATAGTCACCTGCGAGAATTCCTAAGCCACCTGCATACGTTTTCATACTTGTGTCTAATCCATACTCCATACAGAAGTATGCTACACGTGAATCTTTATTCGTCATTACAATTCCTCCTTCATATGATTAGCTTGATACAATGCTTGTTGATACACTTTGAAAGCGCAATCAATCTACACCTTCTATCCTACACTAACTTTTTACTTTTGGCTAGTATTTTTGAGAAAGCGGTTGCATTATTTACATTTTAACCACGTTAGTGTTTTTTAAAAACACGACGTTTAACACATCAAACCTTTCTCTTTACTTACTTTTGTTGTTATTCCCCAAAAGTAATGTAACCAAACAAAAAAGCAAGACCGTTAAGTCCTGCTTTTTTGTTGGTTCATCTTATTTAATCGTGAACATTAGCCCTTTTTGGATGCTTTTTCACGCTCGTTTTTATTTAAAATCTTCTTACGTAAACGAATCGATTCTGGTGTTACTTCACAGTATTCATCATCATTCAAGTATTCAATCGCTTCTTCTAATGTTAATTGACGCGTTTTACGAATGGTTGACGTCTGATCTTTATTCGCTGAACGAACGTTAGTTAGGTGTTTCTCTTTAGTAATATTTACTGTAAGATCATTATCTCGGTTATGCTCTCCAACAATCATCCCAGCATAAACTTCTGTGCCTGGATCAACAAAGATAATCCCACGATCTTCTAAGTTCATAATACCGTAAGTCGATGCTTTACCATTTTCTAAAGAAACAAGCACGCCTTGACGTCGACCACCGACTTTACCTTTAACAACCGGTTGGTAACTATCAAATGTATGATTGATAATACCATAACCACGTGTTTGAGTTAAGAACTCCGTTGAGTAACCAATTAAACCACGTGACGGTATCTTAAATTCAAGTCTTACTTGACCATTTCCTTGGTTTACCATATCGACCATTTCACCTTTACGAGAACCAAGCGATTCCATGACAGCTCCTGTATGTTCTTCTGGAACATCCACTTGAACGTGCTCAACAGGCTCACACTTCACACCATCAACGTCTTTAATAATAACTTGCGGCTTAGATAATTGTAATTCAAAACCTTCACGGCGCATGTTCTCAACGAGAATAGATAAGTGTAACTCACCACGACCTGATACAACCCAAGCGTCTGGTGAATCTGTTGGATCAACACGCAAACTAACATCTGTTTCTAACTGAAGCATAAGACGCTCTTCAATTTTACGTGACGTAATGTATTTCCCTTCACGACCAGCAAATGGACTGTTGTTTGTTACGAAGGTCATTTGTAATGTCGGCTCATCAATGTGAAGAATAGGAAGCGCCTCTAAATGGTTCGTTGGACAAACCGTTTCTCCAACGTTGATATCTTCTAAACCAGCCAAAGCAATAATGTCTCCGCTGCGTGCTTCGTTAATTTCGATACGCTTTAGTCCTAAGAAACCAAAGATTTTAGAGACACGGAAGTTTTTCGTCGAACCATCTTTTTTAATCAATGTGACTTGCTCACCAACTTTTAATGACCCACGAATCACACGACCAATACCGATACGACCTAAGTAATCATTATAATCAAGTAACGTGACTTGAAATTGTAATGGTTCTTCTGAGTTATCTACTGGCGCCGGAATATTTGTCATAATCGTTTGAAAGACTGCTTCCATAGACTCTTCTTGTGTATCCGGTGCATCACCTGAAGTTCCATTTAATGCGGATGCATAAACAACAGGAAATTCTAATTGCTCATCATCTGCACCTAGTTCGATAAACAAATCTAACACTTCATCTACGACGTGTTCTGGACGCGCATTAGGACGATCAATTTTATTTAGTACAACAACAGGTCGTAATTTTTGTTCTAAAGCTTTTTTCAACACAAAACGTGTTTGTGGCATACAGCCTTCGTAAGCATCAACGACAAGTAATACACCGTCAACCATACGTAAAATACGTTCAACTTCTCCACCAAAGTCGGCGTGACCTGGTGTATCTAAAATATTAATACGCGTATCATTGTAATTGATCGCGGTATTTTTAGCTAAAATGGTAATTCCACGTTCACGTTCGATATCATTCGAATCCATCATCCGGTCATCGGTTTGTTCATTCTCACGAAACGTGCCTGAATAACGTAACAATTGATCGACTAACGTTGTTTTTCCGTGGTCAACGTGGGCAATAATTGCTATGTTACGAATATCTTCTCTTAATTGCATCCCTAAACATCTCCTCTTTGTGTAAAAAAACCTCAACTGACAGTTTAACTGAGTAAGTATAGCATAAAAGCAACATCATCGTATAGACTTTTCACCAAAAAAACGAAAAAAAACGATGATGTTACATATTTTTTTGCGTATTCACATTTAATATTTCCATATGAGATAAATATTAACTAATTCATACATACGCATCGCAAGTGACGTTTCAGCTAAAGGGCGTTTTGCTTATCACAACACAATCGTAAACCTCGCGCCACCTAATGGCGATGTGTCTACTTTAATATAACCATGAGACCGTTCTATAATCGCACGCGAAATCGCTAAGCCTAAACCTGTCTCACCACCCTTACCCTTAATAAAGCGATCGAACAATTGTGGCATCAACACTTCATCAATGCCTTCACCATCATCATCAATCGTAATATATAATCGCCCACTTTCATGACGCGCTTCAACAAAAACATGCGTCTTCGCATGACGAATAGCATTCGTTATGATGTTCATAAGTGCACGTAACACTTTTTCTTCATCTACAACAACCGTCAAATCATCTAAGACTTGATGGTTTAAGGCAATTTGTTGATCCGTTGCTAAAGGAATTGCCCGATCAATCGCTTGTTGAATTAAATGCGAGATATAAATCGTCTCTTCATGATAAATCGTCTCATCGCTATCTAACTTCGCCAATAGAATCATCTCATTAATAATTTTTTTCAACCGGCCAATTTCTTGCGTAATGACTTCTAACCCTCGCGTTTCTTCTTCTCCGGTAAAGACGCCATCTTTAATGCCTTCCGCATATCCTTGTATTGTCATGAGAGGTGTCTTTAATTCATGGCTTGCATTTTGGAAGAATTGTTGTTGGGATTTCATGTAGCGTTCAAGCGCCCTTGCCATATCAACCATGCTTTCTTCTACTTCTTTTATTTCCCCAGTTGCTTTAATTCTCTCTAATGAATCAAATTGACGCTTTTCTACTTTCTTTAGTTGATGTTTTAATTGAGATAATGGCGTCACTAAACGCATCGTTAAATAGTGAGACAGAATCGCTATAACAATGACACCAAACATAAAGACAATCACTAATCGATTAAAAAAAACACTCTGAACTGCTTCAATATCGCCTAACGGTGTAATCAACACCAATTCTTGATTTAGCAACTCTGGGTATATAGGTAAAATAGACACAACATATTCCGTTTCACCGTCACTCCATAAAGGTTGGTCTGTTTGAGTTAAGTCATAGCGGTTAACCCACGTTTCAATGGTACGAATATTAAGTGATGATGAATAGAGCATCACTTGTTCATTTGCACGGTTATAAATAAACAAATAGACCTCTTCATCATTGATCCAATCCGAAAAGTTTCTTGGCGCTACTTCACTATAAAGAAATTGCGCTAATAGCTCACCTTTCTCTGTTAATTGATCTTTCTCATTTTGGATGAGCACATCCAACAACAGGGAATGAATCGCCACCGTAACAAATAACATCGTGGCCACTAATAATGTGGTAAATGCTACAGTTAACTGTGTCTGTAGTCTCACGTTGCCTCCTCCTGTCGTAAACGATAACCATAACCCCACACGGTCTCGAGTGGGACACCGTCCATTTTCTTCCGCAGACGCTTCACCAAGTCATCCACCGCTCGATCACTTCCAAAATAATCATCACCCCAAACAAGCGTGAGTAACTCTTCGCGTGAAAAAGCGCGGTTTTCATTTCTTACAAGGTGATAAATTAAGTCATATTCTTTAGAGGTTACGTCTACTTCATTGCCATGCCAAAAAACACGTCGCTCATTATGATTAATCACTAAACTGCCCACTTCGATTGTTGCCGCTTGAATACTTTTCGTTTCAAGCGGTTGAAGCCGCCTAAACAAGCGCTTCACGCGAGCAACAAGTTCTCGCGGACTAAAGGGTTTGGTTAAATAGTCATCACTACCAAGTTCAAGTCCAAGTATCTTATCAACTTCTTCATCCTTGGCCGAGATGATGATAATTGGCACTTCGCTTGTTTGTCTAATACGTTTACATAGCTCATATCCGTCCATTCCCGGTAACATAATGTCTAAAATCCACATGTCTGGTTGCTGTTTTTCTGCATATGCCCATGCACTTTCAGCATCCCCAACTACAGAGACCTCATAGCCCTCTTTTACTAAATAAGCTTTGACGATTTCTCGGATATTCGGGTCATCTTCTACAATAAAGATATGTTGTCGCATAGCAATTCCTCCTATCAATCATTAATTCCCCTGAAATTCTTAATATTTAACTAAATATTTTTACACTTGCTTTTATTATATCATGTTAATCGATGTATCATTTTTCTCTAGAGATTCATCTACTTCCCCTACATTTTCTCACATTTTGTTCAGTCTGTCTTTCCATACTTTTTTCATAACTTTACCGCATTCATACCTCATCTATTACCTATACTAATAAGTGTAAAGCAATTATAGTTTTTCTAATAAACGAAAGGGGATAATCAACATGGATGAATTTAAACAGTTACCTGAACAACAGAGCAACGAAAATATCATGAAAGAGACAGATCAAGAAGTAAATCACGATGAAATAAATAAAGCAGTACCACCTGTAGGAGAAGAACTTCAAAATAAAAGAGCAGCTGAGGTGAAAAAGCAAAGTGTCCTCAGTCTCTGGCTCAGTGGACTGATGGGTGGATTAACGGTAGCAGTGATTGGGTTTTTATTATTATTTAATGGGGTTATTCCGTTCCAAAACGAAACCATCCCATCAAATGATGACGCATCACCAACTGCATCATTAATCCAGACTGGCTCATCTGATGATATTTCGACAGCCTTGTTGTCGAATGTGGGCGAAGCTGTTGTTGGGGTCGCAAATATTCAAAATCAAAGTTTATGGTCTGAATCAAATGACGCAGGAACTGGTTCTGGTGTCGTCTATAAAATAGAAGGAGACCGTGCGTATATTGTGACAAATCATCACGTCATTAATAACGCAAGCAGTGTCGAAGTGATCTTATCAGACGGCGAACGCGTACAAGCGCAACTTCATGGCTCTGATGAGTTAACAGACTTAGCTGTTTTATCAATCGACAAAGAGCATGTATCAACCGTTGCAACATTCGGTTCATCAGCAGATTTAGTTGTTGGTGAAACAGCAATAGCTATCGGTAATCCGCTCGGTGAAGAGTTTGCAGGAACTGTAACAAAGGGGATTATCAGTGGGTTAAATCGTTCACTAACTGTTGATAGCAATCAAGACGGACGTGCTGATTGGACCGTCGATGTTATTCAAACAGATGCCGCTATTAACCCTGGAAACAGTGGTGGTGCATTAATCAATAGCCGTGGTGAAGTCATTGGTATTAACTCGATGAAAATAGCGTTGGCATCCGTTGAAGGCATTGGTTTTGCTATACCTATAGATGAAGCACAACCTATCATTGAACAACTTGAATCCTCAGGCGAGGTCAATCGCCCATTCATGGGTGTTAGCGCCGTCGACTTCTCAACGGTTCCAACAGAGCACGTTACACAGACATTGAAGCTTGATCCAGAACAAGTATCCAGTGGGATTGTTGTCGCAGAGGTTCACCCTAATTCTTCAGCAGCAAATGCCGGTCTACAAATGTATGATGTTATTACAGACATTGATGGCACACCTATTACTAACATGATGGACCTACGTCAATATCTGTATCGAGATGCAAGCATTGG
Organism: Halolactibacillus alkaliphilus; assembly: GCF_900115465.1. Lineage (GTDB taxonomy): Bacteria > Bacillota > Bacilli > Bacillales > Amphibacillaceae > Halolactibacillus > Halolactibacillus alkaliphilus. Next base: position 43,061 of record NZ_FOWN01000009.1, read on the forward strand.
CGAAACCGTTACGGTCACGTATTATCGGGATGGGGTGCAATCAACCGTTGAACTCACCTTACAAGGTGAATAAATGACGCACAAGTGATACACCACTTGTTTGACATAGATTTAAAACGTCGACACGCATGCTACTTATAGCTCATTTCGATACTCTTCGTGTGACGTTTTAACATTACAACATATTAAGCCACGCCATATGGCGTGGCTTAATATGTTATTACATCGATGAGTTCACTTCCTATTCTCAAGGGGCTTATTAAACGCTTCTAAGACCATATCGACATGTAAAATACCATCTTCTAAATATTCTTCACTCACTGGAATAAAACCGAATGAACGATAAAAATCAAACAAATAAACTTGCGCATGTATTTTTATATCCGTTCGTTTAAATGTTATTTTTGCCGTTTCTATTGCTTTTGTGAGTAATTGTCTTCCAAGTTTTTGTTTTCTGAAATTAGGTTGAACCAAAATCCGACCGATAGACGGTTCATTATACATCACTCCAGGTGGAATCAATCGGCAGTAGCTCGTCAACTCACCTTCTTCTTCTGTAAAAAGATGAAAGCATTGATCATCAATACCATCAACTTCTTTATAAGGACAATTTTGCTCAACGACAAACACATCCACACGTGCTTTTAATATTTGATACAATTCATCTAACGTTAAATCATGAAATGCCTTAACTTTAAACATTACTTACCTCCTCACCATATCGACATGCCAAATCTCGCAATCCAAATAAGGTTCTGATACAACCATAAAGCCAAAACTTGCATAAAAATCTGTTAAATACTGTTCGGCCTGAATTTGAATTGGCTTTGTATTATGAACGGACGCTTCTTCAACAGCAGACTTAAGCAACACACGACCTAAACCTTTTTTTCTATGTGTCGCTTTTACAATGACTCGACCGATGGTTGTCTCAGGATAAACAAGTCCCTCAGGTATAATCCGGCAATAACTCACAATTTCCCCATCTTCTTTCAAATAAACATGTTGGCTTAGTTGATCCAAATTATCAAACTCATGGTAAGCACTTGTTTGTTCAACAATGAAAACATCCGAGCGCAGCCTTGCAATCTCATACCACTCACTTGTTGTGAATTCTTGAAATTTTTTTACATAGCACACCATCGTACATCCCCCTTTTGTCATGACAGGCATCGCTTTTCTTTTCAATTTCAGCTAAAATAATCATAACAAAAATTTTACTGGAGGGGTAGTCATGAGAACCATTGGATTCATCGGAATCGGTGTGATGGGCAAAAGTATGGCCAATCATCTAATCGATGCTGGTTATGACGTACATATTTACAACCGCACAAAAAAGAAAGCAGAAGAACTTTTAGAAAAAGGTGCACATTGGCATGAAAGTGTTGCCTCTGTTAGTCAAGTAAGTGACTGTATTATGACCATGGTTGGCTATCCATCAGACGTTGAAGCTATTTACTTTGGCAAAGATGGGATCATTGAAAATGCCAAAGCAAACAGTCTACTTATTGATTTCACTACATCAAAACCATCTTTAAGTAAAAAAATAGCTGTTGAAGCAAAGAAAGTCAGTTTAAACGCCCTTGATGCTCCTGTATCTGGTGGTGATATTGGCGCGAAAAATAAAACCCTCACAATTATGGTCGGAGGAGAAAAAGACGTATTTAAAAAAGCAGAACCATTATTAACGTTACTCGGTAAAAATATTGTTTTACAAGGCCCTAGTGGGGCTGGGCAACATACAAAAATGTGTAATCAAATTACCATCGCCTCAAATATGATTGGTGTCACTGAAGCTATCCTCTACGCACAAAAGTCAGGGCTTAATCCTACACGCGTACTTGAAAGTATTTCTAAAGGAGCAGCAGGTAGCTGGTCACTTGAGAATCTTGCACCTCGCATGATTTTGGAAGATACTGCTCCTGGTTTTTATATTAAACACTTCATCAAAGATATGCAGATTGCTAAAGAAACAGCCGATGAAATGGGGCTTAAAGTCCCAGGTTTAACTTTAGCATTATCCATGTACCAACAGTTATCAGACCAAGGCCTGGATGAGTTAGGTACCCAGGCCCTCTACTTACTTTACAACGCATAAAGAAATTTGCAGGTTTTACACGTGCTAAAAACTACCTCGCGCATTTTTTCTAAGTCAACATCCGCGGCAGGTAGTTTTTAGCATACTGCCTGACTTGAAAAATGGCGCTTTACAATACTAAGTTACTATTTTTGTTGTTTCTTTGACAAATCATCATAACGACTCACAACAAAAGCAAGGTCGTGATTATTGAACTGACTCATCACATCAATCAATAAGGCTGTATCAATGTCTAACCCAGCTTCCTTTTCTACTGTTTCTTGTTTAAGCTCTTCTAGTTGTTTTGGTACCAGTTGTTCAGGATAAGCTTCTTTATATAGAGTAACTGGATCTAATTCATGGTTAGTACACCACTGGCAAAACAACAGAATCATCGTCTGTTCTTGTTCTTCGTAGTACTTAATAACCGCTTCTTCTTGAGCTTTTTTATCGTAATTTTCGATGATACTCACCTTCTTTTCTTGATTTTAGTTAACGATCCCCAACGACTCACATCCACTATAATCAGCAAGCTTTAACCCTCCCATTAAAAGAGGTCATTTACTAGAGCGCCGTTGAATGGATCACGTGGGCATGTTAAACACGCATATATTATAACGCAAAAAAGAACATATGTTCAACCAACAGATTATACTTACATGTCACCATGCAGCTACTAATTAAGTTTTAAGACTAAAAAACATCTTTTCCTTCTAAACATAGACCGGCGCATCTTTCCGATAGTTTACCACTTTAATAACTTAAAGGTTGAAAAAGTATTTCTGATTCACTATAATGATACATGCAAGAGACTAAGTTGATTTACCCCTACATCCGTATCTTGCAAATACGAAAAATAGGTGGTTGTAAAAAATGGAAAATTATCAAGTATTACTGTATTATCATTATGTTGATATTAAAGACCCCGATCAATTCGCCAAAGAACATAAACGTGTGTGTGCGGACTTCAATTTACTCGGACGTATTTTAATCTCTCATGAAGGCATTAATGGCACATGTTCAGGGACCAAAGAGGATACCGAGCGTTACATTCAGTATATGAACGAACACCCCATGTTTAAGGCGATGCCATTTAAGATTGACCCTGCGGAGGGGCATACTTTTAAAAAATTAAAAGTTAAATCACGCCCTGAGCTTGTTACATTAAGGCTCGGTGCTGAGGATATTAATCCGAACGAAATAACGGGTAATTATTTAGAACCTCAAGCATTCTATGAAGCGATGCAAGATGACAACACTGTTGTGATTGATGCCCGTAATGATTATGAATATGACCTCGGTCACTTTCGTGGCGCGGTACGTCCTGATATCCGCACCTTCCGCGAATTACCTCAATGGATTGATGAACATAAAGAGAAATTTAAAGGTAAACGGATTTTGACTTATTGTACAGGCGGCATACGTTGCGAGAAATTCTCGGGTTGGTTACTTCAAAAAGGCTTTGAGAATGTTAACCAATTACACGGTGGGATTGCTACTTACGCAAAACATCCCGAAATAAAGGGGCAATTATGGGACGGTAAGATGTATGTTTTTGATGAAAGAATAAGCGTGCCCATTAATCAAGTCGAGCATGTTGTAGTTGGACGTGACTACTTTGACGGTGAACCGTGCGAACGCTATATAAACTGTGCAAATCCAGAATGTAATAAACAAATTATTTGTTCTGTAGATAATGAACATAAACATTTAGGTGGTTGTACACATGCATGTCGTGTCCATGAACGCAATCGATATGTAGTAGAGCATGGAATAACCGAAACCGAAGTTCGTGCGCGTTTAACAGCTCTTGAAAATGAAACAACCAACAAAGCTATCTAATTCGCTACACTTTTACACAAAACAAAAAGAGCGGTATCCCTTATCAGATAAGAGATTACCGCCCTTTTTTATCTTTCATTTGCAAAATAAACCTGTCAAATGTTCTCAATGTCGCCAGTCGGATTCAAACAAACTCATAAAATATGTGTCATAATATTTACCATTCACAAAACAATGGTCTTTAAATGTTCCTTCAATTTTAAAACCGAGCTTTTCATACAACCCTCTAGCTTTTTCATTAATTCCTCTCGTGGTAAGAAAAACTTTATTTAGACGCAAATGATCAAACGCATAAGACAGCATTTGAAGCATTGCCGCTTCTCCATGACCCTGCCCTTGATGATGACGATCTAACATAAGGCCAATTTCCGCACGACCATGACTTTGATTAATTGATGTTAAATGAATCCAACCGAGCTTTTCGTGTTGCCGTGATTCAATCACATATATGTTCGCTTTTGTTTGTTCCATTTGTTCAACCATTTCTTCAATATCGGTTAAACTTTTCGGTGTATGACCAATCATCATTAGCGTGCTTGGGTCGTTATACCATTGCTTTACATCTGGCAAATCCTCATATTCTAGTGGACGCAAGATTACTTGTACAGCCATTTTCTTCACCTCAGTTATTTTTTTATCGATCACTTAATCACATACTATCATTATAGTATTAGCCCTTTTCTATTGATCGTAAACCTCCACACGCCGTTTGTAAAAAGAGCTGATGAGCTTGCGTAGTTTTATTGATTAACATTGGAGAAATAAGGGTATATACGAGGTACAGGTCTTATCATTCAAAAAGCTCCCACTTCTAACACTTAATTTAAAGCGGGACGTGCGAAGAAGTCTAATATAACTATGGAGGGAAAAAGCATGAGTATTTATCAATTTAACGCACAAACGATTGATCATAAAGAAAAATCGCTGGAAGATTATAAAGGGAAGGTTGTTTTGATTGTCAATACCGCGACTAAATGCGGATTGAAAAATCAATTTAACAGTTTAGAAACGCTTTATCAGAATTATAAAGACGAAGGGTTCGTCGTGTTAGGTTTCCCGAGCAATCAATTTTTAAATCAAGAGCCTGGAACAGATGAAGAAGTGAGTCAAGCATGTCAGTTGAACTTTGGTGTCACTTTCCCACTCTTTAGTAAAGTAAATGTTAACGGGAAAAATGCCCATCCTTTATTTAGGTATTTAACAATAGAACAGTCAAGCCTTTTAGGTGGTACAATCAAATGGAACTTCACTAAATTTCTGATTGATCGTGAAGGTCATCTCGTGAGTCGGTTTGCGCCAAAAACGAAACCAGAGACTTTTGAAAAAGATATTGTGAAGTTATTATAATGAACTTCCCCCACCAAACATTCTAACAAATGTTCGGATAAGGTGTTTTCTGGATCTTAAATGATAAAACAACCGTAATAAGCCTTAAACGCGTCTCCAGCATACCTTTCTTGCTTGGAGACTTTCATTCATTTGGAACAGGTGCACGTTAAAAAGAGCAGGTGTTATTGTCGTTGCTCTGTTGTAGCCGAATAGATGCGTTGGCCTGTATTTTTAAATTGGGGTAGCCCTTCGCATATACCTAATGAAATTGGGACAATATGCACTTTTTTTACTTTTTTTCTTATTTCTGTTGACGGATAGATTCGATAAGACTATACTTTGATTATTGATTAAATAAACGAAAAGGAGGTCACAATCATGAAAACACTTATTACTCATCCCGTAAGCATGACACAAGTAAACTGTTTCGACGTGGCCTCCGTTGATAGGATGTTTATCTAAATTATTCGGCCGATCTATACCTATCGCTTTACAGCGTTTAAGTAGGATTATCCTATGTATTTATTTAGCACATCTTTATACCGAAAAGGTCACGAACATATTCGTGACCTTTTTTGCATCCACTCATCGCTTTTAGATGGTTGTTTAGCACAGACGTCTCGGATGTCTGTGCTTTTTTTCATTTAGTCAATGATTAACGTAAAGGAGGAAAAAAGATGTTAGTAATACGACCAGTTAAAAGTGACGACCAAGGAGAAGGCTTTGGTTAGTCATTTGATTTTCTGTTAGAAAAGGAGTGAGAAAAATGTTTCAAGTTTTTAAAAAGTTAGCTTGGTTTTTTAAAGACCAATGGTTACGTTACCTCGTAGCCATACTGGCGCTCATGTTCGCCAGTTTCCTTGACCTTATTCCACCAAGGCTCATCGGGAATGCCATTGATGCGATTCAGTTCAACGAACTGACAAGGACCGCATTATCTCAGACGCTACTTATCTATGGTGGTTTAATTGTCTTAACGTATGCGATTATGTTTTTGTGGGACTATACATTATTTAGTGGCGCTTTATTACTTGAACGGCAGATTCGTTCAAAACTCATGCGACACTTTCTCATGATGAGCCCGCGGTTCTATAGTAAAAACCGAACAGGTGACTTAATGGCTCGAGCCACCAACGATTTAAAAGCCATTATGATGACATCAGGCTTTGGTATTTTAACACTCGTCGATTCAACAGTATACATGTCCTTTATTATTTTAATGATGGGCTTTACCGTTAATTGGACATTAACGTTTATGGCACTTATTCCTATGCCGATTATGGCTCTCATCGTTTATAAGTATGGCGGAATAATTCATCTGCGCTTTACCGACGCGCAAGAAGCTTTTAGCGATTTAAATAACTATACGCTGGAATCTATCCGTGGGGTAAGTGTAACTAGAGCCTTTGTCCAAGAAGCATACGACTTACAACGCTTTAAAGAAAAAACCCATGATGTATTTAATAAAAACAAAGCGGTCGCACAGATGGAAGCCCTCTTTGAACCGACAATGAAAATCCTTGTCGGTATTTCCTACACGATTGGTTTAGGTTATGGTGCCATCATGGTGATAGATAATCGCATCTCAATCGGTGACCTTGTTTCATTTAATGTGTACTTGGGGATGATTATCTGGCCGATGTTTGCGATTGGTGAATTAATCAATGTGATGCAGCGCGGAAATGCCTCTCTCGACCGGGTGAATCATGTTTTAAAACAAGTGTCGGACGTACAAGAACCCTTAGCACCCGTGGAAGTGAAGATGCCTCTTACGATACAATTTAACGATGTGACATTTCGCTATCCCGGTCTAAAAGAGCCGCAACTCATAAATATTAACTTAACTATTCAACAAGGCGAAACCATTGGGATTGTGGGTAAAACAGGTGCTGGAAAAACAACGTTATTTAAACAGCTACTCAGACAATACCCTGCACCTGAAGGAAACTTGCTTATTAATGGTGTATCAATTGAGCAACTATCACTCGATAGGACGCGTCAATGGATTGGCTATGTGCCGCAACAACATATTCTTTTTTCTAAAACTGTACGTGAGAATCTCTTATTCGGTGCTGGAAAAACATCTGACGACGTCATTCATCAGATGTTGATATCTACGTCATTAAAGTCGGATATCGATGCGCTTTCTAACGGCCTTGATACTCTAGTTGGCGAGAGTGGTGTGACGTTATCTGGCGGTCAAAAACAACGACTATCCTTAGCACGCGCACTGTTAATGGATCCAGAGATTTTGATTTTAGATGACGCTTTATCAGCGGTTGACGGTAAAACCGAAGCGACCATCATTGAGCATTTAAAAGAACAACGCCAACAGAAAACCACCCTGATTGCTGCTCACCGTCTATCAGCCGTCATGCATGCTGACCAGATTATTGTTCTGACGGATGGAAGAATTACTGAACAAGGAACACACGAGACCTTGATGCAAGAAAATGGTTGGTACAAAGAACAATTTATGATTCAGCAAATGACCGAGGAGGTGGCAACTGAATGAAAGCCTCTGTAGAAAAGCGCTTATTACGCTATCTCTTTATTAATAAACAAACAATCACGTTTGCCTTCATTGCACTTATAATTGCGGTTGCCTTAGAATTAACCGGACCATTTATCGCCAAACAAGTGATTGACCGCCATATTGTTGGTGTTCAAACCGAATGGGTCGAAGTCACTGACAACAATGATCATCACACCATTGAGCTAAATGGTCGTTTCTTAAAACGATACGATCGGTTAGATGATAATGATACCGTAAAAGAAACAGTTACTTTCGTACAAGTTCAGCGCGACTATTATCTGGCAGAAGGAACTATTCCTAAGGGAGAAACACTGCGTATATCAGATGATGGTTCATTGATTGTCTTAAATGATGTCACCTTTCGGGCAGAAAAACTTTCAGCTGCAGCGGCGGCAAGCTTTTTCGCACCAGAAGTGCGACCTATCCTGTCCTGGTTGGCCCTTTATCTTGGACTCATCTTCATTGCGTCTATCTTTCAATATGCGAAAACGTATTTACTGCAAGTTCATGCCAATCATATTATTGAAACGATGCGCAATGATGTCTTTGCCACGGTTGAGCGTTTACCGATGCGTTATTTTGTGAACATGCCCGCAGGTAAGATTCTGGCACGCGTGACGAATGATACCGAGGCCATTAAAGAATTGTACGTCCGTGTACTTGAAACATTTGTGAACGGGTTTATTTATATGACTGGTATTATTATTGCCCTTTATTTATTAAATCCAACGTTAGCTACCATTAGTCTTTTATTACTACCACTGTTATTACTTTTCATGCGGTTTTATAAAACTTATGCCGGTAAATACAATACCGTCATTCGATCCGTGAATAGCGATATTAATGCTTCGATAAATGAATCTATCCAAACGATGCCGATTATTCAAGCATTTAGACGAACGAATGACCGAGCCGATGAGTTTGAACAGTTAAACGACAAGCATTACCGCTACCAAAAGAAAATGGTCGCCTTATCTGCCCTTACATCATACAACTTAGTTAACGTTTTACGCGGGGTAGCATTTCTTAGCTTTATCTGGTTCTTCGGTAACCAGTCTCTTAGTGGTACAACGGTCATTTCAACCGGTTTACTTTATGCTTTTGTTGATTATTTAACACGGTTATTTGAACCTATGACACAAATGGTAAATCAATTGCCTCAACTTGAGCAAGCGCGTGTGTCAGCTGCTCGTGTCTTTGATTTGTTAGATGAAGAGACCGAAGAAATTGAAGAGGACGATTTGCCAAGAATAAAAGGTGATGTACGTTTTGACCATGTGACCTTTAGTTATGAAAAAGGCGAGACGGTTTTAAACGATTTATCTTTCCATGTTTCGCCTGGCGAAACCGCAGCCTTCGTTGGCCATACTGGTTCTGGTAAGAGTTCCATCATGAATTTACTCTTTCGTTTCTACGACCCTGATAAAGGAAGCGTACTGTTAGATGCTATCGATACAAAGACGCTGACACGCCAGCAAACACGCGCGCATATGGCCATTGTTTTACAAGATCCGTTTATATTTACTGGGACGGTTATTTCTAACGTGACATTAAATGATCCACGTATTAGTAGAGACAAAGCCATTGAAGCACTTAAGGCTGTAGGCGCTGATCGTTTTATTGAAAAGCTACCAAGAAAATACGACGAGCCAGTAGGAGAAAACGGGAATGAATTTTCAACTGGACAGCGTCAACTCTTATCATTTGCTAGGGCATTAGCTTTTGATCCAGCCATCCTTATCCTTGATGAGGCAACGGCTAATATTGATTCTGAAACAGAAGGCATGATTCAAGAAGCGATGAATGTCCTAAGCACAGGACGTACGATGCTTGTCATCGCCCACAGGTTATCCACGATTCAACATGCCCATCAGATTATCGTATTAAACAAAGGTAATATTATTGAAAAAGGGACTCATGCCTCACTGTTAAGTAAAAAAGGCAGCTACTATCAGATGTATAAAATGCAACAATCTGGTATGCAAACATCATTTGATTAAAAAACCCTCGTCATCTAAGGTGGTGTTCTCACCTTAAGATGACGAGGGTTTTATGCCGTCATTAAATTAAAATTCTTTCACCAAGTTAGCCATTTCAATTGCAGATGCCGCGGCATCTGCACCCTTATTACCCGCTTTTGTCCCCGCACGTTCAATCGCTTGTTCAATTGTTTCTGTCGTTAACACACCAAAAATCGTTGGCACGTCAGTGGTCATTGTTACATGAGACACACCTTTTGCTACTTCATTACACACATAGTCAAAATGCGGTGTAGACCCACGAATAACTGTTCCAAGTGTAATTACTGCATCATATTTTTTAGATGCTGCCATTTTTTTGGCGATAAGTGGGATTTCAAATGCTCCTGGTACCCAAGCCACTGTGATATCTTCATCTTTTACCCCATGGCGCTTTAAGGTATCTTCTGCACCACTTAAAAGCTTACTTGTAATGAATTCATTAAATCGCCCAACAACTATACCTATTCTTAAATCCGTTCCTACCAATGTACTTTCTACTGTATTAACCATTATTTTTTCCTCCTGTAAGTTAACTTATTTATCCAATAATAGATGACCTAATTTTTCTGTTTTAGTTTCTAGATACTTTTGATTATTTTCATTTGGTTTAATCTGAATCGGTTCTCGATCAGCAATATCGATCCCATATCGCGATAACCCTTCAATTTTACGCGGGTTATTTGTCATTAATGTAATTTTATCCATCCCTATATCTTTTAAGATTTGAGCAGCAATCGAATAATCACGCAAATCAGCCCCAAACCCTAACTGATGGTTAGCCTCCACTGTATCAAAGCCTTTTTCTTGAAGTTCATATGCTTTTAATTTATTAATTAAACCAATACCTCGCCCTTCTTGACGCATGTATATCACAGCACCTACACCACGGGCTTCAATTTCTTCTATTGCACGCTCTAGTTGAGGACCGCAATCACAGCGCTTTGACCCAAATACATCACCCGTTAAACATTCTGAATGCACACGGACGAGTGGTGCATCTTCTGTTGATACATCTCCTTTAATTAACGCCACATGTTCTTTCCCAGTTACTTTTTCAACATAACCAACCATGCTGAAATCTCCAAGAGCTATTGGTAACTTAATAGTGGCTTCCCGACTTACTAAATGGTCATGATTTTTTCGGTATTCTACCAATTGTTCAATCGTTATCATGACAAGTGCTTCCGCCTCAGCAAAAGCTTTTAATTCTTCCGTTCGCATCATTTCGCCATCTTCTCGCATGATTTCGCAAATAACACCTACAGGTTTTGCACCAGCAAGCTTAGCTAAGTCAATCGCTGCTTCTGTATGACCAGGACGTTTAACAACACCTGCCGGGTCCGCAATCAGAGGAAACACATGGCCTGGGCGCTTATAATCACCAGGTGCGATTTCATCTTCTAATAAAGAAAGGATCGTTTTTGAACGCTCAAACGCACTAATGCCCGTATGCGTATCAATATGATCAATACTAATAGAAAAATTTGTGCCATGGTCATCAGTATTACGCGCAACCATCTCCGTTAAAAGCAAGCGTTCCGCTAGTGCCTTTTCAATGGGCGTACAAATTAAGCCCTTACCCTTTGTTGCCATATAATTTATAACTTCTGGCGTTGCTTTCTCACCCAAAGCAATAAAGTCACCCTCATTTTCTCTGTGTTCATCATCAATAACAATGATAACTTCACCGCGTTTTAATGCATCAATCGCTTGTTCAATCGTATGCATAATTATCCCCCCTTTAGTAAAACCCTAAATCTTTTAATTTATCTTCGGTTATTTCTGACGCATTTTTTTTAGTGGCTTGATGCGTTAACAAACGTTCCATATACTTCATAAGGACATCATATTCTATATTTACAGTGTCACCGGCTTCTTTGCCACCAAGAATCGTTGCTTCTTGTGTTTCTGGAATCAGTGACAACGTAAAACTATTATTCTCGACGTGAAAGACTGTAAGCGAGGTACCATCCACAGTAACTGAGCCCTTTTCAGCCAGGTATTTCGATTTATCACTAGGCACCGTAATTTTCACATATTTGGCGATGGTATCTCGCCAGGTTTTTTCAATTGTAGCAACGTGGTCTACATGACCGGAAACAAAATGGCCACCAAAACGGCCGTCCGCGTGCATCGCTCGTTCTAAATTCACTTTACTACCTGTTGATAAAGTCTTTAAATTTGTTGCTTCATATGTTTCCGGCATCACATCAACTGAAAATTGTTCTGATGTGAACTGCGTGACAGTTAAACATACCCCATTCACACTAATCGAATCACCAATATGAACATCAGTCAGTATTTTTTTTGCTGCGACTGTTAAAATAAGACTCCGCCCATTACGCGTGAGTGACTGTAAAGTGCCTTTTTCTTCTACAATACCGGTAAACATCATTAATCCCCCATCTTTTTTGTTGCTTTAATAAAAATATCTTCGCCTATTTTTTCGACATGATCAAAAGACAGCATCAAAGCATCTTTCATCCATTCAGGTGATGCCCCACCAATCACACCATAACTATCTTTTCCTGTTAATAGCTTTGGCGCAATATAAATATGACATTCATCGATGAAACCACTAGATACAAAGCTTTTATGCACGGCCTCACCACCCTCAACATAAACTGATTGAATGTTTAACGCGGCTAAACGGGTAAGTACTTCATCAATCTCTAGCGTATCATTTGTCATTTGAATCACGCCAACATTCGGATGTTTTTCTAAAAAGGCTTCTACCGGTGCTGACTGCCCACAAACAATATATGTTTTTTGATCATCATGAAAAACGGTTAAATGATCGGGTAAATCCAAATTTGTCGCTAGTATAATCCGAATCGGACTTTTCCCGTAGACGGGTTGTCTAACCGTGAGGCTTGGATTATCTTTTACTACGGTCCCTTTACCAACTAATATTGCATCATGTCTTGCCCGCATCATGTGCACATGTTCCCTTGCTTTTTTTCCTGTCACCCAACGACTATCACCTGTTTTTGTAGCTGTTTTACCATCAAGCGTCATAGCTGCTTTTAGTGTCACAAACGGTCTGTTTTCTTTCATAAAATGAAAAAATTTTTGATTGATTTCTTGAGCTTCCTTTTTCATTAAACCAACTGTGACGTCAAGTCCAGCATCTTTTAACTGATTTATTCCTCGTCCACTTACTAATGGGTTAGGATCTTCTGTCGCAACAACAACACGGATGACGCCAGATTCTATGAGTAAACGGCTACATGGAGGTGTCTTCCCTGTATGAGAACACGGCTCTAATGTAACGTAAGCCGTTGCCCCTCTCGCTTTTTCACCTGCTTGGTTAACAGCTAATACTTCTGCATGGCCTTCTCCAGGTATTAAGTGACTGCCCATACCAACAATGACTCCCTCACGTACGAGGACACATCCAACAGACGGGTTAGGTGCTGTTTGTCCGATTGTTCCTGTCGCTAGTTGAATGGCTAAATTCATATAATCTTGATCTTTCATGATATACCTCCCTTCATTTCATTGATAATTTATTGCATTAACCCCTTAATCAAATAGATGTCTTTTTGGAAAATACAAAAAACCCAAATCTAAATAGACTTGGGGTGTGTTATGAAAGCAATCAATGACAAATAAACAGACGTGTCCTGTTTAAAGTACAGAGCTTCCCCTGTACAGACGTCTTTGATTTTCATTTAATCTTTTTCCCATCCAGACTTTAACTGTCGGCTTTGGATTTTCACCAAATCCACCTTCACAATCATTGATTGATCCGGGTCACGGACTTAAGGTTTAACGTTCACCTCTTACCGTCGGTCGGGAATTACACCCTGCCCCAAAAGATTACTATTTAATTGCTCACATTCTAACATACTTTTACCTTGTGTGCACGTATTTTGTTTGTACACGACAAAAAAGGGCCAATGTTGTAGGCCCTATGCTTCTTCTCCAATAATTCTTACTTCACGTTCAAGCGTTATTCCAAATTTAGTTTTAACTGTTTGTTGAACCATTTCAATGACCGCAATATAGTCACTTGCTGTCGCATGGTTTTTATTAACAATAAATCCAGCATGCTTTGTTGACACTTCAGCCCCGCCAATACCTTTACCCTGTAAACCACTTTCTTGAATTAATTGACCTGCAAAATGGCCTGGCGGACGCTTAAACACGCTCCCACACGATGGGTATTCTAGCGGTTGTTTGGATGTTCGTCTTTCGGTTAAGTCATCCATCTTAGCTTTGATGTCCATCAGTGTTACTTTTTTCAAAGTAAACCGAGCTGACAAAACGATCCAATTTTTTTCTGCTACATTACTCGTTCGGTAACCCAGCTCAAGTTTTGAAGCTTCTACATCATACACTTCACCGGATGTATCCATCACTGTTACAGAGTGAAGGCAGTCTTTAACCTCACCACCATATGCACCTGCGTTCATAAAAACTGCTCCACCGACAGTTCCAGGAATACCGCAAGCAAACTCAAGCCCTGACAGTGATAATTCGAGTGCATAATAAGACACATCAATAATTGTCGCTCCGCTACTCGCAATAATGTCCTCACCATCAGAAGTAATCGTATTTAGGTGCGATAGACTCATAACAATCCCACGGATTCCACCATCTCGAATAATGAGATTCGATCCATTACCAAGTAACGTTAAAGGTAAATTATGCGCTTTACTCGCTCTAACTACCTTTTTTACTTCCTCAATCGTTTTTGGAAAGGCAAATACATCTGCCGGACCACCTAATTTAGTATATAAATACTGGCCCATCGGTTCATCAAAATATACCTCTACACCTGATAAATCATTCATTAATTTATTTTTTATACCTTCAACTAAACGCATGTTATTCATCCTTTACTTCAACATTCTTCACCTATTATAACAGAAAATACAGCGGCAGAAAGATTCATTTAACCCATTAGACAATTGGTTTCAGAATTATTTCTTTAGAAATTAAAACTCCCAACCTTCTCACTTAACAACAATTCCTTTGCACTATATCATACAGTTTCCATAATAGTTTAATTACGCTATACTTAATACATACATTAAATCTTATAAAAGCGGTGAAAAAAATGTTAGAAGACACGGGAGAGCGACTGATCCCAGAAAAAATGGCCATCACTAATGAACTATTGATTGAACACGTCGCACGTTACCACTTTGCCCTTTTCTTTATTACCAACGGACGCGTCTTAGATATGGCTTCCGGCTCTGGTTTTGGCACACATATTATCGCAAAAAAGAAAAAGAACGACATTGATGAAGTCATTGGACTTGAAATCGATCATGAAGCACTGGCTTATGCCAAACATCATTATTACCACCCAAAATCATCTTTTCATCAAGCAGATATCACTAAGAAAAATCTCGTAGCAACATGGGGACAGTTCGATGTCATCACTTGTTTTGAAACGTATGAGCATATTGAAAATGAGGCAGCTTTTTTAACCAATGCTTATGAGTTACTAAAACCCGGCGGCAAACTAATTATGTCCACACCTTTTGGTGAAGGGCGTGGAAAAACGTGTGGGTCACCTTTTCACGTTCATCAAATAACACCCACTGAGTTTAAACAATTATTTCATGATTATTCTATAACAACTATTGATTATTTTTTACAAAAAGGCGCATTAATTCAAACAGAAAAGGAGCCCCTATTCGATTATTATCCTCTTGGTATTCTCGTGCTAACAAAATAATTATACAAAAGTTCATACAACGATTTAAAAGCAATCTAAAAAAACGTCTCATGTCGCATGGCAATTGAGACGCTTTTTTTAGATATAAAACTATTCAAAAGAAAAATTTTACATAAGTATAACAATTAATTCACACGCTCTTCATACCTCTCACGTAAAATCAATACTAGAGAAGCAGGAGGGATATCATGTTTAATCGGGAAAACTTAACTATGGGACAACAACTGACCGTCATAATGTTGGCAATCCTTGCACTAACAACACTTGTTGTAGGAACACTCACATACACAATGAGTAAGGATCAACTCATGACTTCAACAAGAAATCGTCTAAATAGAGAAACGGATGTCATTAAAGAGATCGCCGCCAATTTAAATTTTGTATACATTAGTGACTATGACTATTTTTACTCACAACTAGAGCGTACGATTGATGACCAAAAGAACACCCTGGAGCAGGATGGGCTTACGTCTTACTTTTACTATTTAGATAATGAGGCAGAGACTATACAACCATTCAGCACCAGTCAGAATGATTTAATCGATGTTACAACCGCCGATATATCAGAAATTCAGTCAGCTAAAGATGGGACCTTTGAATTAACCATTAACGGCGCACACTATTTAATAGCTAAACGTTATTTATCTGAAATCGGTGCTAATTACCTCTTATTAGTGCCCGAATCAAGTTACCTAGCAACCATCCTTACCATGAGATCTATGACAGTTTTTATGAGTTTAGCGGGGATGATTGTCGGTGCAATTTTAGTCATTTTATTTGTTCGAAACGTCACCGGTCCACTCAGAAAATTAAGAGAAGGGATGGAGCGTATTCATACCGGTGATTTCCGGCCACTTAAACTTAATAAAATACATACTTTAGAAATTAACAGTTTAACAGACAGTTATAATTTTATGGTTAAGGAATTAGAGACGATTATTTCACAGCTGAAAGTATCTATTCATGATTTAAAAGCTAGCGGTCATCACCTTGGACGAGCATCCGAAAATATGGTTGATCAATCAAACAAACTTACCGAAACAATAACTGCAGTTGAAGAGAGTGCCGTGGCTACCCATCAGCATACCGAACACTCGCAAACCATTGTCTCGGCAGTGACAATAAGTTTGAATATGTCCAAGCAACATTTAACTGAGACTCTTAACCATACAGCAATAATGAATGACGCCTCATTGACTGGTAAGCAAAAGCTAGATGCCCTCATCCAAAAACTAGCTGATTTCAAAACAGAGCTGATTTCGATGCAGAAAGAATTACATGATGTGTTAAACCAAGTGAATCACACTTACAATTTAACAAATACGATCCAAGCGATTTCAGATCAAACAAAGCTTCTCGCTTTAAATGCATCTATTGAAGCAAGTCGTGCTGGAAAAGAAGGAAAGGGTTTTATGGTTGTTGCCCGTGAAATTAGTAAGCTTGCAGAAGAAGCAAAGGCCATTACGCTCAATATGTTTGAGAGTATGGAAGTTACGAAAAAGATGACATCTTCCGCTGTCACAACAAGTGATAGCCTTGTTGACAATCACCTGTCACATGTAAAAACGATGCAGGAAACAACAGAAGCTTTTGACTCTTTACTAGAAAAAATTACCCAATCAACTTCAGCGATTCATGTTATTGAAGATGATTTTGATACTTTATTCCAACATTCAGGTAATCTTCTTAATGTTTTTGAAGAACTAGAATTAATCGCAGAAAACAACAAGAAACATACCTCTGTTCTTAAAAACCTGACAGCTGAGCACGAAGAAGCCACACAGGTTATTTATCAAGAAGGCGGCGATATTCTAGCATATGCTACTTCTTTACAAACATTGATTGAAGGCTTTCACGCTTAATAGCACATTATAATTTGCATACACATAGTAAAGACAGCATAAACAGCACCTATAACTTATAGGTGCTGTTTATGCTGTCTTTACCTTTATTCTCTCTTATGTTATTTTAATCGGACATTAGCGCTACCATCAACGCTTTTTGCGCATGCAGACGATTTTCAGCTTCTTGGAAAATCGCGGAGTGCCCCCCGTCAATAACTTCCGTTGTCACTTCTTCGCCGCGATGTGCTGGTAAACAATGCAAGAAAAGATAATCTTCTTTTGCGTATGAAACCAGTTCTGTATTCACTTGATAATCTTTAAATAAGGCTTCTCGCTCTTTTTGCTCACTTTCCTGCCCCATTGAAGCCCATACATCCGTGTAAACAATGTCTGTATCTGCCATAGCTTCTTTAGGGTTTGTCGTAACTGTAATCGTCACACCATTTTCCTTGGCAATTACTTGGGCGCGTTCAACAATATCCTCATTAGGTAAATAACCTGCCGGTGCGGCTGTTTTAAAATGCATGCCCATCTTAACCGCCCCAATCATTAAAGAGTGGGCCATATTGTTGCCGTCACCTATATACGTTAAAGTCAATCCTTCAAGTTTTCCTTTAACTTCTTCAATCGTCTGTAAATCTGCTAATACTTGGCACGGATGATAATCGTCTGTTAACCCATTGATAACCGGAATCGATCCATAATGTGCGAGCGCTTCTACATCTGATTGATTGAACGTCCGAATCATAATACCGTCTAAATACCCTGATAGTACTTGAGCGGTATCGCTAATAGGTTCACCCCGTCCTAATTGTAAATCTTTCGAGCTTAAAAATAATCCTGTTCCACCAAGCTGATAAATACCTGTCTCAAACGACACTCGCGTTCGTGTCGACGACTTTTCAAATATCATTCCAAGTACTTTACCTTTTAACGGATGATAGACTTCTTTGTTCTTATGTTTTTGTTTAATCACTTTGGCAAGATCCAAGATATAGCGTATTTCTTCCGTTGTGTAATCAAATAACGTTAAGCAACTTCTTCCCTTTAATTGCGATTCAATACTCATTTTATTACCCCTTCCGTCACATTCATTCGATAAGCTTTCATTGTTTTAGGCAATGCAGGATGTGCCTTTCTTACGTTTAGGTATGCCTTGAGCGTTTCTATCCGGCTAAGAACCATCACACCTTCAGTCAGTGCTTTTAGTCGAACGGCTTGACTCATTTGATCACACACCAGTTTAATCGTGCCCTGATCAAGCAATGCCAATGCTTCATCCTCCGTTACTGTCACAACTTCCGCCAACCCTTTTTGAATAAGCGTTTTACTCATCGACTCACTTGCATAACATAAGCCTGTCACTTTAGCTAACTGTTTTACTAAATGGTCATCTACCTGATGTAGACCAAGATAGATACCTTCCGTTTGATTGATTGACATGAATTGATTTTCTTTGTAACCAAACGCCTTTTGCAGGGCAGATTCTACTGTGTCACCTAGCCCAATTGCCTCGCCTGTCGATCGCATTTCTGGTTGTAGTAATGGATCAACATCGCTTAGTTTAGTATGAGAGAAAATCGGCATCTTTACTGCATAAAAGGACGGCTTTTTAATTAACCCCAACGTAGGATAAAGCTCTTTTAATGGTTGATTCAACTGTGTTCTTACCGCCAAATCAACCATATCAATTCCCGTCACCTTACTCGCAATCGGTACTGTTCGCGATGCTCTTGGGTTTACTTCTAGACAGTAAAGAGTATTCTCATCTTCGCTGAAGACGAATTGAATATTTATTAAGCCTTTAAGCTTCAAAGCTTTTGAGAGTTTTTGTGTATAGGATTCAATCATTCGTTCTTGCTTGGAGGTGAGCGTTGGCGCTGGGAAAATAGCGATACTGTCCCCAGAATGTACTCCTGCTTTTTCAACATGTTCAAAGATTCCAGGAATAATAATATCTTCTCCATCACAAACCACATCAATTTCAACTTCTTTTCCTTCAATATAGCGATCGAGTAATAATGGAAATACTTTACTTGATGTTTGTGTTTTCAATAGCTGATGCAAATATTCATCTAGTGCTTGTTCTGATTCTAGTACAATCATACCTTGTCCACCAATGACATAAGACGGACGTAATAAAACAGGATAACCAAAGGCGCGGGCTGTTTCTTTCGCCGCTTCATATGAGTTAACCGTTGTTCCCGGAATGTGAGGAATGTCGAGCGTATCCAGTAGTTGATAAAACTGCTTACGGTCTTCCGTTAACTCAATATTTTTAATATCTGTCCCAATAAGACAAATACCACGAGCATCGAGTTCTTCCGCTAGATTAACAGCGGTTTGTCCACCAAATTGAATCAATACACCATCAGCTTGTTCTTTTTTAACAATTTGTTCAACATCTTCTGCTGTCAGCGGTTCAAAATATAAATGATCAGCGGTTGAGTAATCTGTACTTACGGTCTCGGGATTATTGTTAATAACAATCGATTCAATCCCTTGATTTTTCAAAGAAAATGCAGCATGTACGGAACAATAATCAAACTCCACGCCCTGCCCAATCCTAATTGGACCAGAGCCTAACACCACGATTTTTTTATCTTTATTTAATAGCTCTACTTCATCATATTCAAGCCATGAACTATAAAAATAAGGCGTTTTTGCTTCAAATTCAGCCGCACATGTGTCGACCATCTTATAACTTGCCTTAATATTGGACGTAGCTAAAAATTGATGAACGTGTGCAACAGTTGTATTTAAGAGCCGAGCGATCGTAACTTCGCTTAAACTATATTTTTTTGCTTGTTTAATTAATTCTTTCGGTACGTTAGTCATTGTATAGGTACTGAGTTGATGTTCGAAATCAATTAGCGTTTTAAATTCATATAAGAAATACCGCGTAATGAGTGTATGTTGATGAAGCTGTTCAATGTCCATCCCACGTTTTAAAGCTTCCATCACATAAAATAATCGTTCATCTGTCGGGTTCTCCAACGCCTTAATAAGCATTTCCTCGGAACAATCACTTAACGTCTCAACGTGAAAATCCATCTGGCCAATCTCCATCGATCGGATAGCTTTTGTCAATGCGGCAGTAAAGTTTCTTCCGAGTGACATCACTTCACCTGTTGCTTTCATTTGTGTTCCTAAGAGTCGATTGGCTTGATAAAATTTATCAAAGGCAAACCGCGGTAATTTTAATGCGACGTAATCAATGGACGGCTCAAAGCTGGCATAAGTATCGCCAGTAATCGGATTTAATACTTCATCTAAATAATAACCTAAGCTTAATTTGGCTGCGATGCGAGCAATCGGATAGCCTGTTGCTTTTGATGCCAACGCGCTGGAACGACTCACTCGAGGATTTACTTCAATAATAATGTAATCGTCCGTTAACGGATTCAATGCAAATTGAATATTACACCCACCAATCACTCCTAGAGCCCGGATCACTTTTAGCGAGGAGTCTCTTAGCATTTGGTGCTGGTGGTCAGTTAGTGTCTGGCTTGGGGCAACAACTATACTGTCACCTGTATGCACCCCAACTGCATCAATGTTCTCCATATTACAGATGATAATCGCTGTATCATTGTCATCACGCATAACTTCGTATTCAATCTCTTTCCATCCTTTTACTGATTGTTCAATGAGCACTTGGTGAATAGGGCTCTGATTCAAGCCGTTTTTGACAATTGACATTAACTGTTCCTTTGAATCAGCAATCCCCCCACCAGCACCACCAAGTGTATACGCTGGACGTACAATGACCGGATAGCCGATTTTCCCAGCAAACTTACAGGCATCTTCGATTGACTCCACCGTTTGACTATGAGCCACTGGCTCACTTAATTCTTCCATCATCGCTTTAAACTGTTCACGATCTTCACCGCGTTCAATTGTTTCAAGTGGCGTTCCTAATAACGTCACATTATGCACCTTTAACACACCATGTTCTGTTAATTTTGCCGCTAAGTTTAGCCCCGTTTGTCCGCCTAGTGTGGGGAGTAAACCGTCAGGTTTTTCAATAGCAATAATTTCAGCTAGGCTCTCAACCGTTAATGGCTCCATATAAATATGATCGGCAATGTTTTCGTCAGTCATAATGGTTGCAGGGTTGTTATTGACAAGGACGACTTCAATGCCTTCTTCTTTTAATGCTAGACAAGCCTGTGTACCAGCATAATCAAATTCCGCCGCTTGGCCAATGACAATAGGGCCTGAACCAATCACAAGTACCTTTTTAATATAATCCAGCTTAGGCATGGCTATACACCTCTTTTTTTGTCACATCACGCACAAAGTCATAAATTAAATGCATCGTATCTGTTGGACCAGGATGCGCTTCTGGATGGAATTGTACGGATGTAATAGGTTTAGATTTATGTTTTAATCCTTCAATCGATTGATCATTCACATTTATAAATAAAACACTAAAATCATCCGTTACAGAGTCTTCACAAACAACATAGCCATGATTTTGTGAGGTCATATACACTTTTCCTGTCTCGATTGATTTAACTGCATGATTCCCCCCACGATGTCCATAGGCCAATTTTTTCGTTGACATGCCATAGCTTAAAGCAAGCAATTGATGACCGAGACAAATACCAAAGCTCGGATAATGATCAGCTATTTTCTTCACCGTAGGTATAAGAGGCAAACAATCAGCTGGGTCACCTGGTCCATTAGAGAACACTACACCATCAACATCCAACTGATCCAACATTTCTTTAGTTGTATTGTATGGACAAACCGTGATGTGAGCACCTGCTTGATTTAACACATCAACAATCGATTTCTTTTGACCAAAATCGATCACAGCTAAATGGACATCCTTATTATCTTTTGCAGGAATAGAGATGGACTTTTTCACCGATACTTTTTTTACAAGGTCAGGATCGATATGTGCCATCGTTACTTTATCCGTTGGGTCGCTTGAAATTTTTCCAAAGACATTTGAGTGGGTACGGATTATTTTTGTTAGGTGACGTGTATCGATATCATAAATAATCGGCACAGAAGTTTTTTCAGCTAACGTTTTTAATGTGCTCGTTGATGTCGGATGATCCGGCTGGTGATTAGGTGTTTGAATGATAAGCGCTTTTGCGCCAAACACTTCACTTTCCTTTACATCATCGTTACAGCCATAATTACCGATCAACGGATAAGTCATCGTCACGAGTTGTCCTTCATAAGATGGATCAGTCATCACTTCTTGATAACCCATCATCGACGTATTAAAAACAACTTCCCCTTCTATTACTACTTGTTGATGTAGAAATTTCCCTTCTAAAATATCACCCGTATTTAAAATTAAATAAGCTGCTGTCTGCATCAGTGATCCCCTTCCTTGTATATTATATTTTGTAAAATTAATCCTCCCATACCCTTTATGTTTTGTTACTCCAATATTTAATTTTTATACAACTAAACGAATATTTATACATAGTTAGGCGAAACAAAACTAGCCGAAGCTAGTTTATGTTTAGTTACTTTAATAGTTTCACCATGTCATCTAACCAAAGTGTCGTATCATTCAAGTAGTTATCTGCTTGTTTAAATTGCCATTGCACACTTTCTTTTGCCGTACCACCTTTAGCTTTTCTTGCATTTACAACAGCCATGGGATCAAGCACCTTAAAAATATCTTCATCAATGACGTCAGAGAAAGCTTTAAATTCTGTTAAACTTAAATCAAGTAAATATTTTTTTGATTCAATACAGCTTAAAACAGCTTCCCCAACAACCGCATGTGCTTCTCTAAATGTTACACCTTTTGTTACAAGGTAATCAGCCAGGTCTGTTGCATTTGAATAATCTTTTACCACCGCTTCATACATTACTTCTTTATTTACCGTCATTGTCTCAACCATTGGGCTAAATAAACTTAGAGCACCTACCAATGTTTCTACGGTATCAAACATACCTTCTTTGTCCTCTTGCATATCTTTGTTATAAGCGAGCGGTAAACCCTTAAGTGTTGTTAGAAGACCAAGTAGGTGACCATACACTCGACCTGTTTTTCCTCTAACGAGTTCTGGTACATCTGGATTTTTCTTTTGTGGCATCATGCTACTTCCTGTACAAAAAGCATCATCTAATTCAACAAAGTTAAACTCTTGGCTAGACCATTGGACGAGTTCTTCTGAAAAACGCGATAAGTGCATCATAATGAGCGAAGCTCCTGATAGGAATTCTACAACGAAGTCCCGATCACTTACAGAGTCTAAGCTATTTTCTGTAATAGCATAAAAATTCAACGCATCTTTCACATAATCACGATCTATAGGAAATGACGTGCCCGCAAGTGCTCCAGCGCCAAGTGGAGATTTATTGATACGTTTAAAACTATCCATCAATCTTTCCACATCACGCTGTAACATAAATACATAACTTAGCAAATGATGAGCAAAAAGCACGGGTTGCGCACGTTGTAAGTGCGTGTATCCCGGCAAAACTGTTTCTGTATGGGCCTTTGCTTGATTAAGTAACGCTGTTTGTAACTTACTTAAGAGATCAACTAGCGTCACTACTTGGTCGCGTAAGTAAAGGCGCATATCTAAAGCAATTTGATCATTACGACTTCTGCCTGTATGGAGCTTGCCTCCAACTGAGCCAATTTCATCAATTAAGAGTTTTTCAACATTCATATGAATATCTTCATTCTCTGCTGTTAAAACATTTTTATTGTCCTTAATAAGCTGATCAACCTTTTTTAAACCTTCTGCTATTTGATCGCGTTCATCTGCTTCAATGATACCGGCAGCCGCCAGCATGTTGACGTGGGCGAGACTTCCTAAAATATCATACGTCGCCAACTTTTGATCAAAGCTAATAGATGCCGTATACTCATCGACTAATTCATTGGTTGGTTTTGTAAATCGTCCGCCCCATAGTTTCATTGTTTGACCGCTTCCTTTATATCAACAGTTGTTTTCGTCATTGATTCTGGTTTTGTTTGTTGCGCTTTGGTCACTGTTTCATGAACTTGTGTTGGTAAACCCCATAATTTAATAAAACCAAGTGCTGCATCATGATCAAATTGATCACCTGTTGAATAAGTCGCCAGATCCAAATCATACAATGAATAATCAGATTTACGGCCTACTACCATCGCTTGACCTTTATACAGTTTCACTTTCACAACACCAGATACATATTTTTGAGTTTCTGTAATAAAGGCTTTTAACGCATCTGTCAGTGGCGAATACCAGAGCGCATCATAAACCGATTGGGCAAATTTTTGTTCAACAATTGGCTTAAATTGTGAAACTTCTCTTGGGAGTGTAAGTGCTTCAAGCTCTTGGTGAGCAGCAATAAGCGTTACACCTGCTGGCGCTTCATAAATTTCTCTTGACTTAATACCTACTAACCGATTTTCCACGTGATCAATCCGGCCTACGCCATGCTTACCTGCTACTTTATTTAATTCTAAAATTAATTCATGTAATGGATAAGATTGACCATTTATAGCCGTTGGTTTACCTTGCTCAAAGGTGATTTCAATAGTTTCCGGCTTATCAGGTGCGTCAACAGGATCTGTCGTCAATTCAAACGCATCTTTTGGTGCCTCTGCCCATGGATTTTCTAAGATGCCACACTCATTACTTCTACCCCAAAGATTTTGGTCAATACTGTATGGACTTTCTTTACCAACTGGAACAGGAATACCATGTTTTTCAGCATAAGCCAACTCTTCGTCACGTGTCATCTTCCATTCTCTTACAGGCGCAACGATTTTTAAATTCGGATTAAGGGCTGTAAAGGCAACATCAAACCGTACTTGGTCATTACCTTTTCCAGTACAACCATGCGCGACAGCGACAGCCCCTTCTTGTTCTGCGATATCAACCAACACTTTCGCGATAAGTGGTCTTGATAACGCTGAAATGAGTGGGTACTTTCCTTCATATAATAAATTCGCTTGT
Source organism: Halolactibacillus alkaliphilus (assembly GCF_900115465.1). Taxonomy (GTDB): domain Bacteria; phylum Bacillota; class Bacilli; order Bacillales; family Amphibacillaceae; genus Halolactibacillus; species Halolactibacillus alkaliphilus. The sequence continues at coordinate 68,333 of NZ_FOWN01000009.1, forward strand.
AATGCAGGCAAAACATATTCTTCTGAAAATAATTCCTTAGCATCTACTGAGTAGGATTTAATTGCCCCAACATCAATAGCTTTCTTTTTAACAAACTCTAAATCTTTCCCTTCGCCTACATCCAATCCTACAGCAATAACATCGTAATTATATTGATCCTGCAACCACTTAATTGCGACTGATGTATCTAATCCCCCTGAATATGCTAATACGATTTTTTCTTTTGCCATATCGATCCGCTCCCTTTATGTTTTTATTATTATCATAAGTTTTGTCGTTTCAGTTAACTTGTGTATTATTATGCAACAGAAAGAATAATAATGCAACCCTTTTTCATGTTTTTTTCATATTATTAGGGTTTGTATATTCTAAAACGCCATATTTATAAGTGAAAATCCATAATCGAGAATTTATTTTAAGATGCATAGAAACTAATATTTATACGAATCACTGAATTATTTTGACTATTGTAACTTTTCACTCACATAAAACGACTGATAAATAAGAACAGTTATATTTAATGAAGGAGGCGTTAGCATGAGGAAAATTCTTAAGGTATTGATACCGGCCCTAATTTTACTGTTTTTAACCCTTGTCGCATGTTCAAGTAACGATTATGAAGGGGTTAGTGAACAAGATATGGCGATTCAAAATGATGTCATGGAATATCAAGCTTATGACGAAGGAGGTATACGTCCAGAGGGATCCATCGAAGATGGAGAGATTGATGCACCAGTAGATACAACTGATCGCAAGATTATGTACAACGCCCACCTAGAGCTGACAACACGAAAATACGATCAAGCCGTCCTATTTGTTGAAGAAGAAGTCAAAGACGTGGCAGGCTACATCTTAAACAAAGAAACACACCGTTATGATGAGCGCTTACGATCTAGCTATTTTACTATCAGAGTTCCCGAAAAGAACTTACAGCGTTTCTTAAATCGATTCGAATCTGATTTATTCCGTGTGGAATATAACGCTTTATCTGGGCAAGATGTGACCGATCAATATGTTGATTTAAATACCCGATTGAACACCCAAAAACAGTTAGAGGAAAGACTCGTCAGCTTTTTAGAAGAAGCAGAATCAACCGAGGACTTATTGCAAATATCTCGTGATTTAGCAAACGTGCAGCTCGAAATTGAACGCTTAACTGGTCAATTAAATTATCTAGATAATCGCATTGACTTTGCGACCGTTGACCTTACCTTACAAGAGGAAGAAATCAGCACGATAAAAGATGGTGACTTAAATATTTGGCAACGCATTAAGGATCAATGGACAAGAAGCTATGACTCTATTATCATTTTCTTCTCTAATCTCTTTGTCTTTATTGTAGGTAATTTACCTGTTATTATTGTTTTCATCACAGTAACTTCTGTTATCGGCCTCTTTGTTAGGAAGCGCTATAAAAAAACATCATCAGACTAAACAAAAAAAGAGCCCAGTCGCTCCTTAAACGTTTAAATGCTATACGTTGTTTCGCACTTCATTCTATCTACTTAACTAATAGGCAAAATGAAGTGCGTACTTTTTCACATTATCCTCTTGAATTCTGCTAATATCACTTACAATTATTTAACATTTACCTTTTCTGGTTGAAACTCTTGACGTGTCATTTCTCCCCATTTCTTATTTTTTCTTCGATAGCCTAAAAACGCAGTAAATCTCCACCATGCATTAAGTTGTCTATATCCAAAATTCTCCAATACGCTATATAACATTAGCAAGAAGTACTCGCTTATCTTTGTGTATTTCGAGAAATTATATTCATCCAGCAGTATCGCACTCATCGATAAAAAGATACCATATAAAATAGACACACTTAGGAAAACGAGGAAAAATTCTAAACTGATTAATCCTAACCAAAAGGATATAAAGAACGAAAAATAACCAATAATTTCGATGGGCGCACCAAGCATTTCAACAAATAAATAATAAGGCATCGCTAACAAACCTACCACACCATATCTAGGATTAAACAGCATTTTCTTGTGATTTAAGATGGAGTCCATTAAGCCTTTATGCCATCTTTTTCGTTGACTTTTAAGGATTTTCAGCTTTTCTGGTACTTGTGTCCAACATACAGGATCGGGAACAAAGACAATTTTATATTGCCTTTTATTTCTTCGCATTTGCTCATGTATTTTCACGATAAGTTCCATATCTTCTCCAATAGTATTCTCAGTGTAACCTCCAGCATCTATAACAACACTTTTTCTAAATACACCAAATGCACCTGAGATTATCATTAAGGCATTGATACTCCCCCAGCCTAACCGACCGAATAAAAAGGCGCGTAAATATTCTACCGTTTGAAGACGTGCTAAATTCTTTTTAGGCAACCTCGCTTTTTCGATAAAACCTTTGTCAACTACTGAGTCATTAACCGGTCTCACAACACCACCTGATACAATAACCGTCGGATCTTCGACAAATGGGCGAATAACCTTTGCAAGTGAATCTCGTTCTATAATAGAGTCAGCGTCGATGGCTGTCACGATTGGGTATTTGGCTATATTTATCCCGGCATTCAAAGCATCTGCCTTCCCACCATTTTCTTTATCAACAACAAGCATATTTTTATAGCGTGTAGATAAATAAATGCCTTTGATTTCTTTGGTATCAATTTTCTTTCGATAAGGCATCTCAAGTTTTTTCATATCAAATTGATTAATTATTTTTTCTATCGTTTGATCTTTTGATCCATCATTAATAATTACTAATTCAAATTCGCCATACTCAAGGCTAAGCAAGGCATGAATATTATCTATGATCGTCTTTTCTTCGTTATAGCACGGCACAATAATTGATAATGGCGGTGTATAATTAGAGGCAACCATTCCCTCATAAGACCAATATTTCTTCTTTTGCCGATCAATATATAATGAGCGAATTGACACTAGAAATAGAATAAAATAAACTGTATTAATCAATAGAACATAATATAAAATGAACCAGTTAAACTTATTCACGAATACAACCATATAGTCAATAAACGTGCTCATCGTATTCACCCCCTCATATAATTATGTTACTTCTATAATAATATACCTCTTTGCAAAACCGCATGTGCTGCATCTCTAGCAAACGCATCTTCAGATTTCAATAGCTCCATTAATGCCAATTCTCCCTTTTCACCTTGAGCTAATAAGGCATTTGAGGCATTGTAGCGTACATACCAATTTTGATCACTCATCAAGTTTGTTAAAATATCTATCGCAGGGCTCCGATTAACTTTCATTAAGAATTTTGCCAAAAAAGCTCTCACTTCCCATTCCGGGTCTGTTTGCAATTGATATAGCCCTTGAAGATAAGACTCATCGCCAATATCACCAAGTGAATAGCTCGCTTTTAAAGCAGCAATTCTTAACTCTTTTTCAGATTGCGTCAACATACATTTAATCCAATAAATACTTTTCATGTAATTTCTTTTTCCTAACTCCTCTAAAGCAATGGCCCGCAAAAAGCTATTACCTTCTACCATAGCTTTATCTAATATAGCTTCAATATCACCTTCAACTAGGTCAATTAGCGTCAGAACATTTTGTTTGGTCATCTTTTCGCGTCTCGTGACTACCTGAAGTATATCTTCGATATACTGGTCATTAGAAACCACTATAATGCTTCTTGCCGTCACAAATAGAAGCTCTTGGTCTGGTGTATTCAGTTGTTCTAACAATGTAGGAAGTAAATCATTTAATTCATATTCACCGATAAGAAACGTACCAACTTTGTTCTTCCAGATACTTTTACTCCTTAAGTAACGATTAATTCTTACAGAAATAAAACTTTTATCGATATTATCTAATAGTTTTTTTCTTACGTCTCCCGAAAGGACGGTGTTGTAATGTAGTACAAGTTCGTGAAGAACTTGCTTTTCCAAATGCGTTTTCGGTGTTATGGTCATCGATTGATCTGTATCCATAATAAGGTGTAAAAATAACTTATCATATTTATTCTGAATTTTTACTTTTCGCCTCTTCACATCATTTTTAGCTATTTTCTTTACTAACAGAAACGAAAAAATAAGCAGATCAATAATAAGCATACTAATTAACGCTACAAGTACGTACTGCCTAAACATTACAACCCCTCCTTTTTTACGTTGTCATTATCTTTTTAATCTTATGTTCTAACACATTTAGCGAGAAAGGCTTCTCCAAAAAGTCATCTGCGCCAAGTTGTAATGCTTCAATTTTTATAGATTCATTACGGTTTCCCGAAAGAATAATGATTTTTTGGTCATCATTAAATTGTCGATTCTTAATTTGTTTTAGAACATCAATTCCTGTCACTTTCGGCAGCATAAGATCGAGTAAAATGAGATCGTATCGTGACTCAGCCATTTTATCAAGGGCTACTTGCCCATCACTCGCATGATCTATGGTGTAACCTAAATAACCTAACCTTGTCTCAATAATATTTCTTAACAAAGGCTCATCATCTACAACTAGAATTTTATCTTTTAAAATTGACGCATCTCTTTCTCTAATATATGTTTGATTTTTACCATTCTCTTTCGCCATATACAATGCTTTATCCGCTTTTTCAAGCAGTGTTGTTTTTGTTTCTGATTTGTCATCAAATTCTGCGATTCCTGCACTAAAAGAAAGTGTCACCTGATCGTTTTGTGCCGTTAAAAATGGTTTTGACTGAATATCAGCTCTAATCTCTTCAATAATTTCTTTTGCCTCATCTGACTTTATATTTTGAAAAATGACTAAAAACTCATCCCCGCCAAATCGGAAAAGTTCTCCTTTCTCATTCAAATACTCTCGAATAGTTTGTGTAAATTCAACTAAGACCTTATCACCAAAAAGATGACCATACGTGTCATTAATCGCTTTGAAATAATCTAAATCTAAAAAAGCAACTGAAAAAACCACACCTTCACTTAAATACTTATCTTTAGCCTGTTCAAATTGTTTAGAGAAACGTTTTCTCGTATACGCTCCGGTTAAATCATCCACGTGGTGTGATGTATTTTTAACTTGCGTTTTTTTCAATACCCCTTTGATTTGGGCTAATAGTTCATCAACATCGACAGGTTTTTTTAAAATATTCGCCGCTCCCAGGCTGAGTGCTTCGTTTCTTACATGAGGTGTCCCAGCACCAGTTAAAAATACAATCGGCAACTCTTTATTTATTTCCGTGAGGTCATTAAACACATCAAATCCTGATTTTTCTGGCATAACGATATCAATAATAGCTAAATCAATGACTTCCTGTTTAATAAAATCAAGAGCATCGTTTGGATTACTTGTAATATAGACTTGAAAACCCTCATTTTTCAAAACACTTTCTAAATAGTTAAGCAACTGAACATCATCATCTACAACCATAATCTTACCAAGAAACGTCTCCTTTGGGTGACTAATTTCAGCAGTCACGACTGAATCCTCTCCCATTAAAACGCCTTCTTCTAACTGGCGATCAATTAAACGAAACATCTCACCCGTATTAACAATAAGCTGAAAAATAGTACTTTCATCGACTTGATCTCCACTTAATTGATGAACTAATAATTCTTCATTCTCCTCCGCTTTGTTTGCTATGGCTAGAAGTTCTATTGTTCCCGCTGTACCTTTTATACTATGAAAAAATGTGTGCAGCTCATCAAATAGCGTTTGTTCTCTATTAGAGACAAATAATATTAATTGTTTTGAAATATGCCCCATGAGCTTATTTTTTTCAACTAAGAACTCTTTTTGAGCTTTTACTATTAATGCGCTCATCTTACTTTTATCCACAAAACATCCCTCCTACTTTGACTCAGATAGCTGATCCATCTATCTGAGTCTTCATCATTCACAATGAATAGCCTTATCTTTTTTAAGGTTATCGCCCCATACCTTATCAAGAGTAATGATCACATACTTTTTTACTCATCTTTAGCTTGTTGAATTAATTTTAATAATACATCTGCTAAGACATTTGGTGAATAAGGCTTTAATAAATAATCAAACACCTGTTGGCTCTCGAGAATATCCGATGATTTATCTACCGCCGAAGAAACAATTAAAGGAATGCTTGTTGTCTGTTCGTTTGCCTTTAGTTCTTTGATTAAATCCCAGCCACTCACATCATCTGCTAAAACCAAATCTACAACTATAGCTAAAACATCTATATCCTCTGCTAGCTTAACGATGTTTTTACCACTTGGATCATGAATGACGCTAAAACCCATTGATTTTAAAGTTTCGGATAATAGCATAGCAAAACTAATATCATCTTCAATGATTATGACTGTTCCTTTAGTCAGGTCAGTAGTACCTATAACTTTGAAATCTGTTAACGGTTCAATATTATTTACGTCCGTTAGTGGCAGCGTGAAGTTGACTGTTGTACCCACTTGTTCTTCTGATTCGATCCAAATATCACCACCGTGGGCCTCTACAATTCCCTTACTGATAGCTAAACCTAAACCTGTTCCACCTATTTTTTGACTAGCACTATTATCGATCCGTTTAAACTTCGTAAACATGTTCGGTAGCTCAGATGATGGAATGCCTATTCCCTCATCTTTAATACTAACTTTAACCTTTTCCTCTTCATTCGTTATTTTTATAGCGACATTTCCACCGTCTGGAGAAAATTTAAGTGCATTGCTAATGATATTCGTAAGCAATTGAATTAAACGATCTTCATCTGCTAAAACTTTTGTATAAACGGCCTGGTCTTCAAAGTAAATCGGATGACGTTTGTCATGATTAAATGTCTCAATCACTTGCATAATCACTTCACTAAGACGAAGCTTCTCCATCTTATATTCCTGCTTACCTGATTCGATTCTTTGAACATCTAAAAAGTCATTAATTAAATTGGTTAATCGTTTGGCTTCTTTGAATATTGTTTCCAGATAACGCGTTTGTTTATCAGGTGACAATTGTTTCTTGAGTAACATTTCCGTAAACCCTAACACACTTGATAATGGTGTACGTAACTCATGACTGACAGTACTTACTAATTCCGATTTCATTTCATCTATTTCATATTCTTTTGTTATATCCCGGTAGACAAAAAGGGTCCCTTTCTTTTTATCATTTAAAAAGACTGGAGAGCTGTATATCTTAATATATCTCTGCTGCTCACCAATAAGTTGACAACGCTTTTCAATGACACTAATATTGTCAGGCGCAATCCCTTTTTCAAAAAATGCTTTCATACTTTTTGCATCTTTAAACTGTGTTGAAATATCACTCAACCAGTGCTTAAGCGCACGTTTTTCTTTAAACGATTGCGAGAAAAACTCCATAAACTTATGGTTTGTTTGTAATAATTCACCCTCAAGAGAAACTAATTGCAATCCTTCATCGATATTTTGAATAATACTTTCGTTTAAACTCCGCTCGCGCTGTACCTCTTCATATATATCAATCCGACTTAAAGCGATGTTTAACTGACGCATTAATACGTAAACTTTTTCTATTTCATCCGTCGTAAAAGGTTGACCAATTCGGGTGGCTGCAAATACTAAGTCAACATGCGATGCTTCATTTAAAACAGCTGCGTATAAGTCATAACTATAGACCGTTCCCTCAGCAATACCTGCTTCTCTTTCATTTGCCAGCCGCTCTTGTACATAATAAGGTCTCTCTTTTAAACGCTGGATGATCTCTTGATGTATATCGTCCGAGAGAAGTGATGCTATTTTTTCTTTTGATAAACACTTATGAACATAGTGCTTTTTTTGCGGACTAAACAATATTCCCTTATCAAAGGTAAACACATCATCTAAATAGTTAAAGACTCGATGTAAGAATTGTTCTCGGTCTACGGTAACTGTTAATTCTTTATTTAAGTTACTGTAAACCTCTGTTTTTTCTTTCGCATCTTGCGCCTCTACTAATAGTTTTTGTAACATTACCTCGTTTTGCTTATTTTCAGTAATATCTATACCAATTAGAATATAGCGATACACTTTCCCTACGTCAGTTAAAAACGGTACAATCGTCGCATTAACCCAATACGTTGCTCCGTCCTTGGCCATATTCATAAGTTTACCCGTCCAAATTTTACCTTTTGAAATGGTAGCCCACATCTCTTTATAGAACGCCACATCATGCTGGCCACTTTTTAATACTCGGGTTGTATTTCCAACAAGGTCTGTTTCACTGAATTTTGATACTTTACAAAACATCTCATTAACACTTATGATCATGCCATCACTGTTTGTAATGCAAACTAAGGCGGATTGATTAAGCGCTTTATTAATATGCTCTATATCCGTTATATATGCTTGTAATTGCGCTTGGCTACTTTCAAGTTCGTCTTGTTGAGAAAGTAATTCCTCATTCTGCGCTAACAACTCTTCTTCTTTCTCTTGAACCTTCACAGCCATCTTATTAAATGAACGTTTAAGTAGATTTAACTCATCGAGTTGATAATGGGCGGCTAAGTCCAGCTTTTTCCCCTCAGAAAAATCATTTGTTGCTTTAATAAATAACTCTAAGGGCAAAACAATCTCCTTCAACAACCGATTAACCATTAGAATAATAAGTCCGAAACTCACGATTCCAAGTACAATAAACCCAATAGTAAACTGGGTAATACGTGTTCTTGTCTGCTCATATATTAAATCTCTGTTTTCCGCACTTTCAGCATTAAACTGTTGCGTATATTCTAAAAAACGATTAATATCTGTATTTGCCCCACTATTTGCGAGCGCTCTTAACGATACATAGTCATCATTATTCACATGCTCAATCGCTAACGGTAATAAATCATCTGTGTAATTTCTATAAAACTCTGATAGAATCGTGTATAATTCCTCTTCCTCCATTGTTAAGTCCAATGAAGAAAAATACGCTAGACTGTCATCTAATTGCGTTAAGTTTTTATACAACAATTCCAGCTCTGTCTCACTTTGAAAGGCATAAAATCCTCGCGCTCGAAATAACACTCCCGTTAAGTCTCTGTCTAGCTGATTAATAGCATTATATTTTATTGTACTCTCTTCGTACTCTTTGTTAATGGTTGCTTGAGTTCTTATTAAAGTGAGCGTAGCAACTGATACAACGGCGACAATGACTGCTAACAAAGTTAACGTGATGACATAAAATTTTCGTTTTATTTTTATTGTTTTATCAGTCTGTTTCATGAATGAATTCCTCTACCACACTGCAAAGTGCCATCGGACTAAAAGGCTTTTTCATGAAATAATCTACGCCTACTTCCTGAGCTTGCTGTTGGTCCTTTTCCTGAGCCTTAGCAGTCAACATAATGACGGCCGTTGTATTTATCCTATCTTTATCTACTTTTTCTAAAAATTCAATACCGGTCATACCCGGCATCATATAATCCAACACAATCACATCATATACATGTTGATTTACTAACTCCAAAGCGTCCTGACCATTATCGGCCTCATCAATCGTGCAACCTAAATCTTCTAAACTATCAACAATTAACATTCTTAAAACAGCTTCGTCGTCTACAACTAGCAATCGCTTCATCATCTACACTCCTCATTCATCATCGTCTTAAATAGTCTTGAATAACATCATACGATCTCTTTAATCTCTCTTTAGATTCAGGTTGTTCCCAAGGAGCCCAGTTATATGGAATAAAAGTACTGACACCATTTAAAGCTTTAGGCAGTTGATCGACAACGACTTCATTTTGACTTACCGTTACATTAATGTAAAGGTCCTCTATCAGCGTTGAAGCATCAAGCCCCTCTTTCCATAAATCACCTGTTATTTCTTTTAGGCTAGGGTCTTTAACATTTAACAATAACCAAGGTAACCGAATTTCAAAAACGCCTTTGTCTGGCAACAGCATATAATCTGATAGCGAATGATAATCTTTACTTTCTGGATTTCCATTTCCCTTAAGTAACTGTCCTGTTTCATAAAATTCAAAAGGAAGTTCTTCTCCAGTTGAAGGGATTGTCATCGGCTTATTTAAAGCTAAATTGATCTTATTAAAGCGACCATTATTATTTGACAGCGCATCATTTTGTTCCATTAAATCTAACTCAAAACCATACTCATAGTAGAACGGATCATAATAATCATCAATCCACACCCGACTTTCTCCAGATGAAGCCACTTCAACTACAAAATCTACCCCTTCATCAAAGAGAGTGTCTTGCAAGAAAGGAACTGTTTCATTCCCTTGATTATCAATCGTATTGAGTAGAATGTATAAGTCTGTATCACTTTCCCAAAGTTCTGGATCAAATTCAATCATTATATACACAAAAGCTTCGTCATAAGACGTAGACACGGATTGAATAACACCTGTTTCTTTTGTGGCTAAGCGTTCTTCTTCCAACCATTTTTCTATGTTCCCATCGATTGGTTTTTTATGTGTCTCAAAACTAAGTAAGCCAAAGCGCTGCTCATTGGTTTGGACATTTGACCAATACGGACGACGGTCCGGATTATCTAATTGCATCGTATTCCACGTGCGTTTAAACCACTCATCTTGCCACGTGAACATTAATCCACCTAGAGCACCTTCTGCCATTATGTCTTCGAACAATTGAACGACAATCTCTCCTTGTCTCTCCTCTGAATGAAACCCTTGGTTTAATCCAAATGGATTCGTATGTGTCATTCCTCTGGAAGCTGGCACACCGAATTCCGCAATTAATACTGGCATCTCATGAGCACTGATCAAATCATTTAAGTAACCCGCATAATTATTTTTTTGGCCACGATGATCAATATATTCAATATAATCCGGCTCATAATTTAAAAAATCAGGATAATATGGGTACACATGGTAACTTGCAAAATAGCCTGTTTTTAACGACTGTTTTGGATGAATATGATTCGGATTTATCGAAACCAAATCTTCCTCTAAAGAAGGCTCAGCTGGATGGGTTAATAAATCTGTCGTCGGCCAATTAGTAAAACTAATGGGTTGCATGACTTCGTAATGTTCAACCTGATACGCTATTAATGTTTCCATTCTAGCAGCAAGCCATTTTTCAAATGCATTAGCATTCTCTGTAACGAAAAACTCACCATTAAATTCTTCTAAATTCTCATGTAGATTATTCGTTTCATCAACCATAAGTGGATACCACTCAATCCCTAAAACCCAACCAATCACATAAGGCGAAATATCATAGGCATACTCACCAGACGCGTGACCGACTTTTTCAGGAAGCGTTATGTTCCCATGAATAACATCTACAACATCTTTCATTTCTTGTTCAAAAGCTTCAATGTGTTCTGGAAGAAAAGCATCTAATGTATCTTCTAAGCCTTCTTCTTCGATCCATACACCGTGCATTAGATACATGGGGTGCTCAGCCTTCTGATTATGCAGCCAAAGCGCTTGATAAAATGCGGGCGGGTGAATAGTATACACCCTTATGACATTAGCACCAAGATCTGCAATTTGCTCAATCCAGCGTGTGTATTGTTCAAATGTAATCGCTGCTTCACCAGGCCAATAACCAGGAGCTGCCATACCCATATTGATGCCCTTTACATCAATCTGATGCCACTGTTCGTTGTAGTATACCTCAAAATGTTCTCCATTAATTCGACTATTATAAGCGATGCCCTCGTCTTCATATAACACATTATTAAAAGTACTTTCTTCACTACGCTCATCAACACGTTCCTTGGTTTCATTCAATATTGTTTTTAACATAGGTAAGTACGCCCGGAAATAAAAATCTTGCTTACCATTTAACTGTAATTGACTTCTCACCTTATTGATTCGATCTAACCAATTGTATTGATAATATTTTGGCGTTTGGGCAACATCGGCATAATCACCTGCAAAATAGTAAAGCGATGATTGATTTTGTTCATGCAGCGTCACTGCAGGAATAGTATTACTAATATTATAATCAACTAAGCGCGCTTCACCTTGTTCAGTTAAGCCAAGTGTATAAGTAGCTAACGTATTGGCATCTGTCGTTTCTATCACGTCAAACCAATAGCCATAATATGCATTTAATCCACCGTCAAACTTTTCATCCCCTAAATCTGTATATTTAAATTCAACACCTGCCCCTTCAAAATCTATCCCTTCTTCTAACACAACGATATAATCATCCGATCTAACAAACACAAGGCCAGCGCCTTCAAAATCCCATGATTGTTCGGTCTGCTCTTCGTAATTACTTATCATCCATAAAGGTAATTCATCATTGGCATTCATATCAAGATTATCAAAATACCTGCCTATCCAACCATCCCAGCGGATGCCCATCAATGATGTGAATCGTCGCCTTATTGCATCTTCAGTCGGACTCGCAAATGCATTAAATTCTGCAATCAATGTTTTATCTTGCGTTAGTACTGCTCTTTCTAACTTTTCTACATCCGATTCAGACAAACCACCAAAGATTAGCTCCGATCGCTCTCCTGTTTGATTGACACCATCCAAATCACTTTCATATACCCCATAAGTGTCAGCCAGATAGATAAGCTCTGCTTCGAGTACGCGATCATCAATATTTTCCATTTCATGCGCCTCATTTTCTCTCGGATGAAATCCTAAATAATCTTCAGCTAATTGATATTCACCACCATCTTCTTTTACATACTTTAAATGATTGAGCCCCCACACAATGCCCTTGTGTTCACGATAATTAAAATCTGGAACTGTATAATCTATAATAAGTACCTCTAAAGATGTTGATGCTTTCATTTGCCATACAATAAAAGGAAACAAAAGGAGAACTATTATTATAAAAATCAATAGGTATAGTACTTTTTTCATCCTATTACACCTTCTTATCATTTAATAGTGTTAATATTAGTTATTACCCTTATAAACAACATATTAAAACACTGCTCTTAATCAAATTAAAAAGAACCAGCATTCCTCTTTCAATATAAACGATTGAATCGTAATCAATGTATGCTAAACTAATTGTAACTAACAACATAAGGTTCTGTAGTCACACTTTTTACGTATGTTTAATTAGGTAAATTATAACACACATTCCCTTTTTTCACGCATTTACTTATACATCTATATTAATAGCGAGGTGCGTTTTATTATGACTCATTTAAACTTCAAGAAAAGAATTTATCTACTTCTTTTTGTTTTATGTATTGGATCTATCATGTTTATTTCCAGCCATTCACAACTGTTTTCAAGCATCAGACAGTTCTTATTTAGACAGGCACCAGAGACCATCGATATTGTAGAAGTGACGTTCAAATCTGACACACACTTAAGCGATCTTCCGTTAGATTTCAATGTCCATATCGATCATTCACTCACCACTCAACTGTCTCACCTTTATCTCGGGGCTAGTCTCCAAGACCCTTTAGGTCATTGGATTGATCTACCTATTATTGATTTTCTTCCCTCAGCTACTAACAAAGAAACTATAACAATTTCAACGCACTTGACAGAGCTTAGTGAAAATATGTTGATAACCGGACCTTATAAAGTTATTGTGTCTATTTGGGATCGTCCCCCAACAGAGGAAAATGCAACGCGTTTATCTAGCTTATCTATTGATGACGCTTTACGCATATATAATTTTAAAGAGAATTTCCAGGAGATTGACGATAATATTTGGTATAGTCGAGAAGGACAACTTGGGAGATCGAAGCTTAGCCAGGAGCGCGTCAATGTCTCAGATGGCAAATTAAAAATTATAATACCTAAAGGTTCCGTTGATGGAGGAGAGCTTCAAACAACAGACCTTGTCCACTACGGCTCATATGAAATAAGAATGAAGGTGCCTGATGCACCATCCTCTATTACAGGTTTTTTCTTATATAAAGCACCTGACTTTCATCATGAAATTGATATCGAGATATATAATCAACAAGATTCAACCGCACTTTTTACATCTTATTACTCTGGTGATGCATACCATGAAAACAAAACGCTTTTAACTTTTGATCCAACTAAAGATTTCTATCACTATCGCATCGATTATTATCCAAGCAGCGTTTCTTTCTTCATAAACAATCAATTGATGCAGACATGGACGGAAGGTTTTTCAACTGAACCGATGTACCTGATGATAAATACGTGGTTCCCTAGCTGGCTCGAAGGACTTGCACCATCTGATGATCAAGTGCTAGAAGTTGACTGGATAAAATACTAGCGACGGGGATTCACTTGATTTAAATGCGCTCCCCCGCATAAACATCAGGTTCTCTGTCAAATGTGGTGGTACCTAAAACACCACTCATTTGATCAATTATTGTCGAGGTAGTATCCGCCATCCTTGACTTCAATAACGACCATGATGAGTTTTCTTGTGCCGGATGGTTATTTTAATGCCTTTGAGGCACCATCCGCGCCTAAGCTTATCATGGTCGTTTTCTTCTAAGTTCGATTAAGTCGGG
>NZ_FOWN01000041.1 GCF_900115465.1 Halolactibacillus alkaliphilus
AAGTAACCAATCATAACGTTCAGTGAATACTTTACTTTCACAAGACATGTTGGTACAAAACCATTTTTTACTTCTCAGATAAATGCGTACCGCCTTATTTTGAATAGGTAAATCATCAATCACCCTTGTGTAATGACTATGCGCGCGACAACTTTTCTGATGGCAATGCGGGCATGTGGCGCTTTTTGATTCTATAAACGCCACAACATGAATACTATCGGTTTCTTCTGATATTGATACGATGTGAATATGAGGGTCAAGTGTCGTGATAGAATGAAGCATAACAATCACCCCTTTCACTATCCTATACCCTGTTTTGGATACTCCATATCCCCAAAGTTGCGTAAGAACCCTTATTTGGTACTTTACAAAAGATTGGTAAAGCCTTAATGTTGCCAGTTGCCTTACTACCAGCTGCTGGTATTTTACTTGCCTTTGGTGCGAGTTTTGCTCAAGATTCTTGGGTAGAACGTTTCCCTTGGTTTGGAAATGAAAGTGTTCAATTAATTTTAGAAGTAATGAATAGAGCTGGTGGTGTCGTTTTTGATAATTTACCGCTTCTTTTTGCTGTTGGTGTTGCGATTGGCCTATCCAAAGGTGACGGTGTTGCGGGTCTTGCTGCTATTATTGGTTACTTAATTATGAACGTCACAATGGGTGTTTTCGCAGGCGTAACGCCTGAGATGGTTTCAGATCCTGCTTACACGCAGATGCTTGGTATTAATACACTTCAAACAGGTGTATTTGGTGGTATTATTGTCGGTGTATTAGCGTCATTTATGTATAATAGGTTCTTTAACATAGAATTACCACCGTTTTTAGGCTTCTTTGCTGGTAAGCGTTTTGTACCGATTATCACAGCGTTTTCGTCACTTATTCTTGGTTTAGTGATGGTCTTCGTATGGCCGTTTGCACAAGATGGTTTAAATGCGCTATCTCACTTAATGCTTGATACTAACCGTACGCTATCAACATTTATTTTTGGTGTGATTGAGCGTTCGCTTATTCCTTTTGGGTTACATCATATTTTTTATTCGCCGTTTTGGTTTGAATTCGGTGAATATGTTTCACAAGCAGGTGAAGTTGTCCGCGGGGATCAAACAATTTTCTTTGCACAGTTATCTGATGGCGTGAACTTCACTGCTGGTAATTTCATGACAGGCAAGTTCCCGTTCATGATGTTCGGTTTACCAGCGGCAGCTTTAGCAATTTATCATACCGCACGTCCTGAAAAGAAAAAAGTGGTAGGTGGTTTAATGCTATCCGCTGCTTTAACATCATTTTTAACGGGTATTACAGAGCCATTAGAGTTCTCATTCTTATTTGTGGCACCTATGCTCTTTGGGATACACGCTGTATTTGCGGGGTTATCATTTATGACAATGTATTTACTCGATGTAAAAATCGGTATGACATTCTCTGGTGGTTTAATTGACTATATTCTCTTTGGTATCATGCCTAACCGCACTGACTGGTGGTGGGTAATCATTATTGGTCTGGTGTTTAGTGTTATTTATTATGTTGGTTTCCGATTTGCCATTACGAAGTTTAACTTACAGACACCAGGTCGTGAAGATGAAGAACAAAGTGACACCCAATCAAGCAGTAAAGATGATCGTCCATTCGCGATTTTAGCAGCGATGGGTGGCGAAGAAAACATTACGAATTTAGATGCATGTATTACACGGTTACGTGTAAGTGTTAAAGATATTAAAAACGTTGATAAAAAACGTTTAAAAGAACTAGGTGCGAGTGGTGTGATGGAGGTTGGTAACAACATTCAGGCTATTTATGGTCCAGTATCAGATACTATTCGTGGACAAATGCAAGATATAATTGATGGTAAAACACCACGACCAGTCGAGTCAAAAGATGTAGCAATGTCAAAAGATGTTGAGATGGATACTTTGGACATTCAAAGTCCAATGACAGGTGACTTAATGCCAATCACTGAGGTGCCTGATCAAGTCTTTTCACAGAAAATGATGGGTGATGGTTTTGCGATTAATCCGACAGTAGGAGAAGTTGCAAGTCCGGTAGATGGCAAGATTTTAAATATCTTCCCAACAAAACATGCGATTGGTATTGAAGCTGATAACGGTTTAGAAATTCTTATTCACATCGGTATTGATACGGTGAAGTTAGAAGGTAAAGGTTTCACACAAGTACTAGAAGAAGGGCAAACAGTGAAAAAAGGTGATGTTATTATGAAGATGGATCTAGATTACATCCGTGAACATGCCACATCAACTATGACACCTATCATTTTCACTAATCTTAAAGAAGGACAATCTATCCACGTTAAAGAAGGTAAGATTAACTTAGGTCAGTCTAACTTTGCACAATTAAGTTAAGATCTTTAGAGCGCTTTGTGCTTTAGGATATATTTTTTCAGTATACTATATTTAACACCTCGTCCTTGCCATGGACGGGGTCTTTTTTTAAACTTAATATGCTATAATGGACCGTGAAGTTAAGAAGTGAAAGGAATATGAATGATGAGCCAAACAGATAAAGAGATTGTCCGTGGTGCGATTATATTAACGTATGCGGGCTTACTCAGCAAAGTCCTTAGCGCTTTTTACCGCATTCCCCTTCAAAATATTACGGGCGATGTAGGCTTTTATATTTATCAACAAATTTATCCGTTCATCGGTATGATGACCATGCTTATGCTTTATGGTTTGCCGCAAAGTATAGCTGCTTTATTGATTGATCAGCCCAGTTTTAAGCGTAAAAAAAAGAAGATGCGTTACTTTTTATATAGCGTTGCTTTAATGTTGTTTATTTGTCTGTTTGCTTTAGCTCCGACGTTTAGTCGGTGGATGGGAGATCATTCTTTAGTAACGGGCTTGCGTGTAAGTTTTTTGCTACTGTTTATTTTACCTGAGCTTGCTTTAGAACGAGGCTTTGATCAGGCGGAAGGTCGCATTGATCGAACAGCGATTTCACAAGTGTTAGAACAACTTTTCCGCGTTAGCGTGATCATTGTTGGTGCTGTTATCATTATGCGGCAACAACAATCGCTTTACAATGTCGGGATTGTTGCGGGATTAGGAGCACTTGTTGGTGGTGGTGTTGCACTAAGCTATTTTTATATAAGGAATAAAAAACAGGCTGAACAAACAGATCTGAATAATTTATCTACGGCGCCTTTTTCTTATTCGATATTAGTGAAACCGCTCCTTTTATATAGTGTAATGATCGCGATGAATCATATGGTGCTACTGCTTTTACAATGGGTAGATGCTTTTACTTTAGTTGGTTTATTAAAGGAGTCAGGTTCTTCATTAAATGATGCGCAAATATTAAAGGGTGTTTTAGATCGTGCCCAACCATTGAGTCAATTAGGTATTGTTGCCTCAAGCTCTATTACCCTTGCTCTTGTCCCTGGATTAACAAAAGCGACAAAGCGACAGGATCATAAGCAAATGGCTCAACTAGCTGGCACTGCGTATCGATTCGGCTTATATCTATCAAGTGCCGCTATGGTTGGCTTAGTGCTACTTATGCAAAAAGTAAATTTGGTCTTATTTAAAGACACGGCAGGGACAATTAGTTTACAAATATTTGTCATTTCAGTTTTGTTTACGTCACTGGCGATTATTACGTCCACTATTCTACAAGCGTATGGAGAGGGACGCCGCGTCGTTATCGGTATTATCACAGGCCTTGGAGTGAAGTATTTGACCAATCATTTACTAGTCCCATCCTTCTTTTTACCAGGTGCAGCAGTGAGTACAGTATTAGCAACAGTTGTCATTTTTTATTTCAATCGCCTGTTATTAAAGAAGCATGTACCCCAAGGTCTTGGTGCACCTATCGTAAAGCTTATGATCGCGCTTGTTGGCATGGCGATTGTCGTTTTTGGTATGGATGTACTGCTATCACCATGGTTCTTTTCTGATCAACGCATGTTACAATTTATATATTTACTTAGTCTTATTACATTAGGTATTATTACGTTTGGAACTCTTCTCGTTAAGACGGGTGCCATATCAAAAGAAGAACAATCTTTACTGTTAAAAGAAAAATGACTATAAACGCCCCTATAGAAGGAGAATGATGATGGGAAAAATTCATATATGTGGTCTCGGCGGCGGGGACTTAAATCAGTTATCTGTCGGACTTTACCGCACAATCACGACTTACCCTGGTACAATCTATTTAAGAACGCATGATCATCCGGTCGTTCAGGCACTAGCAGCAGAGGGTGTGAGCTTTCAGACGTTTGATGACGTGTATACGTCGCATGACAATTTTCAAGCGGTTTATGAAGAAATTGTAGAGACACTCTGTCAGTTGTCACAACAACAAACAATTCTATACGCTGTTCCTGGCCATCCGATGCTTGCGGAGAAAACAGTACAACTTTTAATGGAGAAAGAAGATGTAGACGTTGAAATTATCGGAGGTCAAAGTTATTTAGATGATCTATTTACGGCAGTAAAGCTTGATCCAATTGATGGTTTTAGTTTTGTTGATGCGACCGATTTTAAACGAAGGGATTTAAATTATCGCCATCACTTAGTTTTTTGCCAAGTCTATGATCAAATGATTGCCTCTGATTTAAAGCTAACGCTGATGGAAGATCTACCTGATGATTATCCGGTCACGATTGTTGAAGCGGCAGGTTCAGTATCAGAACGCTTAGAGACTGTCCCACTCTTTAACTTGGATCGTTCGGTAACGCTATCTAACTTAACAAGCGTCTATGTTAAAAAGCCAGACGAAGGCTTACTCACGCATCAGTTTTCGTATGTTAGAGAGGTGATTTATCGACTACGAGCACCAGGCGGTTGTCCGTGGGATCAAAAGCAAACACACGAATCACTAAGACATCATGTGATTGAGGAAGCATATGAATTGATTGATGCAATTAATGAAGAAAATGACGAGGATATTGTTGAAGAGCTAGGTGATATACTGTTACAAGTATTGTTGCATAGTCAGATTGGAGAAGATTGCGGCTATTTTTCAGTAGATGATGTCATTCGTACACTGACAGAAAAAATGATAAGGCGACATCCTCATGTGTTCGGAGATGTTGAGGTTAATGGTGAGGCTGATGTTTTAGAGAATTGGCAGAAGATTAAAGCGAAAGAAAAGGGTATAAAACGGTCGGCGTTTGACCGGATCCCAACATCGGCAACACCGCTAGTAAAAGCAGAAGCAGTTGCGGAGATATTATTGGATAAAGGGGTAAAGATTCCCGCAGTTCATGATGCTATTGAAGAATGGAATATATGTGAAAGTGCCTCGAGAGAAGATAAGCTTGGACAATTAATATTTGCCATTATTGCGCAAGCGCGCTATCATAAAGTAAAACCCGATCTAGCAATTAGGTCTTATATGAAACAATTAATGGAGCAATATGAAAAACGCACCTAAAATATCAAACTGGCAATGCACAGTCCTAAAGGAGGATAAAGAGATGCGATTGGATAAATTTTTAAAAATCTCACGCTTAATTAAACGTCGAACACTCGCAAAAGAAGTCGCTGACCAAGGACGAATCACGGTTAATGGGAATCAGGCTAAGGCATCAACTACAGTCAAAGTTGATGATGAGCTTATAATTACTTTCGGACAAAAAATTCTTACGATTAAAATCGACGCATTACGAGAGAATGTTAAAAAAGATGAAGCACAATCCTTATATACCATCATTAAAGATGAACCACGACCAAAAAAAGATCCATTTTAATCGTCTATTTACGCCCTTCTATGCATAGAGTATAAGCATAAGGAGGGTGTTTTTATTATGTTAGAAAACTATCCAGTAGATTTGCACGAACAAAAAGAGCACAGTATGACCATTCTCAATCGCACATTCGTCAAGATGGTTGGGGTCACAGATGTTGAAAGTTTCGATTCAACGACTTTTTTATTAAATACAGTGAAAGGCCATTGCTTTATAAAGGGAGAGAATTTGCAGTTAAAAACACTTGATTTAAACGCGCGTTTAATAGAAGTAGAAGGGCTCATTATTGATGTGTCTTACATGGATCACCAACAGAAGAAATCTTGGTTTAGTCAGTATTTTAAATAATGGCTGAATTATTTTTACCTGTGTTTATCTTTATTGGGTTTGGCCTATATCTAGCTTTTTGCTTTCGGGTTGACCAACGTTTAAAGGTTAACAAAAAAGGGAAAATACTAATCACCTATATGTTTTCGAGTTTAATTTACCTCTCACATGCGGTGACTTATACGTGGTTATTGTATCTGACCTATGGAGGCAAACACCATCATTTCTTTATTGGCTTAATCGTCAGTGGGATTGTTTTATATGTACGTATTTTCAGGCGAATCGATGCGATTGTTTTGTCGGTTTGGATCACTCTGATTCAGGGCGTATTTTTTCTTATCTACTTACCATTTGTTTTTATAAAGTGGTTCCTTAGAGGCCTATTCTTTATCATTCAGTGTCCAGTTTTAATGTTGTGGAATAGGTTACACGGTTTGTTTATGAGGGAAGAAATAGAAAAAGATGAGTCAAATGATAGTGCAAGCAGTGTGAAACGCAAGAATTGATAAGGTATTTGCCTGAATATATACTGAAAAAGGTCGATACAAATTACAGGAGAGTGTAGTACAATATATGTAAGTACTATAAGTATAGTGGTTCAAAGAGGAGGCTAGGGCATGAGGAGACGTACAGAAAATGTGAGACGGATTCAGTCAAATTATATGAATAAATATGATATGCATCAAGAACGTCAACGTCGAAGACAACGCCTATTGCGCCGACGCCTTATTGTCTTTGGTATCATTTTATTTATAACAATTGTAGCTTTTGCACAAGCGTATATCGAGAAGCAATCACTCCATGCTAAAAAACAGCAAGAATATGAGCAATTACAACAACAATTTACAGCTTTGGATGAAGAAGAATCAAATCTATTAGAAGAGATAAACCTCTTACAAGATGAGGATTATATCTTGCGCATCGCAAAAACGAACTATTTCTTCACAAAAGAAGGCGAAATCGTATTTAAATTGACAGAAGAGACGCCATCTTATTGACATTGTTTTCATTGCCTGGCTATAATATAGTTAGGCATTATATCTTTTTTTAATTCTTAAGGAGGAGCATTTTTTTTATGTCAATCGAAGTAGGCAAAAAGCTGCAGGGTAAGGTAACGGGAATCACAAATTTTGGTGCGTTTGTGGAATTACCAGAAGGTAAGACAGGTCTGGTCCACATTAGTGAAGTTGCCGATAATTATGTGAAGGACATCAACGAACATTTATCAGTTGGAGATGAAGTGACTGTAAAGGTCCTTAATGTTGAAGCTGATGGAAAAATTGGATTATCAATTAAAAAGGCAAAGGATAACCCGGCACCAGCTCGCCGTAAGCCGAGCCATAGCCAACCAAAGCCAGCGCGTGAACGTCCGGAAAATTTCGAGGCGAAAATGAATCGTTTCTTAAAAGATTCTGAAGATCGTCTAGCATCATTGAAAAAGCATACAGAATCTAAACGCGGAGGTCGCGGAGCTAAGAGAGGCTAACTTACACGGTAAGCTTTGAGCTTAAGATACGACTTATCAAGCTATTATTTCTTAATTGAGATAGTAGCTTTTTCATGTTGTTTGGATAGAGTCACGCATTTTAGTTATCACATCGTGTGAACATATGAATAAAGACTCAATTAAAGTAAAACAGAGCCTTTTTATATACTTTAACGTTTAAAAAGTAAAGATATGTGATATAATAAATGTGTGCGTGAAAGCGCATATAAACTATCAAACTTAGGGGGATTTCCGAATGAAATTCAAATTATTTTTAGCCATGATTTTATCTGTTGCTTTGCTTGCAGCATGTGGCTCAGACGACACTAGCACAGATGATGCAGCTGAAGAGGGTGCAGATACAACAACAGCAGCATCATTTGCTGATGATGGCGAAGCCTTGAAAGCATCCGCATCAGAAAATGGTACATGGATCATTATTCCAACACAAGACATGACAGTGGATGGTGAACTTGTTGTTGCGGGTGAATTCCGTAATGGTGGCGAAGACGATGGCGATATCTATCGTAAAATCGCAGCATACACACAAGATGATGAGCGTAATATTATTGACCAATGGACAATTACAACTGAGCGTTTAGTTGTTCAAAGTGAAAACTTAAACTTCCAAGGAGGTATCCTTGCTGGTGATGTGTATGTAGAAGCAGCTGGTTTCCTATTGCATGAAACAGCGACTGTAACGGGTAATGTTGTCTTTGCGAATGCCGACTACGAAGCATCTGCTACTTTAGATGGTACAGTTGAAGGCGAAGTATCAGTAGAAGAATAATTATTATATTAAAAAGCTTGAGCTTATAACAGCGCTCAAGCTTTTTTGTTATCGGTAAAGCCATTCGCTCTGAAGCTGCTCTTTTTGTGTGAATGGCTATTTTTTATGAGTTAAATAAGAGAAAAAAACAAAATAAGGTCAGATGATTAATGATATGTTATTACAGTGTACGTTCAAGCATGTCAGAAATAATCTGTCCTAACATCGCTTTATAACTACCTTCTGGCAATTTTGATAAAGTAGCTAAAGCTTTATGTGTATAACGTTCAGCTAATCTTTGTGCCGCATCTAAAGCTTCTGTTTGAATAATCTGTTGCTCTAATGCGTGAATGGTCTCATCGGTATATGGCTTAGGTCTTTTTAAAAGAGCGCTAACGGCATCAGGTTGTTGTTGATAGCTATAGATAAGTGGTAAAGTAAAAATACCTTGTCTGATATCAGCCATCACTGGTTTACCGACGTTTTTCTCATCGCCTTTAAAATCAAGAATATCGTCAATAATTTGAAAAGCCATACCAATATATTTCCCCATATTGTATGCCCGCTGACGATCCCGTAATGATGCGCCGCTTTCTGTTGCCCCTATATAACAACTTACCGCGAATAGTTGTGCTGTCTTACCTGATATACGGGAAAGGTAACGCTTGACACTTTTTGGTGGTGTGAAACGAGCTTCCAACTGATCAAGTTCTCCAATCAGCACTTTTTCCATAGTGCGTGCGTTATAGTTGAGGATGTCGAACTCTTCGGTATACTTTGACAACATGTTGAAACAAATAGAAAAGAGATAGTCCCCAGCATATATGGCATAACGATTATCTTTTACGGTGTGCAGTGTTGGTATTTGTCTCCTTGTATCTGCCTGGTCAATCACGTCATCATGAATTAGCGTGGCCATATGAAGAGTTTCCATCGCAGCAGCAAGTGCGATAGTCTTATTGTGATCGTACTTATTTCCCATCTTGCTAGTCAAAATAACAAATAAAGGTCGTAACATTTTGCCGTGATTATTCGTTACTTGTTTAATTTGTGCTTCTATCTGCTTGTTTTTTATGCGAATATGTTGGTTAATCATTTCTTCAACCGCTTGAAGGTCTTTGATTAACGTCTCATTATTTTGCCAATTCTGATAGGTGGTCATAATCTAACCTCTTTCATATCTTCAATATCGAGTGTTTTTAAATCCATATAATAATGGAGACGTTCAACGTGATGTAATAAATAGTGAGCAGCAATTCCTGTGGCAATCCCTGTTAAAATACCAATCAGCGATAATACGGGTAAGTAAAGCATGACACTGAATGTATTGGCAACAAGACTTGCGACAATAAGCTGGCCTACATTATGCAGGACAGCGCCTGTGGCACTGACGCCAATCATGCTTACTTTCGGTAGTTGTTTGACGCCTAACATACCAATAAAACTCAGTAGTGCGCCCATGGCACTGTAAAGAAATGTCGAGACAGTTCCAGCTAAAAGTGTTTGAAGTAATAAGCGGATGACGACTACTTTCATCGTATCCTTTACTGGTAACGTGTAGAGTGCCATGCATGTAATGATATTGGCGAGGCCTAACTTAGCTCCAGGTGCGAAAAAGAAAGGTGATGGAATCATCCGTTCAACTAAACCGATAATCACAGCTTGGCTCGCAAGTAAGGCTATATAAACGAGTCGTTGATTATTACTCATAGTATAACCCCTTTACCGAAATAAATGAGCTTATAATATCAACGTCAACGTTATCAGCGTTGTCTTCAGCTGTTATTTCGATGATGACTTTATGCGGCAAACAGACAATAGTCTCACCTGGTGCAAGAATCTTACCCGAGCGCACGCATATTTGATCATGACAGTTAGCGTCACTCATAACGACACCATCGGCTGAGACTTCTACTACATTATATTGCCCATCCTCTGACTCAATCGGAATCTGTCTTTGTTCTGATATATCAGCAAGGCGAATGTCATGTAAGACCTGTCGGTCTTCGGTAATAACGACATATCGTTCCCCTGTAGCCGATTGTTGTGCATAAAAAATAACGAAAGGAAGAAAAGAAATACCTATAAGCACAAATAAAAGAAGCATATCACTCCAAGTCGCAAGCTCTAAAAAACGTTTCATTTCTTCACTTCCTTTCATTGTTTTCATTTACCCTTAATTGTATATGCACAAAATCACAGGAGCAAGGGTTTATCTGCGACTAGTCAGGTTTAATTAAAAGTAGAGTGCGATGGCTCTCTATAGGAGAAAGCCATCGCAACTACGTCGCATTATTTAATTTACCCGTTATTTTTTATGGTCAGAGTATATCGCCTTGGGTTCCCCGTACCAGAACTTACTTAGTTTTGTTTGGATAAATGGAATCACCCAGTAGTCTAAACCGAATGTACGGCCTGAACCATTAAGTAAGGCGATAGACGCTGGAAGTGCCCAAACTTTATCCCAACCAAGCATTGCAGTTAGAGTAAACATCACAAGGAAACCAGCACTTGCTGCTGAAGCTAACCATGTAAATAATCCAGCGATTAAAGCTAAACCGATCGCAAGTTCAACAAATACCATAGATTTTTGTGCGAACAGTGCCATCTCCTGTGTTGGTACAAAAATCTTCATGATCCACTCAAACCAGACGGGCATTTCAGAAAGAATAGGTTCTGCCCACTCGCCAGCTGCATCAGATGCTGCTGAAGTTGCATCTTGTAACCAACCAAAGTTAATGTTAAGTGTATCTGATGTTAACCATGAATCTTCACCAAGACCTGTAAATAATTCACCGACTTTAGAGAAACTAGACGTTGCTTCGTCCCATTTCGTCTTACCCCAAAGTTTAGAACCTGCTTCGACAATCCAGAACCCACCAACGAAGATACGTAGTGGAATGCTCCAAAGAACATTACCGTAACGTGTTAAGAAATCACGGAAAATATTACGTTTATCTTTTGTGTGGAAGAATTCATGCTCAACATATTTGAACATGTAATAGCCACTGCCAATCCCAAAGAAGTAATAGAGGTTAACAAGGTGCTTCACAAAGTTAGCAAACCAGCCACTTAAGTGTAAGCCCATTAAGTCCGCAACACCATAACGCGCACCAATGGATACCATAACGCCATGATATTTACCTTCGTAACCGACTTTTTCTTCACCTTTAATATCAGCTATAATATTTTTCGCCGCTGTTGTACCCATTTGTTCTGCAGCTTCAACAATTTGCGGTGTTGGTTTTCCTGGCTCTTCTTCAAAATAAGCTAAATCTCCAACGACATAAACATTTTCATGTACTTCTGATTGCATAAATTTATTAACTTTTAAGCGACCTGCACGCGCTTGTTCTAAATCAAATGATTCCGTATCTGTATTAGCTTTTACCCCAGCTGTCCATGCTAATGTATAAGTTGGGATGATTTCACCACTTTGAAGAACGATTTCAGTTTCACGTACTTCAACGATTGGTGAATCTTTTAAAATGCGTACACCGTGTTTTTGTAAGTAGTGCTCTGCTTTATCGGCATCACGACGTTCTAACATGTTAAGAATGGTTGGTGCTGCTTCAATAACGTAAATTGTAATTTCTTCTGGGTCAAGCTTATGGTCTTTTGCTAGACGATCTTTCCATTCAAGTAATTCACCAGCGAGCTCGATACCAGTGAAGCCTGAGCCACAAACAGTGAAGGTTAGCATAGCACGACGTGTTTTTTCATCGTGTTCATTTGCTGCTTTTAAGACCATTGACTCAATTTGCTCACGCATTTTAACTGCATCTTCCCATGACCATAATGTAAAGCCATGTTCTTTCACACCAGGTGTGCCAAAGTCATTTGGTTCCCCACCCATACCTAAGATAAGGTAGTCAAAGTTAAATTCACCGGTTTCAGTAATAACTTTTTTCTTGTCATGATCAACGTGTGTGACATTGTCTGTGACAAGATTCACTTTCGTACGGTTAAAGAGGCGACGTAAGTCGAATTGTATCGCATCAGGTTCTACGCGGTGTGCTGCAACCTCATGTAACTCGGTCATCATTGTGTGATAAGAATGACGATCGATTAATGTGATGGTCACATCATCATCTTTTTTAAATTTCTTAGCTAACTTTTTCGCCGCATGAACACCAGCATAACCGGCACCAATTAGGACGATATCTTTTTTAGCCATGCACTCACTCTCCTAAATATATATTTGTTTCAGATTAAAAATTTGTTGTGAATACTTGAACAACCGTTACCTATTCTAACGCCAAATATGTCGTATGTCTAGGGCTTTTGAAAGATTTTATAAGAAAATATATAGAAAGTATAAATTTTCACATGCTTATACACAGATATTTAAATGTGTCGCTTTATGCGGTCGAGATGAGTCGATTTTTTAACCATAACTAAAATAAGGTGAGGTGATTTTATGTGGTAATGAGAGAAAGGGAGAAGTAGAGATGTTTTTCTGTGATTAAAACAATTAATTAAACAAAATAGTTGTCAAAGTATTCACATTGATGATAAAAACAGCTAGAATAGTAAAGGAAAATGATTGAGCACGCAATGTAACAGACTATGAACTATAGGCATGTGATCAGTGAGTAGAGAGCGAAACAACATAGTAGATATTATGTTGTTTATCGTTTAAGATAGATTTTTGTGATAATATTCACAGGTGGTTTGTAAAACAAGGTCATCTTTTCTCCTTAATGGTATTGATCGATTTAATCGATTTTTTGGAAGGATAAAAGAGATAACGTTTAATGCATAATATACAATGAAAGAGGGATGGCAATGAAACAATTAATAAGAAGTCTGATTGTAGGATTATTATTTGTAGTCTTAGTAGCATGCGGAAACAAGGATGGCTTATTAGATAGTCCGATTAAAGAGACAGGATTTGTGATTGGGACCGTCGTCAACATATCTGTATACGACGAGGGGCATGAAG
This sequence comes from Halolactibacillus alkaliphilus, assembly GCF_900115465.1. Lineage (GTDB taxonomy): Bacteria > Bacillota > Bacilli > Bacillales > Amphibacillaceae > Halolactibacillus > Halolactibacillus alkaliphilus. The sequence continues at coordinate 13,232 of NZ_FOWN01000041.1, forward strand.
ATACAGTCGAAGGTGCGTTTGACTTGATTGCTGACTGGGAACAGATTTTAAGCGATGAGATTGATTCTTCAGAAACCAGCAAAATTAATCAAATGGCAGGAATTGAACCGGTAAAAGTATCAGCGCCTGTCTTTCATTTAGTAGAAGAATCTATCCGTTATGGCGATCTATCTGATGGTGGTTTTGATATTACGACCGGTCCGCTAACTAATTTATGGCGCATTGGGTATGATGACGCTAGAAAGCCGTCACAAGCAGAAATAGACGCGACACTTTCAGTTGTCGACCACGAACAGGTAGAATTAGATAAAGAAAATCAGACAGTATTCTTACCAATAGAAGGCATGGAAATTGACCTTGGCGCTATCGCAAAAGGTTTTATTGCTGATGAAGTAGTTAAATATTTTGATGAACAAGGTGTGACGACCGCAATTATTGATTTAGGTGGTAACGTCTATGTTAAAGGAAATCGTCCTTCTGGTGAAGCGTGGACAGTAGGTGTACAGAACCCTTATCTAGGAAGGGGTCAACTCCTTGGGCGTATTCGAGCCAGTGATTTATCCGTTGTGACTTCTGGTATATACGAACGCTATCTTGAAGTCGATGGTGAGACGTATCACCACATTCTTGACCCAGATACAGGTTATCCATTTGAAAATGAAATTGCCGGTGTGACGATTGCGAGTGAGACCTCACTTGCTGGCGATGCTTTATCAACCGCCGTGTTTAGTTTAGGATTAGAGGATGGTTTAGCACTTATTGAAGATTTGCCAGATGTGGAAGCGGTTTTTGTCACAAAAGATCGACGAATTGTCTTATCTAGTGGATTAACCGACACGTTCGAGGTTCTTAATGATAATTTTGAAACGGTAAAATAGTGAGAAAGCGCACTATTTAATGCCATTTTAAAGAAGAGAAAAGAAAAAATAAAATAGTTATCAAGCAATGTTATCTTAACAATAAGGGAGCAATACAAATGTCTATTCGTACTTTTTTAAAACTTGTTGAAATTCAAACAAAAATCGCGAGTGTATTTCCATTTCTCATAGGTCTGTTATTCGTTTGGTTACGCTATGGTCGTTTTAATATAGTAAACACGATGATTTTCTTTGCGGCCATGTTGCTGTTTGATTTAACAACAACAGCAATTAATAACTTTATGGATTATTTAAAAGCGACATCCGATACGTATCGTAAAGAACGAAACGTTATTGGTCAAGAAAATATACCGACTACGCTTGTCTTAACTTTAATTATCGTTATGCTTGTGTTGGCTAGTGGTTTAGGTATTTGGCTTACAGTTAGAACAGATCTATTTGTATTGGTCATCGGGGCGCTTTGTTTTGCGATTGGTATCTTTTATACTTTTGGACCTATTCCGTTGTCAAGAATGCCGCTTGGTGAGGTGTTCTCCGGTTTTACGATGGGCTTTGGGATTATCTTTTTAGCTGTTTATATTAACGCTTATGACCAAGGAATTGTGCACTTAGGATTTAACGGAGCGACGTTACAATTTGAAGCGAATTTGATTTATCTATTAGAAATTCTGTTAATTAGTTTACCAAGCGTATTAACGATTGCCAACCTTATGCTGGCGAATAACATTTGTGATTTAGAAGAAGATATTAGCAATTATCGCTTCACGCTTCCTTACTATATCGGCAAGGGTGCTGCGATGAAATTATTTAATAGCCTTTATGTCTTAAGTTTTGTAGCAATTATTGCGGCTGTTTCATTACAAATTGTTCCAGCTGTTGTTCTCATAAGTTTAATTAGTTTTTATCCCGTACTAAAACATGTCCAAATATTTAATAAAAAACAAATCAAACAAGAAACCTTTGTAGTATCGGTGAAAAACTTAGTGATTGTCAATGGCGCACTTGTGATGAGTTTCTTGCTCGCTTTATTTATTTAATTTGTTTATTATTGTTTTTAAAAAATGTTATGTATTTGACTTTATAATTCAGGACTACTAAATAATAGCGTGTTATTTATCGAAAAGAGGTGAGACATCTTGAGAAAGACGGTATTAAAAGTGATTAACGGTTATTACCGTTATGATAAACGTTACGACAACTATCAGTTAGAAGATATAAATTTAGAACTCTATGCGAGTGAATGGATTAGTTTGATTGGAGATAATGGGTCAGGAAAATCCACCCTTGCTAAAGTGTTATCGGGGCTTTATCGCTTAGACCGAGGAGAGCTATTTCTTAACGATGTCTTACTTACTGAAGAGACGTTACCCTTATTCAGAAAAACAGTCGGTGTCGTGTTTCAAAATCCAGATCATCAGTTTATCGGAACATCGGTTGAAGATGATGTAGCGTTTAGCTTAGAAAACCAACAAATCATAAGACCTGAAATGAAACGGCGAGTAGAAAAGGCGCTAAAAGATGTTGACATGTGGGACTTAAGATCACAAGATCCAACGAGCCTTTCGGGCGGACAAAAACAGAGGGTACAAATCGCGGGACTATTAGCGATGCAACCGGATGTGATGATTTTTGATGAAGCGTTTGTTATGCTTGATCCTTATAGTCGGCGCGAGCTATTGACCTTACTAAGCGACTTAAAAAAAACGTATCCACTCACCATTATTTCGATTACTCATGACCCAGAAGAAGTAGAACGTAGTGATCGTGTCATTGTTATGGGAGATGCTCAGCTAAAAGATGATGGGACAGTAGCTGAAATTTATGAACGTAATGCTTCACTAACGCCACCGCCGAGTGAAGCATTACATCGTCTTTTGATTAAAAAAAATCATCGATTAAAAGAAGGGTTTATGTCACAAGCTGACATGGTGAATTTTTTATGAACATAACCTTTAACCGTGTTAGTGCTAATTATCAACTAGGTCCAATTAAACAGGAAAATATCTTGAGGGATTTAACTGCAGAGGTGTTGCCAGGTTCATTTACAGCAGTTATTGGTCCAACCGGTGCTGGGAAGTCTAGTTTATTGAAGCTGATTAATGGTTTATTGTTACCGAGTGTTGGTGAAGTGAGTGTCGGAGAGGTTGTGTTTACCGCTAAAGCGTCAAAAGAGGCGTTAAAGCAAGTGCGAAAACGGGTCGGGATGGCTTTTCAATTCCCAGAACATCAATTATTCGCCGATACTGTCTATGAAGACTTAGCCTTTGGTCCTCGGAACTTTAATATGTCAGAAAAAGAGATCGAGACGACGATTAAAGAGGTGTGTCAGTTAACAGGGATTGATCGCTCTCTCCTAGAGCGATCACCTTTTAGTCTTTCGGGTGGTCAACAACGCCGGGTGGCAATTGCGGGGATTCTTGCGACCAAGCCTGATATTCTTGTTTTAGATGAACCAGCCGCTGGACTAGACCCAGAAGCAAAAAAACAAATCTTAGATATGTTGTATGACTTGCATACAGCTGAAAAACTAACGACGCTAATGGTGACACATGATATGGACGATGTCGCTTATTATGCTGATGATGCGATTGTCATGGCAGAAGGTCAAATTAAGGCCCATCAAGACGTGCGAACGTTATTTGCAAATCAAGACTTACTGGATCAATATCAGCTAGATGTGCCAACAGCTTTGTCGCTCCAACAACAACTTGAAGCAGCGAAAGGTCAGCGATTAAAAAATCGAGCATTGACTTTAACTGAACTTGCGAATGGTTTGATAGAGGAGGGATGGGTATGAATCGCTTAATCATTGGCCGGTATTTCCCGGGAAATTCATTGATTCATCAACTAGATCCACGGTTTAAGCTCATTTTCGTCCTATATTTTATTGGCTTATTATTCTTTCTGGACCACTTTTTTTTACAAGTGATTTTCTTTATTCTTACGCTTGTCATTATGATGATGACACGGGTGTCACTAAGTATATACATTCGAGGTGTGCGCCCGCTCATTTGGCTGATTCTTTTTGCGACAGTATTAAGAATCATTACCACACGAGGAGGAGTTGTCTATTTTGATGTTGGTTTTTTAACTGTGTCACATTTTGGTCTTCTGAGTGGACTATATACATTTTTAAGGTTTATTGAGATGATTTTCATTTCAACAGTGTTAACGCTAACGACAAAGCCGATTGACTTAACTGATGCCATTTATTTTCTATTAAAGCCACTTCGTTATCTGTATGTGCCAGTAGAAGAGTTAAGTTTAATGTTGTCGATTGCGCTTCGTTTTATTCCTAACTTACTTGATGAGACAGAGAAAGTAATGAATGCCCAGAGAGCAAGAGGGATGGTGTTTGGTGAGGGTAATCTTCTTGAACAGATGAGAGCACTCACGCCACTTGTTCTACCGTTGTTTGCGCACTCTTTAAAACGTGCGGAAGATATGGCGGATGTTCTTGAGGTGAAGGGTTATAAAAGTGGTGAGAAACGTACCCATTACCGTGCATTAATATGGGGTTTTAAAGATACTTTAGGTGTTGTTTTAATGCTTGTTTTAATGCTTGTTGTCATATCATTCAACATTTAGGGATATGTGCGGTGAAACAATAGAGCACAAATAACCGACATGAAAAAAGGTGTTTTTGTCTAATATGACATTATGACATTGATTTCCGTGAATAAGTATATTGATAAGTAGTCGCTGCTCGTGATATAACTAGTAAAGAAACAATTGAGGTTGCTTTCTAATCAAAAAATAGCTGTATGTTAACTTGAAAGGATTTTAATATGAACGAAAATTTTTGGCGGGATTTACCGCGACCATTTTTTATCTTAGCACCAATGGAAGATGTCACAGATGTCGTTTTTCGTCATGTCGTGAGTGAGGCAGCACGACCTGACGTATTCTTCACTGAATTTACAAATACAGTGAGCTATTGTCATCCAGAAGGTAAAGAAAGCGTGAGAGGTCGGCTTACCTTTACCGAAGATGAACAGCCTATGGTTGCTCATATTTGGGGAGATGAACCGAAATATTTTAAACAAATGAGCATGGGCTTAGAAAAAGCTGGATTTAAAGGCATTGATATAAATATGGGATGTCCGGTAGCAAACGTCGCAACAAAAGGAAAAGGGGCTGGATTAATCAGATTTCCTGATAAGGCAGCCGAAATAATTGAAGCGACTAAAGCAGGGGGACTGCCAGTCAGTGTGAAAACAAGGCTCGGCTATACTGATTTAGATGAATGGCGAGAATGGTTGACGCACATTTTGAAGCAAGATATTGCTAACTTGTCGATTCATTTAAGAACGCGTAAGGAAATGAGTGACTTTAATGCGCATTGGGAATTAATTCCTGATATTAAGCGGCTTCGCGATGAGATTGCACCGCACACACTACTAACAATCAATGGCGATATTCCTGATCGTCAGACAGGATTAGAGCTAGCTGAGAAGTATGGTATCGATGGTGTCATGATTGGACGAGGCATTTTTAAAAATCCCTTTGCTTTTGAGAAAGAACAGAAGGAGCATACTTACCAAGAATTTTTAGGTTTACTCAATCGTCACTTAGATTTATTTGATCATTATACAAAGTTGGAAGATCGTTCTTTTAAGCCGCTACGGCGGTTTTTCAAAATTTATGTTAAAGGTTTTAGAGGCGCAAGTGAATTACGTAATGAGTTGATGCAGACACATACGACAGATGAAGTACGCGACATTCTCAAGCGCTATGAATGCGACCTAGAATAACAGAAAAAAATAAATAACCATCTTGATACACGTGTATCAAGATGGTTATTTATTTTTAAAAATTGAACAAAACAAATGAACACCGGCACTTACTAAGTAAGTACCGGTGAAGTATGTATAAAGCCTATTATTAAAAATGGTAGCGGCGGAGGGGATCGAACCCCCGACCTCACGGGTATGAACCGTACGCTCTAGCCAGCTGAGCTACACCGCCATAAGAAAGTCACAAGTGATATAATACAACACCCCGTAAAAAGTGTCAAGGTCTTTTAGTAAAATTATTGTCTTGTATTAAAACATGCGTACTTTTCTTATCTGGCGGCTCAATCACTAAACATTGAACCGCCGCGATTTGCTGTGTGAGTCTCTTAGTTAATTGTTATAGTGGTAACTTTCTACCGGCATTAGTTTCCAGAGCACGATCAAATAGCACGCGCAATAGCATCATATCTTCAACGGCCATCCCAACATTGTTACAAATGATTAATTCATCATCTGATTCACGCCCAGCTTTTTGCCCACCACACACTTCTCCGATCTGAGCATAGACCTTAGGTAGACCGTGAGGGTAGTAGTCATAACCCGCGAGAAGCTCATGTTGTGCCACGCTGTCTAAAGTGTATTTATCTGCCCGTTTCACTGTTTTGTCTTCTACAAGTGAATGACAATCACTTAAAAGAAGAGTTTGTCCTTTTGTAACCCATGCATCTTTAATTTGAGGATTAGGTGTTTCTGGTATAATCGTTGCTGTTGCGATGACTTCACTACATTTAACTAACTCTTCTATACTGCGCGCTTTAATGATTTTACATGGTGTATATGGTTGTAAATCTTTAATTAGTGCATCGGCAGCCTCTTCATATGTATCATAGACATAGATCATCTCTAGTTGAGTTAAAGTGTGATGCGCTATACGCACGTGTTCCCGTCCCTGAATACCACAACCAATCATTCCAAACGTCTTCGTGTGGGGCTTGGCCATATATTTAGCTGATGCAAAAGAGACGCAAGGGGTACGTATTTCTGTAATATATAAGCCATCCATTACAGCAAGGGGTACACCGGACAAGTAGTCGTTATAAATTATCAACGCATTAGCTTGTCGAATGCCAAACTGCTGTCTATTCTCAGGATAACAAGATCCCCACTTGATGCCCGCTGAACTAACTTCCTCAATTGAAGCTGGCATTGCATGATAAAATGTGTCGCGAATAGGGTGTAAAGCAATTTTAGCCGGCATATCAGTTTTGTTTTGGCTATACAATACGAGCGCCCGCTCAGTTAAATTAAAAATTTCTTGATCACTTAAAGGTAATGCGCGACATTCGGCTTCGCTTAAATAAAGTAACTCCTCCCCAATTCTTAACTTTGTATTGATCCAATCTCTATATTCTTTGCCGTTTAACATGGTGATGCCTCCTTATATGACTATCAGTCACTGACTTATAGTCATATAATATATGAACGGCTGTATGTTTTCAATAGTAATTGTAAGACGCTACCTAAAATCCTCACAGATTTTTGAGAAAGGAGATGGCATAAGGACACTGTTAAGGCAACCAAGGCTTATTGAACTACCCCCACCTAACATTCTCACGAATGTTTGAGGAAGGGGATTCCATAAGGACACCCTAAAGGCAACCCATGCTCATTCAACTAAGCATAGGATTTTCTACTCTCCAACCGCCGCAAACCTATTTTCTCAACATCTGTTAAAGCATGTTGGGGAAATAGTGTGTTCCAGGAACACAACTTGCTTTGGTCGAATCGTTCCGTCTGGTAGAACACATGGGTTCTAACAAAAGACAGGGTACGCATCATATACGCCCATTGCGTCCAATGATGTAGACCTTGTTTCTGCTC